>JAFTDN010000187.1 GCA_017454165.1 Bacteroidales bacterium | reverse complement strand
GTAACCCCGCCACCGGCGAGAACCTGTTCTACGGCGAGTGGCTAATCAACGCCCAGGGCGAGGACGTGGTGGCAGGTATCCGCACCCCCAACCCTCTGAACAACGACACCAAGAACGAGCAGAACAAGCATTTGCCCTCGATGCAGGAGGCTATGCCCAGCACCTACAAGGAGCTGTGCGGCATACGCGACATCCTTGAGGAGGCTTTCCGCGACATGCTCGACATAGAGTTCACCATACAGGACGGTCAGCTCTACATGCTGCAGTGCCGCGTTGGCAAGCGCACCGGTACCGCAGCCCTCAACATGGCCATGGATATGCTCCACGAGAATCGTATCGACGCCAAAACCGCTGTTATGCGCGTAAATCCTGCTCAGCTCGACGAGCTGCTGCACCCCATCTGCGACCCCGCCGAGGAGAAGAAGGTTAGCCCTGTGGTTAAGGGTCTGCCCGCCGGTCCTGGTGCTGCTGTGGGCAAGGTGGTGTTCACCGCCGAAGACGCTGTGGCTTGGCAGCGTAAGGGCGAGCACGTAATCCTTGTGCGCGAGGAAACCAACCCCGAGGACGTGGAGGGTATGCGTGCAGCCGATGGTATTCTAACCGCCCGTGGCGGTATGACCTCGCACGCCGCTCTTGTGGCCCGTGGCTGGGGCAAATGCTGCATTGTGGGTGCTGGTGCGCTGCACGTTGATGTGGCTGGCAAAACCGCCAAAGTGGCTGGTACCGATGTGGTTATAAAGGAGGGCGACAAGCTTACGCTGAACGGCACCAAGGGCTACACCTATCTGGGCGAACTGCGCCTGATGGATGCCTCAGAAAACCCTCGTTTCCAGGAGTTTATGAAGTTGGTTGATGAGCATCGCAAGATGGGCGTTCGCACCAACGCCGATACGCCCGACGATGCCAAGACCGCACGCGAGTTTGGAGCCGAGGGCATTGGCCTCTTCCGCACCGAGCACATGTTCTACGGCAAAAACTCGGAGCAGCCCCTGTTCTTGCTGCGCAAGATGATTCTGAGCAGCACCCAAGAGGAGCGCCGCAACGCGCTGAACGACCTATTCCCATTCGTTAAGAAGGACATGAAGGCCACCATGTTGGCCATGGATACGCTGCCCGTTACCTTCCGCCTGCTCGACCCCCCGTTGCACGAATTCGTACCCCAGGGTGCCGAGAAGCAGGCCGAACTGGCCAAAGCCCTTGGCATTAGCCCCGAGGCTGTGGCAAAGCGCGGCGAGAGCCTGCACGAGTCGAACCCCATGATGGGCCACCGTGGTGTTCGTTTGGGCGTTACCTACCCCGAGGTGTCGGAGATGCAGATTCGCGCCATCTTCGAGGCCACTGCCGAGCTCCTCAAGGAGGGACACAAGCCATGCCCCGAAATCATGGTACCCGTAACCTGCGATGTGTCGGAGCTCGACTTCACCAAGCGCATTGCCGACTGCGTTCACGCTGAGGTGTGCGAAAAATTTGGCGTACAGATTGCCTACAAGTATGGCACCATGATTGAGATTCCTCGCGCCTGCCTGTTGGCCAACCGCATGGCCAAAACCGCCGAGTTCTTCTCGTTTGGCACCAACGACCTCACGCAGATGAGCTTCGGCTTCAGCCGCGACGACATAGGTGGGTTCATGGACGACTACCTCGATAACAAGATGCTGGCCGCCGATCCGTTCCAGACCATCGACCAAGATGGCGTTGGACAGCTCATTGAGATGGCTGTACAGAAAGGCCGTGGCACCCGCAGCGACCTCAAGGTGGGCATCTGCGGTGAGCAGGGCGGCGACCCCGCCTCGGTGGAGTTCTGCTTCAAGAACGGCCTCACCTACGTGAGCTGCTCGCCCTTCCGTGTGCCCATAGCACGTCTGGCAGCCGCCCAGGCAAGCATACAGTACGGGAAATAGCACTTTTGTGCCCTAAAAAAACGCCGATGCCCCACAGCATCGGCGATTTTCGTTGCCCGAGGTGGCGAACGCCCCTCCCCAAAAGGGGGAAATCCTGCATAAACATACACGCCGATATTGGTCATCACATAAAAATTGCCCATCTTTAAATACGATTTCAACCACTCCAAAACACGCTCATTATGGACAAAACCACACCCGTCGATGGCAAATTCCAGCTCATGGCGCTGCCCTACGCTGAGAATGCACTGGAGCCCATCATAGGGGCCCAAACCATTGCAACCCACCACGGCAAGCATCTGCAAACCTATGTGAACAACCTGAATGCCGCCCTGCCCGGCAGTGGATTCGAAGGGCAGGCCCTCGAGGACATCGTATGCGCAAGCAAAGGCGGAGTGTTCAACAATGCGGGACAAATCCTGAACCACAATCTCTACTTCGGCCAATTCGCACTCCCACGCGAGGGCAACACCCCCACGGGCCAGCTTGCGGCATCCATCGATGCGCAGTTCGGCTCATTTGGAGCCTTCAAGGAGAGGTTCGAGCAGATGGGGGCCACTCTGTTCGGTTCGGGGTGGGTGTGGCTCTCTGCCGATGCGCAGGGCATACTGCACATCACTCAGGAACCCAACGCGGGCAACCCAATCGTTCAAGGGCTACGCCCGCTGCTCACCTTCGATGTGTGGGAGCACGCCTACTACCTCGACTACCAGAACCGCCGACCAGCCCACCTATCAGCCCTATGGCCGATAATCAACTGGGATGAGGTGGCAAGGCGGTTTACCTAACCCAACCCAAGGCTGAACACTAGGGACATGTAAATGCTCAGGGGGACAGCCCTGCCGTTGATTACGCCAGGATGCCACTTTTTGCGCCTCAGCACGGTTTTTACCGCCCGCATGGCCTCAGCATCGAGTAGACGGTGTGCGCTGCGTACCACCTTTACCCCCTCCAGCTTGCCATGCTCATTTATGCTGATGTACAAGGAGACAGTTCCAGTAATCCCCTTTTCTGCCGCCATCTCGGGATATATCATTGCATGCTGCACCAGCGTTTTGAATTTTTTCGAAGACAGCTCAAAACCCGATGCATCATCGAACGTTGGCTCTGTATCGTAAATCGGGAAGTCCCCGCTGAGCCTGATTTCAAACGCCAGCTTTGTGCTAACGGGTAGCCCTTGGTGGAGGCCGGGTGCCCACTTGGTTTTTATTGAACTAACAGCCTCTATCACAGCATTTTCCATCATTGGATGCACATTGTCGGTCGCTGCTCTAAGCAGCTCTATTTTCCCCTGCGCGTTCACAATCATGCTCCAAACCATGACACGGCTAGTTAGCGCAACGCCTGCGGCTACCAATGAGTCCACGTCAAGCCCCACCAACGCCTCCTCAACATCTCGAGCAAACTCGCGTATGTAGCCATTGGCCCCATATACAGGCATGCGGTCAGGACGTAGGTAAACCTCCGAGGGCAATGGAGATGAGGGCGGCGGCGCAGGTGCAGCCCCCGCATCCACGCGGAAGACAATGGGCATGGAGAGCGTAACGCTCTCGGGCTGGCCATCGCGCAGCTGTGGTTGCCAGCGTGTGCGGGCAGCAGCTGCCCGCACCCCCGCCACGGTGATGCTGTCGTACACAGGATGCAGGCCACGCAGCACACGCACATCGTGCACCTCTCCCTGCTCGCTGATAGTAAAACCCACAAACACCTTGCCCCCAATGGCCACCATGCTGTCGGGCTCGGGCAGCAGGTTCATCACATCGCGCCGGAACTCCTTAAGCCCACCGCCCTCACCGTAGATTGGAGGGCGCAGACCAAGGCTGTCAACATTGGCCTGAGCACTGGGCAGCACTATAATCAACATAGTGGTTATCAGCATAATACAATTAAACATCATGTTCCAAATCATTAACGTGCAACAAAATTACCCGCCGCTTCGCCCTACAGCGCCATCTCGCGCAGCGCGGCAGCATTTAGTATGGTCCCATTCCCATTGCGATAGGCGATGATGCCATCGCGCACCAGCTCCGAGATGGCCCGCGAGAGCGATGGCCGCTCCACCCCGAAGTACTCGGCCAGCCAGGTGATGCTATGGCCCATCTTGAACTCGCCCTGATGCTCGTTGAGCAGGATGTGGTAGGCCACCTTGCTCTTGATTCCCTTGTGGCCGAACACCTTGATGCGGTCGGATAGCAATCGCATTCGGTCAGCACTGAAGGTCAGGAAGCCACGCAGGAAGCCCGGGCATGATGCCATCTGCCCCTCCACCGCGCTGCGCGGGATGCGGGCCACGCGGCACGGCTCCGTGGCGATCACATCAACGGGGAACCGGCTGTCGGTGGCAAACAGGAAGGCGGCGGCCAGCGGCGCGGGGGCCGATATTATGGACACGGGCAGCACTATTCCTGTGGACGACACCATCTCCGTGCGCACCTGCCCGTCGAGCAGCATGTACAGGTCGCGGATGGGGTCGCCCTGATGGGCGATGTACCTATTGCGCTCGTAGCGGCTGATGCTATGGTCGATGTGACAGTCGAGCTGATGCAGCTCATCGTCTGTCTTATGACGGCAGAACGAGCAGAAAAACAACATATTGCGATCCATAGGCACTCAATTGGGGATGAGCAAAGATACTGTTTTTTCAATACCGTAACAAATGTTACGCATATGCGCGATGGCGCGGCATATCTTTGCAGCATCACTCATCTACAAAACAACAACTGGCTATGAAACGCAACATCATCCAGATAGACGAAGCGCGCTGCACCGGCTGCGGCATCTGCGCCACGGGATGCCACGAGGGTGCCCTGCAAATCATCGGTGGCAAGGCCCGCCTAGTGAGCGAGCTCTACTGCGATGGGCTGGGGGCCTGCATCGGCGATTGCCCCATGGGGGCCATCAGCATTGAGGAGCGCGAGGCCGAGCCCTACGATGAGCGGGCCGTGATGGAGCGCATAGCGCCCAAGGGGCAGGCCACCATCGTCGCCCACCTCAAGCACCTAAAGGAGCACGGCCAAAACGCGCTGTTCCAAGAGGGGCTCAACTACCTGAAGGAGCACGACATCGCGCTGAATACCACCGCGCTGCTACCCCAACAACAGCACAGCTGCAACTGCCCTGGCTCGACCAGCCAAAGCTTCGCCCCCATCACTTTGGCCATGGACAATCGGCTCCCAATGGCTGGGACATCGGCCCTATCGCACTGGCCCGTACAGCTGCACCTAATAAATCCCGCCTCCCCCCACTTTGCGGGGGCCGACCTGCTGCTGGCCGCCGACTGCACGGCCTTCGCCATGGGCGGATTTCACCCGCAGCTGCTCAGCAATCGTAAGCTATGCATCGCCTGCCCAAAGCTAGACAGCGGTCACGGTCTGTATGCGGACAAGCTGGTGCAGCTCATCGACACAGCCCGCATCAATACGCTCACGGTGGCTATAATGGAGGTTCCATGCTGCGAAGGATTGCTACGCCTAGCGCAGAGCGCAGCTCAACGGGCCAACCGCAAGGTGCCCATCAAGCGCGTAGTGCTGAGCGTACAGGGGCAAATTATCGATGATAATTGGGTATAAAGTTCTACCAACCAAATACTTGTGATATGGACAACAAAATGTTTTGCTTTCAGTGCCAAGAAACGGCAAAAGGCACAGGCTGCACAATGAGCGGCGTGTGCGGAAAGAAACCAGAGGTGGCCGCCATGCAAGATCTGCTGGTGTACGTCACCAAGGGTCTTGCCTGCGTGACCACCGCCCTGCGTGCGGCCAGCAAGCCAATCGACCGTGAAATTAACCACCTGATCACGTTGAACCTGTTCGTTACGGTTACCAACGCCAACTTCGACCGCGAGACCATCATCGCCCGAATCAAAAAGACGCTGGAAACGAAGCAGGCTCTGCTCTCCCAGCTGGGCGACGTATCGAAGCTCCCAGAAGCGGCCCGCTGGAACGGCGCGAAATCGGAATTTGAGGCCAAGGCTGCAACCGTGGGCGTGTTCGCTACGGAAAACGAGGATATCCGCAGCCTGCGCGAGCTGATCACCTACGGCCTGAAGGGCCTTGCCGCCTACACCAAGCACGCCAACGCCCTGCTGAAGGACAACGAGGAGTTAGACGCCTTCCTGCAAAGCGCGCTGGCGAAACTTTTGGACGACAGCCTCACCGTGAACGACTTAGTGGCACTGACGCTCGAGACCGGCAAGCGCGGCGTGGACGGCATGGCGCTTCTCGATGCGGCCAACACTGGGGCCTACGGCAATCCAGAGATCACCAAGGTGGACATCGGCGTGCGCAAGAATCCGGGCATCCTCATTTCTGGCCACGACCTGCGCGACTTGGAGATGCTTTTGGAGCAGACCAAAGGCACGGGCGTGGACGTGTACACCCATAGCGAGATGCTGCCCGCTCACTACTACCCGGCCTTCAAAAAGTATCCGCACTTTGCGGGCAACTACGGCAACGCCTGGTGGCTGCAAAAGGAGGAGTTCGAGAAATTCAACGGTCCTATTTTGATGACCACCAACTGCGTGGTGCCGCCGGCTGAGAGCTACAAGGATCGCCTTTGGACCACCAGCGCGGCTGGCTTTCCGGGCTGCCGACACATCGATGCGCCCTACGGCCAAACCAAGGATTTTGGGCCGATTATCGCCCAGGCCAAGAGCTGCCCGCCTCCCACGGAAATTGAAACAGGCAGCATTGTGGGCGGTTTCGCCCACGAGCAGGTTTTTGCGCTGGCCGACAAGGTGGTGGAGGCAATCAAGTCTGGCGCAATCCGTAAGTTCGTGGTCATGGCGGGCTGCGATGGACGTATGAAGTCCCGCGACTACTACCGCGAGTTTGCGGAGAGGCTGCCGAAAGACGTGGTCATCCTCACCGCCGGCTGCGCCAAATACAAGTACAACAAGCTGCCCCTGGGCGACATCGGCGGCATCCCCCGGGTGCTGGACGCCGGCCAGTGCAACGACAGCTATTCGCTGGCGCTCATCGCGTTGAAGCTGAAGGAGGTATTCGGGCTGGACGACATCAACAAGCTGCCGCTCGCCATGAACATCGCCTGGTATGAGCAAAAGGCGGTCATCGTGCTGCTGGCCCTGCTGCATCTGGGCGTGAAGAACATCCATCTCGGCCCAACGCTCCCCGCCTTCCTCTCGCCGAACGTGGCCAAGGTGCTTGTCGAGAATTTCGGCATCGCCGGCATTGGCACGGTGGACGATGATTTGCGGCTGTTCTTCGGAGATGTGGCCTAACCGCAGCCCAAATGGGATTGCTATACCTCGCAACATCGAAATCCATGCTCCGTAATATTTGTATATCATCAATCAATATTTCCTAGGAGGACAACAACATGGACAAGTACGTATGCGAGCCCTGCGGCTACATCTACGACCCCGAGGTGGGCGACCCCGACAGCGGCATTGCGCCGGGCACGGCGTTCGAGAACATCCCCGATGATTGGGTATGCCCGCTCTGCGGCGTGGGCAAAGACATGTTCACAAAGATGTAGCCCACACACAAAAAGTGGGCACAGCACCCCGCATCGAATCTCGGTGCGGGGTGCTCGTTTTTTATCCAGTGCAGCTACAGCTGGGCGTAGAAATCGTTCCCCTTATCGTCGATGATGATGAACGCTGGGAAGTCCTCAACCTCAATACGATAAATAGCCTCCATGCCCAAATCTGGATAATCGAGCAGCTCAACCCGCTTTATGCTCTTTTGGGCCAATATAGCCGCAGCACCGCCAATGCTCCCTAGGTAGAACCCCCCATTGCGCTGGCAGCTCTCCGTTACCTGCTTGCTCCTATTGCCCTTTGCTATACTTATCAAACTCGCCCCGTGCTGCTGAAATTTGGGCAGATACGCATCCATACGACCCGCCGTGGTCGGGCCGAACGACCCCGAAGCCATGCCTGCGGGTGTTTTGGCTGGCCCTGCATAGTAAATAGGATGCTTTCTGAAATACTCTGGCAGCGGCTGTCCCTGCTCCAATGCGGCATTCAAACGGGCGTGCGCAATGTCGCGGGCCACCACTATTGGACCGCTCAACGACAAACGCGTCCCCACGGCATAGCCCGAAAGCTGACGCAGCAGCTCGGGCATGGGCTGACGCAAATCGACCCGCACGGCGGGCTGCAAGGGTAACCCACCGCCCCCAACGACAAACCGTTCGGGGTGGGCCTCCAGCTCCTCAATCCACACGCCATGCGCGTCAATCCGTGCGCGGATGTTACGGTCGGCCACGCATGAAACGCCTAGCCCCACTGGGCACGATGCGCCATGCCGGGGCAGGCGCACCACACGCACATCGAGAGCAAAGTGCTGCCCTCCAAACTGCGCCCCGTAGCCCATGCCCCGCGTGGCCTCCAGCAGCTGCTGCTCTAGGGACACATCGCGGAATGCACCTCCCCGCCTATCGGGCTGAGAGGGTAGCCCATCGAGAGCCTTGGCCGAGGCCAACTTCACAGCCTTGAGCGTATCTTCAGCCGATGTACCGCCCACTACGATAGCTATGTGGTAGGGAGGGCAGGCCGATGTACCCAAGGCGCGAATCTTATCGACCAGAAATGCCAACAGCCGCTGCGGCTCCAGCAGGACCCTGGTCTCCTGAAACAGCGCAGTTTTATTGGCCGAACCGCCGCCCTTAGCCATGAACAGGAACTCGTAGGCACCGCCCGATGTGGCGTAGATGTCGATCTGCGCTGGCAGGTTGCTGCCCGAGTTGCACTCCTCGCACATCGACAGGGGCACCACCTGCGAGTAGCGCAGGTTGTTGTGGGCGTAGGCGCGACGGATGCCCTCGGTCAGCGCATCGCGGTCATCGCCCTGGGTGAGCACCCGATGGCCTTTAAGGGCCATCACGGTGGCCGTACCCGTATCCTGGCACAGCGGCAGCTGCCCACGCACGGCCACTGCGGCATTGCGCAGCAGGGTGTGGGCCACAAAGCGGTCGTTGCCGCTGGCCTGGGGGTGCTGCACCACCTGGGCCAGCTGCTGCAGGTGCTGCGGGCGCAGCTTGAACGCCACCTCGCGCATGGCCTCCTCGGCCAGCTGCATGAGCACCTCGGGGCCGATGCTCAGCAGCTCGTGCCCATCGACCCGCAGGGACGACACCTCAACGCCTTCCAGACGGCGGTAGCGGGGGGGGTGCTCTGCGGAGTCGAAGAAGCCAATCATTGCGCGGATCGCCTAGCGCTTTAGCATGAATATCTGGGTTACGAACACGCGCCCGTCCTGCGACTGCACCACGCCGATGCCCGTGAGGTTGTAGCTACCCTCAATGGTGGCGCGCTGGTGCGTACTGTTCATCCAGGCCCCGTAAACCTCATCGGGCGTGCTGAGCTGGTACGATATGAGCTCCACCATCTCGCGCCCGCCCATCTTATAGACCAGCTGCTTTACAGGGCTATCGAAGCCTGGCGGCCCCACGGGCACCTTGCCGTTGGCCATCTGCTCGGAGTACTTCACGGCCTCGGCCCTTATCTGCTCGTTCTGTGCGAGCTGCGCCAGCCCGTACTCTTTGCGATGGTCGTTGATGAGCTTAAGCAGGGCAGCGGCAAACTCGGCGGGGACTATCTTGGGCCGCTCGGGGCTGTTCACCACGATCATGGTTACGAAGTAGCCGCCCTTGCTATCGGCGGCCACGCCCACGCCCACTGCGTTGTAATCCTTATGTTCTAGGTTCTCCTTGTAGGTATCGTTCTTGAGCCAGTTCTCCACTATTTTGAAGGCCGAATTGGGGCCGTAGGCCACATTCTCGGAGCCCTCGGACACCCTATACTTGGCCTCAATACGGCCAAAGCGGTCATCGAATCCCTGATGGCTGAGCGGAACTTTGCCCGTGGACATACGCGTGGAATGCGCTAGCGCCTCACCGCGCATGAAGTCATTATGCTTCAGTGCTTTAAGCCCCTTACTCTCGCGATAGCGGTTCACCAGCTCCAGTATTTCGCCTTCAAGCTTTTGGGAGCTTGCCGATTGTCCCATGAGCTGCGGACCTCCCAGCAGGGCCATCGCAACGCCCATCATGTATGCCAAAATTTGTGCTTTCATCGTAAAACTTGTGTTGTAGGGACACCCCCTGTGTGATTACCGATCTTCGTATCTATGCCCATCAAAAACAGAACCAAAAACGAATTTTTGATGGGTAAAGATAGCCTTTTTACAGATGTTTTTCTCAATTTTGGGGCAAATTCACGACTTTCCCAGAGCCCCATCTTGGAACCTCACGTACCGCCATACCAAACGCTGAGCTTTTTGTTGCTGGTGCTAATCATCCTGCTGGTTCCCACTTTCTTCATACCCAGCGACACGAGCTGGCCCATACGCTACCCCTCGGCCCAGCATGTGACCGAGCTGCTAGGGCCGCAGCCCACGTGTCCATCAGCACCACGGCCCATCGACACGGTGATCCTGAGCCCCGAGCTGCCCGCCGACACCGCCTCGGCCCCATCGACCGACACCCCACCCCCCCTCCCAGCTAGACCTGCTGCCCCACGCCTAGCAAACGGCGGGGTGGGCATAGAGCTGTTCGACAACCCACAGGCCCTCAGCGCGTTCTTGGAGGCATTGGCGCGGGGTGAGCATGGGCAAAGGCCCGTGGGGGTGCTGCACTATGCCGACTCGCAGGCCGAAGGCGACCTCATCAGCTCCACCATCCGCGACATGCTACAG
>JAFTDN010000186.1 GCA_017454165.1 Bacteroidales bacterium | reverse complement strand
GTTGGGGTTGCGGCCCGATATGAGCGTGGGCAGCATTATGGCGTGGGCCTCTGGGGTGAACTGGGCCGCATCGCCAGGGAAGAGCACCACCGGCAGGGGGGTACGCTGCCTCAGGTTGCGCACGTACTGGCTCATATCGGTGTGCACCTCGCTCCCGCCCACCAGCAGCATGGACACGCCGAGCCTATCGGCCTCATCGGCTATGGGAGGGGCTATGGGGGTCTTGTCGGGGTCGAGCAGCAGGGCTAGCAAGGGGCGGTGCTCCTGCTGGGCGTGTCGTATTCGTTGGCATATGGGCTTATTCATTGGCGCAGCTACCCCTTTACCCATGCCAGGACGTGTCCATCGAAGCGCTCGAGGCGCAGCTCGAGCTCGTGCCCCTGCCCTCCACTGGCCACGGAGGCCTTGGCCCTGCCCTGGTCGAGGTTATCGGGGCCTATGCTTAGCTCCACATCGCGTGCGAGCACCAGCGGTGCGGGCCAGTGCAGCTTGTAGAGCGCCTCCTTGGCGCACCAAGTGGCGGCTAGCTCCTCCTGCGTGGGGGCTTGCCCCTGCTCACTGGTGCTGAGGTACTTGGTCGATACGCGTTGGAAGTTGCGGTCGGCCTGTTCCACATCGACCCCCACGGGGGCGTCGGGGCTGATGGCCACGGTGGCGTAGCGGCGGGTGTGGCTGACCGATATGTGTGGGCCCTCGGCCAGCACGGGTCTGCCAGCGGAGTCGTAGCTGTAGGGTACGGGCAGGTTGCATCGTTTCAGGAGGTTGAGCACCGAGAGGCGCTCGAGCCGGCGTTGCGGGTTTTCGGGGAGCTTGAGGTTGTCGATGCCGAGCATATCGCGGAGGTCTAGCTCGGTCTCCACAATTCGCCACAGCAGCACTTGTACTCCTTCCTCCTGAAACTCTTTAACTATAGGCATAATAACTTGTTGATGGGGTATTCAGATGTGGGTCTACTTCCATTCCCACGATTCCATGAGCTCCACTATATCATCTCTGACGAACTGCACAACGGGGGCCAACGAGTCCTTGTTGGGGCGGCAGTTGAAGTAAAGAGCCCCCCTGATGTAGTGCCGCAGCGAGTCGGTGAGGAAGAACTGCACCGAGCTGGCCGAGTTGCCCTTGATGTCGTAGAGCAGGCCGTACACACGTTTCTGCTCATCGATGTAGGTTTTCTCGTCAATCGCATCGGCTTTCTGCGTGTGCTTGTAGGCCATGGCGAAGGCATCCTCGATCATCAGGTCGAGGTTGTTGTGTATGTCCATGTAGGTCAGGTGGATGCGGGCATTGTAGCGTTTTATGTCGATGTTTAGGAACTGCTGCCCCTGCTCGGCGGCCCCCATGGGGTTGATGGAGGCGTACACGGGCAGGTTGCACCTGAAGGGGTATGTGGAGTCGTAGGGTCGGTAGTGTTTCTCTGGGAAGTCGATGCGGTAGTAGCCCCGGGGCTTTGGTGCGTATCCGCCACCGCAGGCCGTCAGCAGCGTTGCGACCAGCGCCAGGAGTGCTATGTGAACCCTAGCTGTGCTCATGGGGCGGGGGTAATGTTACTTTAATGCGCTCTATGCGCCTGCGGCTCACGGCATCCACCTCGAACTCGAACCCGGCATGGTTCAGCTTGGAGTGCGGGGCGGGTATTTGGCCTGTAATCTCGAGCAGCAGTCCGGCCAGGGTCTCCGCCTCGCCGCGCACATCATCGAACAGCGCATCGTCGCACTGCACCACCTTGCAGAAGTCGTTGATCTGCACCTTGGCCTCGAATAGGTAGGTGCGCTCGTCTATTTTGGTGTAGAGCTGCTGCTCGTCGTCGCTCTCATCGGCTATTTCGCCCACGATCTCCTCTAGGATGTCCTCTAGGGTGACGATGCCGTTGTTGCCGCCGTACTCATCCACCACTATGGCCAGGTGCATCCGCTTTTGCTGGAACTCGCCTAGCAGCTCGTTGATCTTTTTGTTCTCGGGGACGAAGTAGGCCTCGCGTATCAGGCCCTGCCAGCGGAAGCCGTCGCCTTTTCCGATGTAGGGGATGAGATCCTTGATGTAGAGTATGCCCTTGATGTCGTCGAATGTCTCGGCGTACACGGGGATGCGGCTGTAGCCCGATGATAGGGCGGTCTGCACCAGCTCGCCGAAGGGGGTGTCATGCTCCACGGCCACCACATCGATGCGGGGTTTCATTATCTCACTGGCCTCGATGTTGCCGAAGGTTACTATTCCCTTGAGGATTTTTCGGTCATCGGAGATGTCCTCGGCGTTGGCTATGTCGAGCGCATCGTTGAGCTCGTCCATCGATATGTTGGCCTGGGCGGGGCGGCTGCCTATGCGCCCCACCGAGCGCACCAGCAGGTTGGTGAGCGGACGGAAGAGCACCACCATGGCCGTGATTGGTCCCGACATGCGGCGGGCGAAGGCCGCCGGGCGGCTGGTGGCCATCACCTTGGGCATAATCTCGCCGAAGAGCAGCAGCACGAAGGTGATTACTACCACTTCGAATAGGAAGCCGGCCAGCGGGGCCTGCCCAAAGTCGAGCAGGGCGTTGGTGGCCGCCGTGGAGAGGATTACGATGCCCACGTTCACCAGGTTGTTGCACACCAGCACCGTGGCCAGCAGCCGCTCCGAGTCGGCCAGCAGCCGTAGCACACGGGCACCTGCGCTGCGCTGCGGCTCGCTCTCGAGTGCTTTTATGTCGGCGGGCGAGAGCGAGAAGTAGGCGCTCTCCGAGCCGCTCATCAGGGCCGATAGCAGCAGCAAAAAACCCACCACCGCCAGCTCAACGGCGGCGGCAAGCGTAAGTGGGTGCAGGGCTATAGCCCCGAAGTATTCGGCCAGGCTTTCCACCACTAGGCTAAATTAAGCATCAGCCCGCAAAGGTACTAAAAAATACCATGGAGCAAATGCCCAAGGGGCAGGCTCGCCCCATGCGGCTAGAATGGGAGGTCGTTGGGCTCGGGCATGACCTCAGCCGCCGTGCTCTCGATGGCTGGCGCTGCGGAGGGCTGTGCTTGCGGCTGGCGCTGGTCGGGTGCTGGGCCTAGGAATTTGAACCGATCGCACACCACGTCAACCGTGTAGTGCTTCTGTCCGTCCTTTTCGTAATTGCTGGTGCGCAGGCGGCCTTCGATGTAGAGCAGCTTGCCCGCCTTTACGTACAGCTCTATGTAGTCGGCCTGTTTGCCCCAGACCACCACCCGATGCCACTCTGTTTGGGTTTGGCGCTGGCCCTGCTTGTCGAGGAAGGTCTCGTTGGTGGCCAACGAGAAGCGGGCGTACTTGGTGCCATTCTCGGTGGCCCTAATCTCGGGGTCGCGCCCTACGTTGCCCACGAGTATCACTTTGTTCACTGACATGGTCTTCTTGATTGGGTTTGGTGAGGGCCTAAAGGTAGCGCTTTTCCCCGACACACCCGCCATGATGACAAAAATTTTGCCCCGCGATGCCCCATAACTCGGGTAATGCGCTGTGTATCAGTCGGCAAATTTCGAAAGTTGGGCAGCATTCTGTATTTCAGGCATATAGCATCCAGCTCGGTACGCAGTAGGTGAGCACCGCCGCACATGCAGCAAAAAGCACCACGGCTAATCGCCTTATATACAATAACATGTTGTCGCCTAAAAAAAATTGCCGTAAATTTTGACAAAAAAAAAAACGTTAATCTTGCACCGCTAATGCGGTGCCATGCCGAAAGGCCGCTCAACAAATCCGGGTAGGCAAACTAAAACACTCAAAACCACATGAAAAGCTACAAGTTGATGACCATGGCCACCCTGCTGGCCGCCGCAGCCCTGATGCTTACCTCGGGCTGCAAGAAGGACAAAGAGGCCAATGCCGTGTTCTACCAAACCGAGGCCGATGCCCAAAAATGGGAGCTCGACTTTACCCAGGCCCTTAAAGAGATTGCGACACAGCTGGGCTCTACAATCACCGACAAGGATGTTGACGATGTCCTAAGCTCCACAACGCTAGAGTTTTACGTAGATGGCCAAAAGCTGTCGAAAACCATCGCCGTGAACTATTGCGTTAAGAACGAGGCCGCTCTGAATTGCGATGTGGTGGACTTTCCCACATTCACCATGAACCTGGGCAAGGACAAACAGCACACATGTGCTTTGAAGGTAAACCTCAAAGACGACAATCAGATCATGGCCACGGGCAATATGACGGTTACCATTGAGGCCGACAAGTGCAATATGGTGAGATTTCCCTACGACGAGCTGGAGAAATCGCTCGAGCTAAACGAGGACTATCTTATACAGCTCATTACCGCTTTGTTAGGTCTATAGTATGCGCAAGCTCCTATCAATAAGCATTGCTCTGCTTCTCACGGCCATCGGTGCCCAGGCTCAGGTCATCAAGACCTCGGATCTGGAGAAGTACGCCAAGGAGCGCTACGGCGACAAGTGGCTCGAGGCCGCAGCCAACCTGCAGCCCGAGATTAAGCTCGACAAGAACCAGAGCATCACCTATCAGCAGGTAATCGATGCCCCTGGCAAGACCAAGGAGCAGCTTTATGTGGCTGTAAACTACTGGGTTACGTCTACATTTGTCAAGGACAAGCAGGCCATCAGCCTCAACGACAAGGAGGCTGGCTCCATCATCATCAGCTCTACCCTGGCCGACATCGCCCAGCACATGGGCGGGGTGCAGTCGTTCTCGGTGCACATCACGCCCGTCATCAAGATCGACATCAAGGATGGCAAGGTGCGGGCCACCCTCACGGTGCAGAACTACGACATCCTGCGCAAGAGCGGCGGCTGGGTAAATGTGGCCGTAGACGTGGCTGCTATTACTGCTGGCGTTGCCGATGATTCGGCACCCGTCGAGGTGAAGTACGATGAGCAGTGGGAGATAACTAAGCGCTACCCCTTCGCCGATAAGGACAAGCAGAAGAAGGTGTCGAGCAAGGCGTTGGTGATGACCCATGCCTACTCCAGCGTGGTGATGGACAAGATTGCGGAGGCCGTCAAAAGTGCCGGCGACGAGGGTGACGACTGGTAGTCTTCCCCACCACCACCGAATAATAGACAGGGGCGTAGGTTGCGCCCCTTTTTCTGTGGGGCATTGCGTGGGGTAGGTTGATGCTGGCCTCTTATTTCATAGGCGATGGGCATTAGCTACGCACGCAATGGCGTGGACGCTGTGAGGGGTGCGGCTGGGCCAATGGCGATGGTTAGGGGCTTAGTCGTCGAGCATCTTCACGATGTCGGCAATGGGCATGGCCAGCGCACCGTTGGGCCTGGGTAGGCCCAGCACCGTGGCCAGAGTGGGGGCCAGCTGCACCATGTCGATGCGCTGGTCGAGTACGGCGTGGCGCACCTTCCATCCGCATAGCACCAGCGGCACGTGGGTGTGTTGTGGCAGGGCGGTGTTGGCCATCGACTGTGGCTGCCCCTCCTCCGAGGCCCAGCCGGGGTTGAGGGCGAGCAGCACATCGCCAGAGCGCTGGCAGCTATAGCTGCGCTGGAACGGGGCCAGCGGGGCGTCGGGGGGGCTGTCGCCATGCAGCAGCAGCTGCGCGGGTACGCTGCGGGCCACGCCACCAAATTCGAGCATGAATGAGGCCGCTTGCTGGCGGACCAGGTCGAGCTCTAGCTTCTTGTCGGCCACGAGCTGGTGGTTGAGGTAGATGTGCAGGCCGTGGCAGTAGTACACCCACTGCCCCTTGCCGTACAGAGCGCTTAGGTAGCTGTTGAGCAGGGTGGAGGCCAGCAGCGAGTTAAAGTTGCCGTTGGGCAATCCCAGCTCCTTGAGCTCGTTGAGCGAGCGGCCAATGGCATGGTCGGAGGTGAGCACCACCAGCGTGTTGCGCAGCCCCACCTGCGAGTCGATAAAACGCAGTAGGTGGGCGAGGTCGTTGTCCAGGCGCAGGTAGGTGTCCTCCATCTCGATGGAGCTTGGGCCGTGCTTTGCCCCGATAGTGCGGTTGGGGCAAAAGGCTATGCTCAGGAAGTCGGTGTGGCGGTCGAGGCCCAGCTCCTCGCCCTCGATGGCGGCTATGGCCATATCGATGGTGAAGCTGTTGCCGAATGGGGTCTCGAGCAGGCTGCTGAGGTTGCTGGGGTTCTTTTGGCCGGGGCGAATGAGCCCATCGGCGACTTGCTGTAGCTTGCTGGTGCGGCGTTGGAGCTGGGCGGTCGTTCGGGCCGAGGCGGTGTCAGCCATGGCGTATGAGGCAATGGGCTTCAGGGTGCGCCAATCGCGCTGTGCGTAGATGAGTGCTAACCCCTTGGAGTTGAGCGTGTCGGCCCATGGGGGGAGGGACTGCACGAAGCTGGTGCTGCTCACCCAGCGTCCGCGTTCGGTGTCGAGCCAGAACACGCCGGTGGCGTTGTGCCCTGTGGCGAGGATGGCCGCGCTGGGCTCAATGGCTATGCCCACCACCTTGCTGTGGGGGTTATGGGCCCACAGCTCATCGGCTAGGGTCGAAGTGAGCAGCAGCCGGGCCGAGTGCTGCCCCTGCCCAAAGCTACCGCCCACGGTTTGGGCCTTGGTGTCGGCGGTGGGGTGCACATCGGACTTGTCGGTGCGCGAGAACCAGCGATTGGCCACGATGCCGTGGGTGGCGGGGTCGGCACCGGTGGTCAGCGTGGCCAGCCCGGGGCAGCCCTGCGTGTGCTGATGCCCGTAGTGCACCTGTGTGCAGCTTATGCCGTTGGTTACAAGCAATTTAAATCCACCATCGCCAAAACGATTCCAGTGTTGGGCTATGTGATCGTGGTGCATTTGGCTGACCACAATTTGCACTACGAGCTTGGGCTTCGAAGGGGAGATGCCCCAATTCTGGGCCATGGCCGCATGAGCGGAGGGCCACAGCAGGAGTGCTATTGCAAGCTTTAGCGAGATGCGTGTACGCATGTTGTTCATTTATTGATACACAGCTATTTGTATTGTGCGACGCCCATCGTGCATCACCTCCACCCAGTACATCCCCTTTGGGAGATGCGGTGCTGGGGCCCACGTGGCGGGGGCTTGCTGCGGAGTAAAGGAGCGCACCAGCCTCCCCTGGGCGTTGTAGATGTTCACGCGTGTAGCCTGTGCGCTGGGCGTGTTGATGTGCAGCGTGTGCCCGAAGGGATTGGGCCATAGCTTCGGGCGTGGGGCGAGGGCGATGGGTACCGCATTGGGCGTGGTGGTTATGGCCTGTAGCTGCACCATCACTGTGGTGGTATCGGCTATGAGCAGGGTGTCAGCGAGGGATGTGTAGCCATCGGCCTCCACCAGGTAGGGCAGCTTTGTGCCGCAGGGCACATCATCGAACGTGGCCATGCCATCGGCCAGGGTGGTCGTGGCGGCGGTGCCGAGCCTGACGCTGGCGTAGGCTATGGGGGTGCCAGTGGTGTCCGCCACGTAGAATGTGGCTTGGGGCTGCGTCAGCACCACCTCGATGCGGGGCTGCGGTGCGCCCGCCGCCACCTCGATGCTGCTGGCCTGAGGCATGTAGCCATCGGCCTCCACGTGCATACTGTATGCCCCAGGGGCGATGGGACGGTGGAAGGTGCCGCTGTTGGGGTCGGAATACACGGACGAGCCATCGGCATCGTGCCCATCGATGCGCACCTGGGCCCGCAGGGGCGCACCGTGGCGGTTGCGCACGGTGCCGGCGAAGCCGGTGTGAGTGGCGAACATCAGGTCGATGAGCGCACGGCGGTGCCACTGCCAGTACTGCGGCAGGGAGCTGGCGTCGGGGCACTTGGTGCCCGACACCTCGATGGTGAGCTCGCGGCAGCCGTGGTAGTAGTTCATGTAGTCGGCGCGGCTCCCCGCTATGGGGTACCAGTCGGCGCTGTGGCTGATACCGTTGTCGCGGTCGGTGAAGTGGGAGGCCGGGGCGTAGGAGTGCACGGTGTCGGCGTAGGCGCGGCACACGCCGATGAACCACTCTTGGTCGGGATGGGTGCGCTCGTGGGAGTACCAGTAATCCCAAGGGAAGCAGATCAGCTCGGCCCCACCGTGCAGGTTGGCGGCCATGACGAATTGGTGCCGCTGCGCCAGCCGCATCATGGCCATGGTTTCGGGCTGGTACTGCTGCCCATCGGGGTGCGCCTTGGTGGGGTGTGGGAAGTTGCGGTTGAGGTCGGTCCCGTTGCTGTTGCGCCGGGTGGGCGTTCCAATGATGTTGTCGCCCGAGGCGTAGGTGCCATCGGGGTTGGTGTTGGGGCAGATGAACACCTGGGTGGTGTTGAGCAGCCTGCTGATGCTGTCGTTGTGGCCGTACTCGGCCAGCAGGTGCTGCGCCAAGCGCAGCATGAGGATGAAGCCAGCGGTCTCATCGCCGTGCATGGTGCTGGAGTACAGGAATTTGGGTTTGCTGGCCGAGGTGTCGGCCATATGCGTTATGCGTAGCATGTAGAGCTGTCGCCCCTGTGCCGATTGTCCGATTGAATCGAGCTGGCATAGCGTGGGGTGGCTGCTTGCGAGGTGCTGGAGTAGCTGCCGGTACACGCTGTGGGTGGGGTATTTGTCCCATGTGGCCATATCGGTTATGGAGGGGGCCATCTCGTACAACTGAACGCCACGGGGTATGGGGGCGGGCAGCAGCTCAATGCTCAACCCATCGTGTTGCAGCTGCGCTATTTGCTGGGGGGTGGCGTAGGCGTATATGGTGTCGTGCGTCCGCCTGTCGATGTCGATGGCTTGCATCGTGGTGCGTAGGGCCGTGGGGTTGGCGGGCACGGTGCGCAGGTATTGCCGCCCGTGGTGCTGCTGGGCCATCAGCGGGTAGCAAAGGAGCATGAGTGCGGCTAGTGGGGGCAGGCGTTTCATGGGTGGCTACAGCTGGGCAGCGCAGGTAGTGGGCGCTGCGGCAAAGGTAGCGCTTATTTTTCAAATTGCAGCCGCATTGCCCAATGGGGCTGAAGCTCGGCGCGGATGCAGGAAACCAGCCTGCGATTTGGTTGTGGGTGAGAATATGGGTGCCGATGCTGTGGGCTCGCGGGTATGGTTTGCAAAAATGTTGTATATTTGTACTTCTCTAGGCATCCCTACGTCCACCATGCAGATACTCATCGACCTCAGCATCCTGCGCCACCCCTACTGCGGCCTAGGTCAGGTAGCCCTCAACTACGGCAGGTGGTACGCTGCGCATGGGCACGAGGCGGTGGGGGATGGGCACAGCATCACCCTGTTGGTGCCTAGGAGCTTTGTGGGCCAATTTGGGCAGCACGTGCACTACCTCACCGCCCGTCGTATCTACAGATTGATGCCCTGGCTGATGCCCACGTTCGACTTGTGGCACTCCATGCACCAAATGTCGCCGTACCGCCCATTGTGCGGGCGTACCCGGCGTATACTCACCGTTCACGATGTGAACTTCATGTACGAAAAGACGTTGGCCAAGCAGGAGAAATACCGCGCCCGGTTGCAGCGCGATTGCGATTGCGCCGATGTGCTCTGCTTTATATCGGAATTTGCTAAGGCCGACACGCTCCGGCGGGTAGATGCGAAGAACAAACCCACGCATGTGATATACAACGGCGTAGAGCACCTAGTGCAGGGCCAACAAAAACAACCGCCAGCTGTGAGCACCTCGCGGCCTTTCTTTCTGAGCATAGGAGAGGTGAAGCCTAAGAAGAACATCCACACGTTGCTCCCGCTCATGGACTTGCTGCCCGACTACCAGCTCGTCGTAGCGGGCAACGCAGGTAGCAGCTACGCCCAGCAGCTGCGTCAGCAGCTGCTGCATCACCCCAACGTGCTGATGCTCGGCACCGTTACCGATGATGAGCGCCGCTGGCTCTACGCCCACTGCGCGGGGTTGCTATTCCCCTCGCTCAGCGAGGGGTTCGGGCTGCCCGTGATTGAGGCCATGCAGTGGGGCAAGCCCGTGTTCTGCTCCAACCGCACCAGCCTACCCGAGGTGGGCGGCCCCTACGCCCACTACTTTGACAGCTTTGAGCCAGAGCACATGGCCGCCGTGGTGCGTTGCGGCATGGCGAGCTTTGACCCCCAGCGGGCTCAGCAGGAGCAGGCTTACGCCGCTACGTTCGGATACGAACGCCACATGCAGCAGTACTGGGAGCTGTACTGCTGCATGTAGGGCCCGTTTGCAGTGCATGTAGGGGCTTCAAGGCCATGCGCTATCGCACAAGAATCATGGCCCAGTAGTACTTGTACTGGCTGCTAGCATCGTAGGCGTAAGCAATGCCTACCCTGGTGAAGTTGCCCAGCATGTTGCGGCGATGGCCTTGCCCGCTGTAGTCCTTGCCGTCCTCGCGCCATTGCTTGAATGTGGCTGCGCCCGACTTGTTACCCGCAGCGATATTCTCGCCCGCCGATGAGCGGGCGATGTCCAGCTCGTCGAGCACGGTGAAGTTGCTGGAGCCGTTTGGGCGGGTGTGCGAGAAGAGCTTCACCGTTTCGTTGGCCCTGATTTGAGCCGCCCGGCATAGCTCCTCATCGAGCGTAAGCTCGCCCAGCTGCCCCACCAGGCTGACGGTGGAGCCGTCCTTGTTCAGATGGTCGGCCTCGGGCCCTGTGCGGAACTCGTTGAGCAGGTTGAACACGGCCATCACCTCTGCATCGATATTCGGCACCACTTGGGCATCTGCCTCGGAGCCCTTACCCTTTGTGCAGCTGCAAGCAGCAAACGCAGCTGCTAACAATGTGATAAAAGTAAGAATTCTGCTGTTCATGGTCGTTGCATTTAAATCAGGCTGTCAATTAGTTGATTTTCAGTAATATCTATACATAAGAATCCTTCAATGCCGCAAGTGCCAGTGTTGCTGGTACCGCAGGGGCAAAGGTACAAAAATAGTGCTACATGATAGACGCATGGTAGGGGCAAGAAAAAGCGTAGGGATACGGAGCACCCCGCATCCCTACGTGCGTATGAGCTTACGTCTAAAGCTACACGTGCACCGCCTCGCCGTGGGCGGCGGCGGCGGACTCCATTATGGCCTCGCTCATGGTGGGGTGCGGATGTACGCTGCGCACCAAATCCATGCCCTTCACCTTTAGGTTGCGGGCTACAACCAGGCCGGCCACCATCTCGGTAACGTTGCCGCCTATGCAGTGCGCGCCCAGCAGCTCATCGGTTTGGGCATCGAGCACCAGCTTCACGAATCCATCGCGCTGGCCAGCAGCGGTGGCCTTGCCCGAGGCGGTGAACGGGAACTTGCCCACGCGCACCTGATGGCCCGTCTCGGCGGCGGCTTTCTCGCTCAGCCCCACCGATGACACCTCGGGCGTGGTGTAGGTGCAGCCAGGGATGTTGGCGTAGTTTATGGGTGCTGGGTTCAGCCCGGCTATGGTTTCCACGCAGGCTATGGCCTCGGCGCTGGCCACATGGGCCAGCGCAGGCGTGGCTATGATGTCGCCTATGGCGTAGATGCCCTCCACGTTGGTGCGGTAACGCTCATCCACCTTTACGCGGCCCCGCTCGAGGGCTACGCCCAGCTCTTCGAGCCCTATACCCTCCACGTTGGGGGCAATACCCACAGCCGATAGCACCACCTCGGCCTCCACGGTCTCGGTGCCCTTCTTGCTCTGCACGCTCACCTGGCACAGCTCGCCCGTGGTGTCCACGGCCTCCACCGAAGCCTGCGTCTTCACGTTGATGCCTATTTTGCGGAAGGCCCGCTCAAGGGTGCGGCTCACCTCCTCGTCTTCGAGCGGCACAATGTTGGGCAGATACTCCACCAGCGTTACCTTGGTGCCCATGGTGGCGTAGAAGTAGGCAAACTCGCTGCCGATGGCGCCCGAGCCCACCACCACCATGCTAGCTGGCAGCTTGGGTAGGGTGAGGGCCTGACGGTAGCCAATTATGCGCTGCCCGTCTTGCGGCAGGTTGGGCAGCTGGCGCGAGCGGGCACCAGTGGCCAGCACTATGTGCTGGGCTGTGTGCTGTGCGGAGCTACCATCGGCAGCCTCCACGGCCACGGTGTTGCGGCTCACGAGCCGTCCGTGCCCTTCGAGCACCGTTATGTTGTTCTTCTTGAACAAGAACTGTATGCCCTTGCTCATGGTATCGGCTACGGCGCGGCTGCGGGCCACCACCTGCTCAAAATTAGGGTGCACGTTGTCGGCGGCTATACCGTATGCCTCGGCGTGCTTGGCATACTCGTACACCTGGGCGCTCTTGAGCAGCGCCTTGGTGGGAATGCAGCCCCAGTTGAGGCATATTCCGCCCAGGTGCTCGCGCTCTACCACGGCCACCCTCATCCCGAGCTGGCTGGCCCTTATGGCCGCTACGTAGCCCCCAGGGCCGCTCCCGATTACAATCAAATCGAAGTCCATATCCGTAGGTTGTTTCATGTTTTGATGCGTAATGTGATTGCAAATATACCCAAATTTTCAATAGGGGGGCGCGATGTGCTAACAGGGTTGGGCCTCATTCCCCAAAAGGTGATGGCGCTGTTTTTGATGGATTGGGCAATAATTTTGCTACTTTTGCCAACAAACCAAACGGATGTCTATATCATGAAAAGGATTGTCATATCGCTAACCGCGCTGCTGCTCACTTCCACGGCTTGGGCGCAGCTGCACTACGGATTCAAGGCTGGTTACGGCCTCAACAACGCAGTGGCCAAAAACCAGCACTCCAGCACACGGCTGGGCTTAGGCTACAACCATGGCTTCTACCTAGGTGGCGAGCTGCGCTACAACCTCTCCGAGGCCCTGGGCCTACAGGTGGCCCTACAGCTCGACAAGATGGGCACCACGCCCAATGTGGAGGCGGGGGCCATGCTCGAAGGGTTGGCCAAGATGATGGGCACTGAGCTCAAGGGGCTGGGCCAGCAACCCGACAGCCTGCTGGCCAGTGCTGCCCAGCTCAAGGGCGTTGCCATGAAAGGCACCATCAACCACTACAACATCAGTCTGCCCCTGTCGGTGCGGTGCGCATTTGGGCAGCTGGGCATAACAGCGGGCATCGACCTGCGCTACACCGTGAGCAGCCAGGTGAGCATGTCGCTGAAGATGCCTGGCGGCGTTACCCTGGAGGACAAAATGCTGGAGCAATACCTACCCGCCGCAGCCTATGTGATAGACGGCGGTACACCGCCCACCCCTGGAGCTACCATGACCATGCAGAAGTTTCATGATGATTACCTGCTGCGCCGCTTCGGCGTGGGCCTGCACGTGGGTGCCGACTACGAGCTCTACGACAACGTGGCCCTACAGGTGGCGTATCGTTGGGGGCTGAGCTCCACGCTGCAAAAGCGCTGGAACGATGCCTTAATGCTGCAAAGCCGCAGCTTGCAGGTGGGCATGGTGTACATGTTCTAGTCCGTTGCAGCCCTACAGGCTGCATTGTGGGGATGCCTGAGCCTGTCGAAGGCGTGGGGTGGGCAACGGTGCCTTCGACAGGCTCAGGTGCCGCTGATGGTGCTGCTACCTGCCAATGTTGCAGCCCGTAGGGCTGCATTGTCCATCGCGCATAATCCCACCCCCGTGCCCAGGGCGATGCCTCAGGCAGTATCTGTTGCAGCGCTCCGCGCTGCCCCATTCCGTCATGCTGCGGCGGCATGTCGGGCTGTTGGCTGCGCGTAGCCCCAGAGGGGCGTAGGAATACAGCCGTGGGTGCCAACCCACGGTATGCGGTACGCGGTGTACGCGCCCCACGGTGGGGCATTGTGGCAGGAGCACGGGCCGTAAAGGCCCGTCATGGCGAGGAACGAAGCCGTCCATGTGACGTGTGATGCGCCGCGCTGGCTTCTTGCTCCGCAAGCGTTCGGATTGGGCTAACTAAACAATGCCACGCATCATCAATATATACAAACTGCTGGTTTTGAGCGACTTATTATAGAGGCGTACACACCCGTATCACTAATACTAGTGATATAATATCACTAGTTTTAAGTATTGCACGGCTCAAATTGCTGCCGTACCTTTGCGATAGTCTTTACACGCATTAACCACTTAATCGCAATTTGCTATGAATCAACACCAACCCATGCACACAGATCAACTCCCGCGCAATGCGAATGGGAGCTTTAAATCCGTAGCGACTGGGATATTCGCCCGTTTACGGTGCACCGTGCTGACCGCGCTCCTGCTAGCCACGGCTTGGGCCGCGCAGGCCCAGGGTCAGAACCTCACCGTAAAGGTGAACGGAACCATTACCAAGACAGGCCAAGCCTCGCTACAAGCGGCCATAGAGGCCAGCGGCGTGGAGCTTGGCGGCATCACCAGCATTGAGGTTACGGCAGGTACTTTTAAGGTCAGCGACTGGAGCTATCTCCGTACCAAGAAAGGTGCCTTAAAGGCACTCACGACATTCAAAATAGATGTTGATACGGACGATATTCCAAATTCAGATGGTAGCACTGGGGCCTACTTTAGCAACAAATTGAGCTCGTTCAGTGCCAAACAGCTGTCAAGTATTGGCGACTACGCGTTCATGAATTGCAGCGCCCTTGCGTCTGTCGTGATCCCCGCTGTAGAAGCAGTAGGGAAAAGCGCATTCAGCAGCTGCACCAACCTTCGCAGTATCGAGGTTAAACTAACCCCGCTTACCGTTGGGCAGAAAGCGTTTGCAGGATGCACCAAGCTCACTCACGCTCGCTTAGATGTGGAAGAGCTCAATGCCGGGGTGTTTCAAAACTGCTCTGCTCTAGCTAGCCTTGAGCTGCCATGGGTTACCTCTATTGGTAGTGCATTTGCTGGTTGTTCGGCCTTAACAACCCTTGCATTGGGCAGCACTCCGCCTGTCATTACCTCCGCTACAGCATTCAAAGACTGCCCATCGGTTCGCTACTTACAGATTGATGCAGCAAACCAAGCTGGCTACAAATCAGTAGACGATGGCAACACCACCGACAACCTATGGTATGGCTGGAATATTACAGGCTCTCCAAAGGTACTTGCGGGAACGATAACATGTAAAACCAGTAGCAATAGTAAAACTTTTGCGAACGAGAAATCGCTCGAAGACGCTATCGGGGCTACTCCCTATAACGACATAATGTACATAACAATTACTGCTGGCGACTTTTTGCCACGTGATTGGGCATTTTTACGTGCTTTTAGAACGAGTCTTACAAAACTTATCTCTTTCGAAATAAGCACAGCCACAGAAGTGCCTAACACGACAAGTAGCAATCCATATTTCGGAACAAACTTTCACACATTTAAGGCACCTAATGCCACGAGCATTGGCGACTACGCATTCACCAAATGTGGTATGCAATCAGTCGAGTTGCTGAACGTAAAGAGGGTTGGTGAGGGTGCATTCGCTAATTGTGCGAGTCTTACCCTAGTAGTTTTACCAAATGATACAGCTATAGGTAAAAATGCTTTCCAAAAATGCTCAAAACTTACAAATATTAGGTTGCCACTTGTCCCGCCAACAGTTGATGCTAGCACATTTTCTGGCTGCCCACAGCCACGATTTTTGCAATTTGTGAAAACAGACGGTACGGTTTTGCAAGGTAACTCTGAAAGTCTTCTGATAAATAAAGCCTATCGGGAGTACTGCAAAGTAGACGATGGCGACAATACCGATGAACTATGGTACGGCTGGGAGATTAACGCGACAGCCGAGAAGTTGCAAGTAAAAATAAACGGAGGCAGTGAAATTTCTGCATACTCGCTACGAAGTGCCATTTTATCTAGCGGTGTTATCTTAAGCGACATAACTACAATAGAGGTTACCGCAGGCGACATTTTAAGCGAAGATTGGGAGTATCTACAATACCAAAAAAATACGTTGAAGAAACTCGATACATTTAGGATAGCTACAAGGGTGGAAATACCAAATTCAAGCGAAACCTATTTTAGCTCTAACCTAAAAGCATTCGAAGCACCTGAGGCGATAGGTATAGGCAGTAATGCATTCAATGGCTGCACCAATATCACCGAAATTAATTTACCAAAGGTAAAAACCATAGGGGCATCGGCATTCAAGAACTGTTGGAGGCTTGCAGAGGCTCATTTGCCCGAAGCAGAAACCATAGGTAATGCAGCATTTTCGGGTGCAGGCTTTACGAGTATTAACTTTGAAGAGATGTTCCCTAGCGTAACAAGCATAGGGCAAGGGGTCTTCGCTAGCAATGATGTGCTAACAAGTGTTACATGGAAGGCTACCGCTATAGAAGATTTCATGTTTGTGAACTGCACAAAACTTATCGATGTCGATTTGCCAAGCGCAGTTACCATTGGCCAACGTGCATTTTATGGATGCGCGGCTCTTGAAAGTATTAGCCTGCCAAGTGCTACTACTGTTAAACAGGAGGTATTCAGTGGCTGCTCAAAACTCAATAGTGTTGATCTACCTGTAGCTAAAAACCTTGGTGCTAGCGCATTCGCTGGCTGCATTGGGCTTAGCACGATTAGTTTGCCCGCTGCGACAAGCATTAGCTCACGTGCATTCGAAAATTGCAGCACGCTCACCACTGTTAGCCTGCCTGTTTTGACCAGCATTAGCAGTCTGTTATTCTCGAATTGCGAGCAGCTCACCATGCTGAAGCTTAAGGATACCCCTCCGACTGTCTCTATCGATGGTGGCAAGACCCCATTCGATGGTTGCCCCAGCCCGCGCTATCTGCTGCTGGTGAATGCCGATGGTAACGCCCTCACGGGCGATGCGCTCGCCACCGCGCAGGGTAAGTATAAGGCTGTGAATGATGGCAACACCAGCGACAACCTCTGGCGTGGCTGGACGCTGGCCACACCGCGCATCATCACCCTTGATGCCCAGAACGGCCAGATAGCCATAGAGCAGGGCGCACCAGCGGGCGAGAACCAATACGCCGTGGTGCCCGAGCTGGCAAGCACCGTCAGCTTCACGCTGGTGCCCAGCAGCGGCTACGTGGCGGGCACGGTGGTGGTGTTCGAGACGGGCAACGAGGCCAACAAAATCGAGGTTACCCAGTCGATCGGCACCTACAGCTTCGCCATGCCCGCGCACGATGTTACCATACGGGCGCAGTTCCGCAAGCGCACCTACCAGGTGCGTGCCACGGCCAGCCCCTCCAGCGCCGGCACGGTATCGCCCAGCAGCGAGAGCTACACCATGGGCAGCACG
>JAFTDN010000185.1 GCA_017454165.1 Bacteroidales bacterium | reverse complement strand
GCGGCTACAGCCCCGTGATGCGTTTTATTTCATCGAGCTTGTTCAGCGCCTCTATGGGAGTCAGTGAGTTGATGTCCAAATCCTTGATCCTATTCCTGATATCCACCAGCACGGGGTCGTCAAGCTGGAACAGGCTCAGCTGGTAGCCCCGCCCCGGGCTGGGCGCTTCGGCGGCCAGCTCGCCCCGCAAGTCGTCCTTCTGCGAGCGCTCAAGGCGCTCCAGCATGGCGTTGGCCCGTTTTATCACGCTCTGCGGCATGCCGGCCATCTGGGCCACGTGTATGCCGAAGCTGTGCTCGCTGCCGCCTGGCTCGAGCTTGCGCAGGAATATCACCTGCTTGTTGAGCTCGCGTATGCTGATGTGATAGTTGCGCACCCGGGGGTAGGACTCCTCCATGGAGATCAGCTCGTGGTAGTGGGTAGCAAACAGGGCCTTAGCCCTGGCCGAAGGGTGCTCGTGTAGGTACTCCACTATGGCCCAGGCGATAGATATGCCATCGTAGGTCGATGTGCCGCGCCCGATCTCATCGAGCAGAATGAGGCTGCGGCCCGACAGGTTGTTCAGTATGCTGGCTGCCTCCTGCATCTCCACCATGAATGTGGACTCGCCCTGCGAGAGGTTGTCCGATGCGCCCACGCGGGTGAATATCTTGTCCACTATGCCTATGCGGGCCGCCTGGGCGGGCACAAACGAGCCCATCTGGGCCATCAGCACGATGAGGGCGGTCTGGCGCAGCAAGGCCGACTTGCCGGCCATGTTGGGCCCCGTGATGATGACGATCTGCTGCTCCTCTGGGTCGAGGCGCACATCGTTGGCCACGTACTCCTGCCCTACGGGCAGCATGCGCTCTATCACTGGGTGGCGGCCCTGCTTGATGTCGATGCCCTCCGAGGTGTCCACCTCGGGCCGGCAATAGCCGTAGTCCTTGGCGCACAGGGCGAACGAAAGGAGGCAGTCGAGCTGGGCCACCAGGTTAGCGTCGAGCTGCATCGAGGGCACAAACTCGCCTATGGCGGCTAGCAGCTGGGCGTAGAGCTCCTGCTCTATGGCGAGCGTGCGCTCCTCGGCTCCGAGAATCTTCTCCTCGTACTCCTTGAGCTCCTGGGTGATGTAGCGCTCGGCCTGGGTGAGCGTCTGCTTGCGTATCCAATCGCTGGGCACCTTGTGCTTGTGCACGTTGCGCACCTCTATGTAGTATCCGAACACGTTGTTGAAGCTTACCTTCAGGCTCGATATTCCCTTGCGCTCGGACTCAGCCACCTGCATATTGAGCAGGTATTCCTTGCCCGTGCGCATGATGCTGCGCAGCTCATCGAGGGCGGGGTTCACGCCATCGGCTATCACGTCGCCCTTGCCGAGCTGGGCTGGCGGTTCTGGGACAATCTCGCGACCTATCCGCTCGCGGATACTCGGGCAGGGGTTGATCTGCTCGCCCAGGTGCTGCATGGTGGGGTCGGCTGAGGCGGCGCAGAGCTTCTTGATCTCCGCAATGGTGGCCAGCGCATGGTGGAGCTGCACCAGCTCGCGGGGGCCTATGCGCCCCACTGCGGCCTTGGCGCAGATGCGCTCCAGGTCGCCCACATTGCGCAGGGCGCTGAGCAGGGCATCGGCCAGGGCGGGGTGCGCCAGCAGGTGCTCCACCACGTTGTGGCGCTGCTGGATGGCGGCCACGTCCTTGAGCGGGAACGACACCCAGCGCTTGAGCAGCCGCCCGCCCATGGGCGAGGAGGTGCGGTCGATGGTGTCGATGAAGGTGCGGGCATTGTCGTTGTGCGAGCCGAATAGCTCGAGGTTACGAGAGGTAAAGCGGTCGATCCACACGTACTTGTCCTCATCGATGCGCGATATGGAGGCGATGTGCCCCACCATCAGGTGCTGCGTCACATCGAGGTAGTAGAGGATGGCACCGGCGGCCACCACGGCCAAATCAAGGTGATCGATACCGAAGCCCTTGAGCGATTGCGTTTTGAAGTGCTTCAGCAGCTTCTCCCGTGCGCTCCCGGGGTTGAATGCCCACTCATCGAATCGGGTGGTGTAGTGCTTGTCGCCGAAGTGCTCCACAAAGTCGGCCTGCCGGGTGCGCTCGTATAGCACCTCCTTGGGGTGCATGTTGTTGAGCAGCTTCTCGATGTAGGCGCATCCGCCCTCAGAGGCGTAGAACTCGCCCGTGGAGATGTCGAGGAAGGCCACGCCGGCCATCTGCTTGCCCATGTGTACGCAGGCCAAGTAGTTGTTCTCCTTGCGCTCCAGCACGTTGTCGTTGAGCGATATGCCCGGGGTTACCAGCTCGATGATGCCGCGCTTGACCAGCTTTTTGGCGAGCTTGGGATCCTCTAGCTGTTCGCAGATGGCCACCTTTTGGCCCGCCCTCACCAGCTTGGGCAGGTAGGTGTCGAGCGCATGGTGCGGGAATCCGGCCAATTCCACCGCCGAAGCCGCGCCGTTGGCCCGGCGGGTGAGCGTGATGCCCAGAATTTCCGATGTTTTAATGGCATCGGCGCTGAATGTCTCGAAGAAGTCGCCCACCCTGAACAGCAGTATGGCATCGGGGTGCTCCCGCTTAAATCCCAGGTACTGCTTCATCAGCGGGGTTTCGGCTATGTTGCCCTGTTGCATCGCGGTGGGTGGGGGTTGAATCGTTGGTTCAATTTTAATTTAAGGCCACAATATTACCACTTTTTTAGCATTTCAGGAAGCGGGGCCGATGGCAAAAAAGGGGGTTCCGTACAGAACCCCCTATGTTGGCCACGCGGAGCGGTGGCTACTGTTTCTTGGCCGCCTTCAGCTTGCGCTGCTCTAGGGTATAGGCGAATGGCACAGCAATGCAGATGGTGCTATAGGTGCCAGCCACCACGCCGAATATCAGCGCGAAGATGAAGCCGCGGATTACCTCGCCGCCGAAGAGGAACATCGGTATGAGCACCATCAGGGTGCTGAACGAGGTGGAGAAGGTGCGGCTCAGCGTGTCGTTCACGGCCCGGTTGATGTTATCGCGGAAGCTGCGCTTGGGGTACAGCCCCATGTACTCGCGCACGCGGTCGAACACCACCACCGTGTCGTTGATGGAGTAGCCTATAATGGTAAGGATGGCGGCTATGAACTGCTGGTCGATCTCGAGGTCGAACGGCACTCTGAAATAGAACAGCGAGAATAGGCCGAAGATGAACAGCGCATCGTGGCACAGGGCCAACACGGCACCCGCGCCGTAGGTCCAGTGGCGGAAGCGCAGCAAGATGTACAGGAAGATGACTATTAGAGCAAACGTTACGGCTATCACAGCGTCCTTCTTGATGTCCTCGGCTATGGTGGGGCCCACCTTGACGGAGCTCTGCTTGTAGGCGGTCTGGAACTCCTCATACGAAACGTCCGCCGTTAGCAGCGGCTTCAGCCCCACATAGAAGAGCGAGTCGACCTCGTTGTCAACGTTCGCATCGTTGTCGGCTATGCGGTATTTGGTGGTAATCTTCACCTGGCTGTTGCCGCCATAGGTTTTCACCTCGGGGGCCTCGCCGAGCACCTCACGCAGGGCCGCGCTCACCTCGTTGGTGGTTACATCGCGGTCGAAGCGCACCACATAGGAGCGGCCGCCAGCAAAGTCGATGCCGGGGTTGAGCCCACTGATGGCCAGCGAAGCGATCATCACCACGGCCACGGCGCCCGAAATGATGTATGCCTTTTTGCGGAAGCCCACAAAGTCGATGTTCATGTTGCGGAACAGCCCCGCCGATGCCTTGGTGGCGAAGTTCAGCGTAACGTTGCGCTTGGCCAGCGCAAGTATGATCAGGCGGGTGATGAAGATGCCGCAGAACAGCGAGGTGAGAATGCCGATTACCAGCGTGGTGGCAAATCCGCGAATGGGGCCTGTGCCGAATAGGTACAATATCACACCCGTGAGCAGGGTGGTTACGTTACCATCGATGATGGCCGATAGGGCGTTCTTAAAGCCCTCGCTTATGGCCAGGTTGATGCCCTTGCCGCTACGCAGCTCCTCGCGTATGCGCTCGAATATCAGCACGTTGGTATCAACGGCCATGCCGAGCGTCAGCACAATACCAGCAATGCCGGGCAAGGTGAGCACCGCGCCGAACGATGAGAGCACACCCATGATGAAGAACAGGTTGCACAGCAGGGCGAAATCGGCGGCTAGGCCCGCGCTGCGGCCATAGTAGAACACCATGTAGAGCAGCACTATGAGCAGCGACACTAGGAACGAGTTGATGCCCGAGCTGATGGCCTCTTGGCCCAGCGAGGGCCCCACCAGCTGCTCCTGTATGATGCGGGCGGGTGCGGGCAGCTTACCCGACTTGAGCACGTTGGCTAAGTCCTTGGCCTCGTTGATGGAGAAGTCGCCAGTAATCTGCGACTGCCCACCGCTGATTTCGGTCTGCACCGTGGGGAATGAGTACACGCAGTCATCGAGCACTACGGCTATGGAGCGGCCTATATTCTCGGAGGTCAGGCGCTTCCATATTTTGGCCCCCTCCGAGTTCATCGACATGCTCACCTCAGCCGAGCTCTTCATGTCGCTGAACGATTCGCGGGCATCGGTGATTGCGCCGCCATCGAGCGGGGCCTTGCCATCGCGCGAGGTTACCTTTATGGCGATGAGCTCGAATAGGCTTTCGGTTTTGTCCCATTTGGGCGACTTTACGCCCCAAAGGAAGCGCACGTTGCGGGGGAATTGGGCCTTCACCTGCTCCATGGCCAACATCTGGTTGATGGCGGCGGTATCCTTGTAATGGGCCATGCCCACTACGGGGCCTCGGCTAGGCTCGTTGTTTTGGTTCACATTGGGGCTAAGCAGCGCAAACAGCGGGTAGCTGCGGGCGAAGTTGGCCTCCTGAATCGAGGTGGAGCTATCGGCCTCCTCGCTGCTTTGAATCTTGGCCAGCAGGTCATCGGTGGCGGTGCTATCCCCCTCGACGGTGGCGGGCTTGGCGCTGGGGGTGCTATCGGCCTCTTGGGCGGTCAGCGCACGGATCTCGGCCACCTTGGCGTTGGCTGCCATGAAGGAGTTGAACAGCTCCGAGAACTCGTAGGTTTCCCAGAACTCAAGGCTAGCCGTGCCCTGTAGCAGCTTGCGCACACGCTCGGGCTCCTTAACGCCAGGGAGCTCTATGAGCACCAGCCCCGAGTTCTCGAGCCTCTGAATATTGGGCTGCGACACGCCGAACTTGTCGATGCGGTTGCGCAGGATGTTGAACGAGTTGCTGATGGCGCTTTCGGCCTCTTCCTTCAGCACGCGCAGCACGTCATCGTTGGAGGAGTTGTAGTCGATTTTGTCCTTCAGGTCGGGGGTATTGAAGATGGAGGCCAGCCGTGCGTTGGGGGCCACCTGCTTAAAGGCATCGCCGAACTTGTCGATGAAGTGGGCGTTGCCCAGCGTGGCCTTGGCAACATTCATGGCTTGCACGAAGGCGCTGTCGGTGCTGTTGCCCGCCAAGGCGTACACCAAGTCGGTAACCGACACCTCGAGCATCACGTTCATGCCGCCCTTCAGGTCGAGACCGAGGTTGATTTCGCGTTCCTTGCACTCTTTATAGGTGTACTTCACCAGCCCAAGGTTGTAGACGGTGGCCGATGAGATGGAGTCGAGGTAGTGGCTTTCCCTCTTTCTGTCCACAACACCATATTCCACCGTGGCGAATGCCACAGCCTTTTTTTCTTCACGCCTAGTAATCAGCGTAAAGGATAGTTGGTATAAACATACCACGGCCATCGCTATGGCGATGAACCTTATTGCTCCTTTGTTCTGCATCTCACTGATTTATAATTAATTAATTCCTGTACTTGCGGGTTAGAGAGCTCCGAAAATTGACGGGCAAATATAGCACTTTTTCGGCACTCCGACTTCGCCTAGATGGTGTGGGGAGAATTTTTGTCGACAATTTTCGCGCCGCGCCTATCCGCCCGCCGTAGCGTGAGGGTACGTCGGCCGAGGTTGATGGTGGAGCAGTGGGCCAGCAGGAAGTCACACCCAAGCAGCCCCACGATGTTGATGCCGCAGGTGCTCTTGTACAGCTCGCGCAGGGCTGACAGGTCGGCCACGGCCAAATCTACGCGCTGCGTCCACTGTCCATCGCATAGGCACAGCTCCACCCCCTGGGCCACCTGCACCTGCACGCTGTCCGTGCTAATGCCGTATGCCTCAATTGCATCGGCGGTGGGTACGGCGGTGGGCATCAGCTGGGCATCCACCACGGAACGCGACGCGCCGGTGTCCACCACGAGCATGGCAGGCTCCCCCCCATTTAGCCGCGCCTCGAGCAGCAGGTGATAGCTCTGCGGCCCCAGCTCCTGGAGCATCAGCTTGACCCTCATCGCTCTCGCTATATCAACCCTGCCTGCTGCAGTTGCTGCTGCATCTGCCCCTGCAACTCCACGGCGGCACATCGGGCGGCCTCGGCAAAGCGTCTGCCCGTGTCGGCATAGATTATGCTCCGCGATGAGTTTACAAGCAGGCCGCATTGCCTGTTCATGCCATGCCTGGCCACATCATCCAGGCGACCGCCCTGCGCACCTACACCTGGCACAAGTAGAAAATGATTGGGAGCCACGCGACGCACGGCTTTCAAGTAGTCGGGGCGGGTGGCACCCACCACATACATCAGTCTATCGGCCCCCCCCCACTGCGCCGAGCGCTGTAGCACCTCTTCGAACAGCCGTAGCCCTGTTTCTTTATTCTCAATGGTCTGAAAATCGGCATAGCCCAGATTCGATGTAATGCCTAACAATATGGCCCAGCGGTTAGGATATTCGAGGTATGGCTCCACCGAGTCGTGCCCCATATAGGGCGACAGGGTGATGGCGTCGCAGTCCATACGCTCGAAGAATGCGCGGGCGTACATCTTGGCCGTGTTGCCAATGTCGCCGCGTTTGGCATCGGCAATCACCATGATTTCGGGGTGATGCTGCTTGATGTAGCCCACGGTTTGCTCCAACGCCTCCCAGCCCAAGGTGCCGTGAGCCTCATAGAAGGCGGTGTTGGGCTTGTAGGCCACAGCCACATGATGCGTGGCATCAATTATGGCCCTGTTGAACTCGAAGATCGGATTGGCCGCACTGCGCAGGTGCTCTGGGGTTTTGGCCATGTCGGCATCGAGCCCCACGCAGAGGAATGAGTGCTTTCTCTGTATTTGCTCAAATAGCTGTGTTGGTGTCATTTATACTTTACTTGTGCACCGCAAATTTACACATTTTTGCCTATCTACAGCACAATGCGCATAAAGATACGGCCTTGCCTAGGGCTAATCAAATGCTAATTTTCACACGCCCTCTGAGGGGTCTGCTCGCCACGAACAGGTGCAGCTCCACGTTGAATGCGCCTGAGCCGCTCGCCATCGTCGAGCGCCGTGAACACTGCCGGACTGACCATGATGTTCCACAGGAAGACGGCCAGTTCCTTTCCGCCTGCGTAGTCCATGAGGTTGGCCGTCTTCCCCTCGCTCTTTCTGACCCTGCGCGGGCAATGCCGCAGCGTTGGGCTCGCTGACGAAGCGCACCTTCCGCAGGTCGATGTCCTTGCGCCCGTCGTACCGCGCCGTAACCACATCGCTTTCGCCCACGGGCACGAGCTTCCACGGGGCAACGTAGTTCTTAGCAAAAGGCTTGTAGAAGCGGTCGGTCTTAACACTCTTCTTGTACCATTCTTCCGCCCCGTCGTCAAAGGCATATCGGCCCTCTCCGCGCTCGAAGCGGACGTGGCCGTAGCGGTCGGAGAGGGCTTCGGTGCTGAAGTCCCCTACACGCTCAACCCTGTCGGC
>JAFTDN010000184.1 GCA_017454165.1 Bacteroidales bacterium | reverse complement strand
TCTTCATCATCGACACGCAGCAGCAGCTCTTCGTCATCAACACGCAGCAGCAGCTCTTCGTCATCAACACGCAGCAGCGGCTCTTCATCATCGACACGCAGCAGCGGCTCTTCATCATCGACACGCAGCAGCAGCTCTTCATCATCGACACGTTCTGGCGGTAGCTCGCGCCGCTAGCACCATAACCTCTTAGCCTAAAACACAATGAAACGCATAGCCCCTATAGTAGCTCTGATGGCCCTGACGAGCATTAGCCTACACAGCACCGCCCAAACCATCGATGATGGCCTGTGGATGTCGCAGCGCTACCCCAACGGCACAGCCCGGTTCGTATCGATGGGAGGTGCTTTCGGAGCGTTGGGCTCCGACTTCTCGTCAATCGATGTAAACCCAGCTGGGCTAGGCGTTTACCGAACCTCAGAGTTCACGCTCTCGCCATCGTTCAGCAGCATAAAGGCCCGCTCTAGCTACAATGGCATCAAGAGCCAAGACTTTGAACGCAGCTTCGCGCTCGACAACATGGGCTTTGTTTTCGCCATGAACCCCAGCGGCAATACCGATCGGGGCCTGTGCCAGCTAAACTTGGCCTTCGGCTACAATAAGCACAACAACTTTAAATCCAACACGTTGACAAAGGGCTCCAGCCCCGACAAATCCATCACGGACTATTTCGCCGCTAGGGCCAACAACGCCAACATCCACCCCGATGACCTAGCCTTCCACTTTGACAGTACGGGTCGCATGACCTGGGATCCCACCGCGCAGACCAACGCCCCATGGGACGTGATAATGGCGTGGAACACCTACCTGCTCGATGACAATGGCCGTTACATATCGCCGCTCGATGAGCATTTCGGCGCGGTGATGCAGACCCAGCGCGCCCTCAGCGAGGGCAACATGGGCGAGTTCAGCATGTCGGGTGCCCTAAGCATAGCCCACAAACTCTATTTTGGCCTATCGGTGGGCATCACCAGCTACCGCCACGAGCAGACCATCAAGCACCAAGAGGAGGCCGATAGGACGAACGTGCCCAGCGTTAATGGACTGCTGCTCAACAATATGAGCTACATCACGCAGCTCAGCTCCGAGGGCAGCGGCTTCAACGTAAAGATCGGGGCCATATACACGCCTTTCCCCGCGCTGCGCTTGGGCATCAGCGTGCACACACCCACATTCTACAATGTGAAGCACCGCTACTCCTACAACATGCAGTCCAGCGTACAGCGCTACGACTCCATTGGTTATGAGCCGTTTAAGCTCGATGAGGCCCTCAGGTCGCGCTTCGTGGGCAGCTACAAGTACCACCTCGAAAGCCCATTCCGCATAACGGGCAGCGCCGCCGTAGTGCTCGGCGGCATGGCCTTGGTGAGTGCCGATGTGGAGCTGGTAAACTACGCCAGCATGAGGTTCCACCACGGGGCAGACGGCGATGACCTCGCCGACCTGAACGACTTCGCCAAGGAGGTATACCGCAATGTGTTGAACGTCAAGGTTGGCGGCGAGATGCTGCTCGGCCCCGTGGTGCTACGTGCGGGCTACGCGCTGTACCCATCGCCATACCGCGGAGGCTTCCTGAACCATAGCTCCCATGCGCACCTCATATCGGGCGGCGTGGGCTACAGCATGGGCAGCGGCTTCTTCATCGATGCGGCCTACCAGCAGCGGCTATCCTCGAATAGGTTCCGGCTGTACGAGTGGGACGATAACGTGAGGTCGAACCCCGTTGTGGCAAAGTACTCCTCTGGCAAGCTGCTGCTCACGATGGGCTTCCGCTTCTAGAGCGCAGCAGCTCCACGATATGCTGCACGTGTGCAGCAGCACCCAGCCCCTCGTTGAACAGCAGGTCGATGATGCTCAGGTTGGGCATAAAGCCATGCCTGCTGGCGAATACCTGATAATACGGTGCTCCGCGTAGCAACTCCACCCCGCTCCGCCCCTGCGCCTTGTGGGCCATGCCCCGCTGGTCGCGGTGGGGGGCATCGTAGCGCACCTCGAATGCCAGCGTTGCGCCAACATCGGGGCGCAGCCCCATGAACCCCAGCACGGCCCCTAGCATGGCCATGTTAAGGTCGATGAGCCGCCCATGGCGCTGGCCGAAGAGCGGTTCGAGCACATCGGCCACAAACTCGAAGTAGGCCGATGTGCCGTAGGCCGATTTGATGGAGCGCCAATGCACATTGCGCCACGGCACGGCGTAGTCCACCTCCACCAGCCCGATGGGTGTATGGTTGCCGTGCGGACGCCTCACCGGCACAGTGAGCGCCAACCGTCCGTTGGCCCCGAAGATTTCGCACCGGTTGCGGAAGGTCTGCTTGATGTAGTGCTCGTGGTGCTCAATCAGCACCCGCTCACCGCCCAGCAATTCTGCGAAGTACAGCACGTTGGGCAGGTATACCGATGGAAGGATCAACATGGGCTATCGCACCTTGCTAAACATGCGTCCCCAGCGAATCTTCTTGAGGAAGCTCTTGTCCTTGTCAAGCGACAGCCAGATGAACGAGGCCTTGCCCACCACGTGATCCTCAGGTACAAATCCCCAGTATCGGCTATCGGCGGAGTTGTGCCTATTATCGCCCATCATCCAGTAGTAGTCCATCTGAAACGTGTAGGACATTGCGGGCTGGCCGTTGATGAGGATTTGCCCCTGCCGCACCTGCAGGTCGTTGCCCTCATAAACGGCTATGATGCGCCTATAGAACGGCAGGTTTTGCGCATTGAGCTGCACCGTTGCTCCTTTTTGGGGCACCCAGATGGGGCCGAAATTATCCTCGGTCCAGGCGCAGTCGGGGCTGTGGGGGAATATCAGGCGCCACATCTGCCCCGTGCTATCCACATTGTCATCGCGCAGCACCTCGCTAACGCTGCTGTAGGCCCTCAGCTGGTCGGCCATCCCATCGGTCAGGGGCAGGTGGTAGGCCCCCTCGGCGGGGTTGTAGTGCTGATCGGATCGAGCTACGCCCAGCTGCTCGAAGCGCTTCGCATTGATAGTCGTGCCATTGGTACGCACGGTGTAGTTGTACTGGCGCAGCCCCACGTTGTCCTGCGGCTGGCCGTTCACCAGCAGCTGGCCGTGCCGCACCTCGATGCTATCGCCCGGGATGCCCACGCAGCGCTTCACGTAGTTCTCTCGCTTATCGACTGGTCGCACCACCAGGTCGAAGTTGTTCTTGATGTAGCCCCGCCCATAGAGCCTGCACAGCGTGTAGTAGCTCGACACCTGATCCTGCAGCACCACAGTGTCGCCCTCGGGGAAGTTGAATACCACCACGTCGTTGCGCTGCACCGTCCCTAGGCCGGCTATGCGGCGGTAGGGACGTTTCACCCACTCCACGAACGAGCGGCGCGAGGTGGAGAAGGGCATGGTGTTGTGGACGAAGGGGAATGATAGGGGCGTGTTGGGCAGCTTGGGGCCATAGGCCACCTTGCTCACAAACAGGTAGTCGCCCGCTAGCATCGACTTTTCCATCGACTGGCTGGGGATGGTATATGCCTCCACGAAGCACATCCTGATTAGCGATGCAGCCACCACTGCGAATATTAGGGCATCGACCCATTCCACGAGCGGCGTTTTGGGCGCATCGCGCTTCTTCCAGAATGTCCAATTCACCTTTTGGGTGATGTAAAAGTCGAAGATGATGGGCAGGCCAATCAGCATCCAATAGCTTTTCATCCACATAATGAACCACAGAATGTAGATGAGCGTTACTATTCCGAACCGAAACCAACGGTTACGGTATATCTGTTTCAACGTGTCGAGCATGGTTTTGTTTTTTCATTAGACGCAATGTGAACCTGATTTACTAGGATGGGAACTAAAAAATATTGCATCGTTACAGCGGAATCAGATCGTCCATACCGAAAAATCCGCGCTTACCCGCCGTAAACTCAGCGGCCATAACCGCCCCCAATGCTAGCCCACGCCGGCCCTTGGCTTTGTGCTCCACCGTAATCACATCGCAGGCCGATGCATATACAACCTCATGATTACCAAATACTTGCCCCTCTCTTATGGCCTCTATGGGTATTTTGCCATTGCAGCGTTCGGGCAGCAAGGTCCACCCATCTACAGCCCCATTCTCGGCGGCGATAACGTTGGCCATGGCAATGGCCGTGCCGCTGGGGGCATCGAGCTTTTGGGTGTGGTGCGTTTCCTTTATGGCCACATCGTAGCCGCCGATGGTGGCCATACACCTTGCAGCTAAAGCGTTGATTTTAAAGAAAATATGCATACCAACGCTAAAATTCGAGGCGTAGAAAAGCGCCCCCTCCCCTTTTTGGGCCAGCTCGGCCAGCTCGGGCAGCTGGTCGTTCCAGCCTGTGGTACCGCACACAACGGGCAGCCCAATGGCCAAACATTGCCGCACGTTTTTGTAGGCCGTTTGCGGCGATGTGAACTCCAGCGCCACATCGATGCCCCTTGCGTTTTGGGCATTCAGGTCGGCGATGTTGTCCTTATCGACAATCAGGGCTATCTGGTGCCCCCGCTCGATGGCCACGGCCTCGAGCTCTCGGCCCATTTTTCCGTGTCCAATGATGGCTATTCGCAGCATGTTGGGTGTATTTTTGAAAAAACAGGGGGGAAGGATGCTTTTCCCTCCCCTCTGCAAACATGGATCCGATGGGCCATTCCTTTACTATTGGCTACTTCAGAGCCTCAACCACGGCCTTGAAGGCATCGGGGTGGTTCATGGCCAAGTCGGCCAGGGCCTTGCGGTTCAGTCCGAGCTCCTGCTTGTTCACCTTGCCGATGAACTCGGAGTAGGTCATGCCGTAGGGTCTGACAGCCGCATTGATACGCTGTATCCACAGCGCACGGAACTCGATTTTTTTCTTCCTACGGTCGCGGTATGCGTAGGTAAGCCCCTTCTCTAGGGTGTTCTTGGCAACGGTGTACACGTTGCGGCGGGCCAGAAAGTTACCTTTGGTTTGCTTTAGAATCTTCCGGCGCCGGTTTCTCGATGCTACTGAATTAACTGAACGTGGCATTGGTTTGTGTGGCGTTGTGAATGGTTAGCGTTCCCACAGGGGACTCTTCGGTGCTAATTCATTCTGTTAGAAATAGATTTAAACGGTTAGGGCATGCATCTGTTAGCGGCCAAGCAGGGCGAGTATGCGGTTCTCATCGGCCTTCTGCACCATGGCGATGTGGGTGAGGTTCCGCTTTTGCTTGGTCTCCTTCTTGGTGAGGATGTGGCTTTTATAAGCATGCTTTCTCCTAATTTTTCCTGTCCCGGTCAAAGAGAAGCGCTTCTTTGCGCCGGTGTGAGTCTTAATCTTAGGCATTGAAAAAAAATTTATGGTGATGAAAAACAAATTTACTTCTTCTTAGTGCCCTTCGAGGCTAGGAACATGGTCATCCGCTTGCCCTCGAGCTTTGGCAGCTGCTCCACCTTGCCCAGCTCTTCCAAATCCTGTGCAAAGCGCAGTAGCAGTATCTCACCCTGCTCTTTGAATAGGATTGAGCGCCCCTTGAAGAACACGAAGGCCTTCACCTTGGCTCCCTCCTCAAGGAATTTTTTGGCGTGGTTGAGCTTGAAGTTATAGTCATGGTCATCGGTTTGGGGGCCAAATCGGATCTCCTTTATCACGATTTTCTGCGCATTGGCCTTTATCTCCTTCTGCTTCTTTTTCTGCTGGTAGAGGAATTTCTGGTAGTCGATAATCTTACAGATTGGAGGGTCGGCCTTATCCGAGATGAGCACTAAGTCGAGCTCGAGCTCCTCGGCCATCCTGCGCGCTTCCGCAATGGGGTAGATGCCAGGCTCGTCAATATTGTCGCCCACTAGGCGGACGGTTTTACTGACGATTTCTTCGTTGATGGGAAATCTTTCACCAGCATTCTTTTTCCGATTGTTGAAATCGGGTCTGCGGCTGTTGTTTACTGGAATTGCTATGGCTATGTCCTCCTTTAATTGATTAGTTGCTTGCTATGGGGCCCCGTCTACTTTAGAGGAGCCTGCCAATCTCATCATTGATGTGGGCCACGAAGTCGGCCAATGGCATCTGGCCCATATCCCCCACGCCTTGCTGGCGCACGGCCACGGTGTTCGTATCCTGCTCCTTCTCTCCCACTATCAGCAGGTAGGGGATGCGCTTGAGCTCGTTGTCGCGTATCTTCTTGCCTATTTTCTCGTTCCGCTCGTCCATCACGGCTCGCACATCGGCCTGGCAGAGCTGTTCTACGATGCTTTTGGCGTAGTCGTTGTATTTCTCGCTTATGGGCAGCACCACCGCTTGGTCGGGGGTGAGCCAGAGCGGAAACTTACCGCCAGTGTGCTCTATGAGCACGGCCACGAAGCGCTCCATGGAGCCGAATGGTGCCCGGTGAATCATGATGGGCCTGTGGCGCTTGTCGTCGGCCCCGATGTATTCGAGCTGGAAGCGCTCGGGCAGGTTGTAGTCCACCTGTATGGTGCCCAGCTGCCACTTACGGCCTATGGCATCCTTCACCATGAAGTCGAGCTTGGGGCCATAGAAGGCGGCCTCGCCCAGCTCAGTGATGGTTTTGAGGCCGCGCTCAGCGGCGGCCTCCACTATCGCACGCTCGGCCTTCTCCCAGTTCTCATCGCTGCCTATGTACTTGGTGGTGTTTTGGGGGTCGCGCAGCGATATCTGCGCGGTGTATTCGCTGAAGTTGAGCGTTTTGAAGATGTACAGCACGATGTCTATCACCTTCACGAACTCGTCCTTGAGCTGGTCGGGGCGGCAAAAGATGTGGGCATCGTCTTGGGTGAAGCTGCGCACACGGGTTAGGCCGTGTAGCTCACCGCTCTGCTCGTAGCGGTAAACGGTGCCGAACTCGGCCAGTCGCACGGGCAAATCTTTGTACGACCTGGGCTTTAGACGGTATATTTCGCAGTGGTGAGGGCAGTTCATCGGCTTTAGTAGGAATTCCTCGCCCTCTACGGGGGTGGTGATGGGCCTAAAGCTATCGGCACCGTATTTGGCCCAGTGCCCCGAGGTGATGTAGAGGTCTTTTTGGCCTATGTGGGGCGTTATCACCTGCTCGTAGCCGTGCTGCTTCTGCACCTTTCTGAGGAATTGCTCTAGCCGCTCTCGGAGCTGTGCGCCTCGGGGGAGCCATAGGGGGAGCCCCTGCCCCACGTTCTGCGAGAATGCGAACAGCTCGAGCTCCCGTCCAATCTTGCGGTGGTCGCGCTTTTTGGCCTCCTCCAGCAGGGCGAGGTACTCATCGAGCTGCTTTTTTTGGGGGAACGATATGCCGTAGATGCGGGTGAGCATCTTGTTCTTCTCATCGCCGCGCCAGTAGGCCCCAGCCACGCTGGTGAGCTTTATGGCCTTTATGGGGGCTGTGGTGGGAAGGTGGGGTCCACGGCACAGGTCGGTGAAACTGCCCTGGCTGTAGAAGGTTATGGTACCATCGGCCAGGTTGCTGATGAGCTCCACTTTGTAGGGATCGCCTTTGTCGGTGTATGTTTTCAGGGCATCTGCCTTCGAGATGTCGGAGCGGACTACGGGCAGTTTTTGGCGGGCCAGCTCCAGCATACGCGCCTCCACCTTGGGCAGGTCGGCCTCGGTGAACTGCTGCCCCCCGAAGTCCACATCGTAGTAGAAGCCATTGTCGATGGCGGGGCCTATCCCCAGCTTGATACCAGGGTAGAGCTCCTCCAAGGCCTGGGCCATGAGGTGGGCGGAGGTATGCCAAAAGGTGCGCTTGGCCTGTTCATCGTCCCAGCGGTGCAGCTCGATGGCAGCATCGGCCTGTATGGGACGCGTGAGATCCCACACCTCGCCGTTCACCGACACAGCAAGCACATCGGCGGCCAGCCGTTCGGATATGCTCCGGGCAATGTCGATGCCTGAGGTGCCCTGCGGGAATTCCCGCACGTTGCCATCGGGGAAGGTGATGCGTATCGTCATGGAACCTGCGCTTATTTTTGCGGCGCAAAGGTAATAAAAAAACGATTATCTTGTGCGCGAGGTGTCAAGATTATGCAGCCTTGCTCTTTTTGATGCGGAGCTTGCCCTCTTGCCCCCGCGCCAGCCGCTCTATATTCTTCTGGTGCGTGAAGATGAGCAGCACGGCCAGACAGAAGGCGAAGATGATGAGCGATGAGCTGGTTTCGGGGAATACAAATATGAGCACTAAGGGGAAGCAGAATCCCGCAATCATGGAGCTAAGCGACACGTATTTGGTGATTATCAGGCATATGACCCATATCCCGAATACGCCCACCATGGCCCATGGGTGTAGGGCGAACACCACTCCTGCGATTACGGCCACGCCCTTGCCGCCAGTGAACTGGGCGAACACCGGGAAAATGTGGCCCAGCAGGGCTGCTAGGCCTAGTATGAGCTGGAAGTTGATGAACGAACCTGTTTGCGGGATATACAAGTCGGTAAAATATAGCAGCCTAACTGCCAAAAAGCCCTTCAGCACATCGATGACGAACACCGCCAGGCCCGGCAGCAGCCCGATGGTGCGTATGGTGTTGGTAGCCCCGGCGTTTTTGCTGCCGTGCTCTCGCACATCGATGCCGTAGATTCCTTTGCCTATCCAGACCGAGCTGGGGATGGAGCCCAGCAGGTAGGCCGCCAGCACCACTAGTATTTTTATAGCTATCGCCTCCATTTTGCGGGAAGGAGTTGCTGTGGCCTGCGATTACAGCTGAGGGCCATCGGCCACCAGCCGCGCTCCCCACTCGTTATCGGTGAAATTCTCGAAATTATCAATGAATTTTTGGGCCAGCTCTCGGGCCGCTCTTTCCCACTGACTGGCATCGGCCCAGCTGTTTTGGGGGTTCAGCAGCTTGGCATCAACGCCATTGATGGCGCGTGGTACCTGTAGGTTGAATATGGGGAGCGTGTCGAACTGGCTCTGCTCTATGGAGCCATCGAGTATGGCGTTGATGATGGCCCGCGTTGAGGGGAGGTCGATGCGGTGCCCCACACCGTAGGCGCCGCCAATCCAGCCTGTGTTCACCAGATAGGCGCGTGAGCCGTGCTGCTGCATCTTGCGCACCAGCTCACGGGCGTAGGCCGTGGGGTGCAGCAGCAGGAAAGCCTGCCCAAAGCAGCTGCTGAATGTGGGCTGGGGCTCCTTGACCCCACGCTCGGTGCCGGCCAACTTGGCAGTGAATCCGCTCAGGAAGTGGTATTGCGTTTGGTTGGGCGTGAGGCGCGATACGGGGGGCAGCACGCCGAAGGCATCGGCGGTGAGAAATATTACGTTTTGCGCGTGTCCTGCCCTTGAGATGGGCTTGACGATGTTGTCGATGTGGTATATGGGGTACGACACGCGGGTATTCTCGGTCTTGGCCTTGGAAGTGAAGTCCACCTTTCCCTGCCCGTCCACTGCGAGGTTCTCCAGCAGGGCATCGCGGCGGATGGCGGCGTATATGTCGGGCTCTTTTTGTGGGTCTAGGTCGATGCATTTGGCGTAGCAGCCGCCCTCGAAGTTGAATATCCCGTTGTCGTCCCATCCGTGCTCATCATCGCCAATCAGGGCGCGCTTGGGGTCGGCGGAGAGGGTGGTTTTGCCCGTGCCCGACAGGCCGAAGAATATGGCCACATCGCCCGTGCTGCCCACGTTGGCGCTACAGTGCATGGCCGCTATGCCCCTGAGGGGCAGGAAGTAGTTCATCACGGAGAACATGCCCTTCTTCATCTCGCCGCCGTACCACGTGCCGCCTATAACGGCCATGCGCTCGGCGAGGTGAAAGGCCACGAACACCTCGCTGTTGAGGCCCTGCTCCTTCCACTGGGGGTTCACGGCCTTTGAGGCCACCAGCACCACGAAATCGGGCTCGAACGTCTCCAGCTCGGCCTCAGTGGGACGGATGAACATGTTCTTGACGAAGTGGGCCTGCCAGGCCACCTCCATCACAAAACGAACGCACATGCGGGTGTCGGGGTTGGCGCCGCAGTAGGCATCGACCACGTAGAGCTTTTTGCCCGAGAGCTGCCCAGCGCTGATGCGTTTAAGGTGCTCCCAGGTGCTCTGCGGGATGGGCTTGTTGTCGGAGCTTTTGCGCCCCTGTTCGGCCCACCACACGGTGCTCTCGGTGGTGCTGTCGCGCACTATGTACTTGTCCTTGGGGGAGCGCCCAGTGAATATGCCGGTGTCCACGTTCACCGCGCCCAGGCCGGTCAGTTGGCCGCGCTCGTAGCCCTGCAGCTCGGGGCTAAGCTCGTGCTGGTATAGCAGGTCGTAGCTGGGGTTGTGTATCAGCTCCTGCGGGGCAGCTATGCCGTAGGCCGAGAGGTCGATGTGTGCCATTGCATTTGTAGTTTTGAGCCGCAAAGATAGCTCTAAGTTCGATTGATTGACGTATGCTGGGCCGAGTTTTTCGACAGGGAGCGGTTGGTGCCCTTCTTTCTATATGGATTAAACATATGTAAACCAACGCATTGTCTAAAAACACTGGGGTTAGTACGATAGTATCTCATTGGTGTTCAGATAGTGCACCTCCACCTGCCCCACGTTGCGCAGGCAGCCGTCATCGGCACGGCGGAATGCGCAATTCATCTGCAAGCTGGGGCTGCTATACATGGGGAGGAAGGTGCGCAGCTGCTGGGCTCCGTAGGTACGCAGGGCCCCCAGCAGGTATAGGCCCAGGTCGTAGCCCAGAAACGAGAGCTGCGAGGGTTCGGCGCGGTACATCTCGCGGTAGTCGCCCACGAACTGCCTCACGGCGGGCTTGGTGTAGTCTATAAAGAACGGGGAGTAGATATGCAGCCCTATATTGTATAGGTACTCGGTGGCGATGTTCTTCATGCGCATCCAGCGGGCTGGCCCATATACCGTGGTTTTGAGCGACAGCTGGTTCTTTACCCCGTAGATATTGCCTAGGATTTCCGACACAAAAGGCTCATCTTCGGATGGCACGATTACTATATTATGCCTCTGCATCGACATGCGACGGCTGAGCGAGTCCTGCGCCACCGCCGAGTTTTGGCTCATGGTGTGGGCGTAGCGGTGCAAGGGTATGCCCGCTTGGGCAAACTTCAGGCGGAGCAGCGAGTCGCAGTACCTGTGGGCCGAGGTGTAGGTGCTGCCAGCATCGTACACTGCCACATAGTTGAGCTCGGGGTTGAGCTCGAGCCTGCCCACGAAGGCCGCGAACTGCTCCCTGAAGGTCTGGTTGATGGTGATGGTGCCGCTGGGCATGGGCGTGGGGCCATTGTACGATGGCGACACTAGGTTGATGCCCGCATCGGCGGCGTAGTGCGCCAGGGGCAGCAGCTCATCGATGAAGAATGGGCCCACCACTAGGTCGGCCCGCTGCAGGGCTCCCCCGCGCACGATGGCGGCCACCTCCACGGGCTGCTTCTTGGTGTCGTACACCGATAGGTTCACCGACACGCCGCTGCGCTTCATGGAGTCCATGGCGAGCAGGAAGCCCTCGTAGAATTCTAGGGTCGATTGCGTGGTGGCCGAGGTGCGCCGCTTGGCACCTGCATCGCCGCCCAGGTCGGTCGATGAGGGCTGGGTGAATGGCAGCAGCATGGCGATGTTGAACGGGCTACCATCGTAGGTGTAGTCCGACTGGGGGAGCTCATGGGCTGGGGCGCTGGGCTGGAGCGTGGCGGGCTGGAGCGTGGGCTTGGGTATGCGGAGCTGCATCCCCGGGCGCAATCCCTCGGCCAGCAGGTCGCGGTTCAGCAGCTCTATGTCGCGTGGGGTTACTGCGTATCGGCGCGATATGCCGTAGAGCCCTTCGCCTCGCTGCACCTCGTGGATGGCGTAGGCCAGGGTGTCTGGCTCGGCGGGCCTGGGGGTGTCGTAGCGCGGGATGACCACCACCTGGTTCCGCTTGAGGCCGTCCTTGATGGCGGGGTTGAGGTCGAGCAGGGTCTCCTGGCTGATGCCGTACCGCTTGGCTATGGAGTAGATGGTCTCGCGGCGCTTGGCGATGTGGTATATGTAGCGCTCGCCATCGTCGACCTGCTCTTTTACCGGTATCTTGAGGGCCTGCCCAGCTTTGAGGTCGGCGTAGATGTCGGGGTTGGCCGCAACGATCTCTGACTGCCCCACCCCATAGGCACGGCTTATTGAGTATAGGGTTTGGCCGGGCTGTACGATGTGTACGTAGAACACATCGCCGCCAATTTTCACCTTATCTGTCGATAGCTCCACGGGCGGCGGCACAGTTCCGGTCTGCGACATGGCCAGCATGGGTAGCAGCAGCATTATGGCTATGGCTGTGGGCTTGGTCATAGGGTGCAATTAGAATTTCGATGGGCAAAGGTACTCATAAAACTGTAGAGTAGCAACTCTACCCCCTAGCTGGGCGGCCTGTTGGTGGCTATTTTTATGGCGTAGGTGCGCTTCTTTTTATTGGTAAGGGTGTTGTCGCGCAGCCATGGGTTCAGGGTTTTCAGCATTTTGTAGTTCACGCCCTGTTGACGGGCGAAGCGGGCCAAGTCGGAGATAGAGCTATCCACCTGCACCTCATGGTAACGGTAGCGGGGGTAGATGTCGGTCGGCCTGAGCATGAACCCGTAGCGCTGCGGGTCGGCGATTATGGCTTTGAAGGCCAGTATCCGAAATACATAGCGGGCGGTTTCGGTATTGAGCAGCAGGTTGTAGTAGCAGCTCTCCCCCTGACGGGCCACCTGGCGAGCTAGCCCGTTGGGGCCATTGTTGTACGAGGCGGCGGCCATGGTCCAGCTGCCGGTGCGCTCGTATATGCGCTTCAGATATCGGCAGGCCGCCACGGTGGACTTCTCCACGTGGTAGCGCTCATCGACCTCGGGGCCCACCTCGAGGCCCAGCTCCTTGGCCGTGGGCTCGAGTATCTGCCATAGGCCCACAGCATTGGATGGCGACACGGCGGTGGGCACCAAGTTGCTCTCAGCGATGGCCAGGTACTTGAAGTCATCGGGCAGGCCCTCGGCCCGCAGGATGGGCTCTATGATGCTGAAGAAGCGGTCGGCCTTCTTGATTATGAGCATGGTCTGCGTATGCCAGTAGGCGCACGAGGTGAGCTCTCGGTCGAGGCTCTCGCGCACATCGAAGTGGTGCAGCGGCACGGGCTCCCCAGCAAAGCACATTGAATCAGGAACATACACAGCCAACACGGGGGCTCGGGGAATCACGGTGTCGCAGGGCACAAAGCGAGGGTCATCGGCCCCGCATCCCATCAGCGGGGCCAGCGCGTAGGCCACCACGCCCCCCACCAGCGCGATGGCCAGGCCCGTCATCATCGATTTTCGTCTCATAAGCTCTCAGGGTCTATAGCGGGCGCCATTCAGGATGGCGACATAATCGGTGGTCATCATCAGCTCGGCTAAGGTGGAGCCCCCGCGCTGCCGCATGTAGCTCTCGGCTATGCGGTAGGCCAGCCACACGGTGGCCCTCCCCGGCGACTCCTGTGTAAACCCCGTGGTGAACGGGGCCTCACCTATGTATTTATTGATTTCCAACGCGTTGGTTGAGAACAGCAGCTTCTGCTCCACCAGGGTGGTCCACATGCGCTCCTCATTGCTGCGGCAGAAGCGCATCTGCTCCTCCGTGAACCCGAACACCACCTCCTCGGGCACCCGCGGCAGCAGCCGGCGCACGGCGAGCATCACCGCGCCCTCCCACATCATACGGGCGGCGAAGTTGTCCACCGAGTCCACAAACGGGAACTCGCCCACCACCCATGCGCGCACCGCATCGGGGACGATGTGCTCGGGGGTCATCTTGGCCTGCATGTAGCGCGGGATGCCCAGCATGGTGTAGTACTCACACTCGGCTCCCAGGTAGCGGTCAAGGCCGATGCACAGCGCCGCGCTGTCGATTCCCACCGACAGGTTGAAGCCCGACAGCATCCCGAATACGCGGGGCGTGGGCCTTGTGGGGAAGTACACACGGGCGCGGCGGAAGGCATCGGTGAGCTGGCGCTCAATGCCCTCGGCATGTGCGAATGTGCGCTGCACCCGCCCGTTGAGGTCGGCAATCATGGTATCGACCAAGAACCGCTGCAGCATGGCCCCGAAGCCGGGATGATGCGGAGGGCCGATACGGATGATGCGATTCGCGAAGAGGTCGATCAGGTTGCCGTACACAGGGCGCAGCGCCTCGTAGGCCCGAGCCAAGCTGTCGGGACTGGCGGCGGGCAGGGCGAGCAGGCTCTGGTCGAAGCGCTCAATGCGCACCTCCAGGTCGATGCCGCTCAAATCGACATCGGGTTGAGCGGCCCGGCGACAACTGGCTAGCGTCAGGGCCGTCATCAGCACCATGGCCATCGCTTTGCTGTACATAAATGGGGCTATTGGATTTGGCATCTGCAAATTTACATAAATTTGTGGCACATTTGTAACCCAAGATAGGGCTGCGATGTCCCACTTTTGGCGTACCTTTGCGCCTACCCCAACAAGCCCCGTGCATCATGGCAGAGAAACGCAGCGGCCAAGCCCGCAAACAGCAAAGCAACAATGCTTTGGTCGAAGACCTCGGAGGACGCATCCCCCCGCAATCGGTGGAGCTAGAGGAGGCCGTGCTGGGGGCCATCATGGTGGAGAAGGATGCCATAGTGCAGGTGGGCGAGTTCCTGCGCCCCGAGGCGTTCTACCGCGATGCGCACCGCACCATATACACGGCCATCCTGGAACTATCAAAAAGGCAGGAGCCCATCGACCTGTACACGGTTACCGAGGAGCTGCGACGCATGGGCCGGCTCGATGAGGTGGGCGGGGCCGCCCACCTTGCCGTCCTCACCCAGCGCATAGGCTCGGCTGCGCATCTCGAGCACCATGCCAAAATCGTGGTCCAAAAATCGGTGCAGCGCGACCTCATACACGCCGCCTCCAACATCCAACAGCGCGCATTCGATGAGCTGGAGGACATCGAGGAGCTCATCAACTACTCGGAGCAGGAAATATTCAAAATCGCCGAGGGCAGCATGAAGAGCGATGCGCAGCCCATAAGCAGCATCATCATAGAGGCGCTACGCAACATAGAGGAGGCTGGCAAGCGCGAGGAGGGCCTGAGCGGCATCCCCTCGGGCTTCACCGACCTCGACAGGCTGACCTCGGGCTGGCAGAAATCGGATCTAATCATAGTGGCCGCCCGCCCCTCGATGGGCAAGACCGCCTTCGTGCTCTCCATGGCCCGCAACATGGCCGTAGATCACAAGGTGCCGGTGGCCATGTTCTCGCTCGAGATGTCGAGCGTTCAGCTGGTGAACCGACTGCTAGTGAGCGAATCGGAGCTGGGCTCCGACAAAATACGCAGCGGCAGGCTATCGCCCGAAGAGTGGAAACAGCTCAACGACAAAATAGCCAACCTATCCAACGCCAAGCTATTCATCGATGACACTCCGGCCCTGTCCATATTCGAATTCAGGGCCAAATGCCGCCGTCTAGTGGATCAGCACGGCATACAGATGGCCATTATAGACTACCTACAGCTGATGACCGGCCCATCGGACTCGCGCAGCGGCAACCGCGAGCAGGAGGTGAGCATGATCTCACGCTCGCTCAAGGCGGTGGCCAAGGAGCTCAACATCCCCATCATCGCCCTATCGCAGCTCAGCCGCGCCGTGGAGACCCGTGGGGGCAACAAGCGCCCCGTGCTCTCCGACCTCCGCGAATCCGGCGCCATAGAGCAGGATGCCGACATCGTACTATTCATCCACCGGCCCGAGTACTACGGCTTAGTGGAGACCGAGGATAACCGCCCCACCGCCAATCTGGCAGAGGTCATCGTGGCCAAGCACCGTAACGGCGCACTCGACACCGTGGACATGACCTTCCGCAAGGAGCTGGCCCGCTTCAGCGACTACTACGACTTCGGCACATCCGGACACCAACCCAGCCCCCCCCCCCCCACATACGTCCCCATCAGCTCAAAGATAAACAACGATAACGCCGACAGCCCCCCCGAGGCTTCGCCATTCACCGATGCGCGGCAGGAATTCGAGCCAGCCCCCCCCGTCAAGGACGTACCATTCTGACCCCAAATGCACGAAATGCCACAACCCACATGACAGCC
>JAFTDN010000183.1 GCA_017454165.1 Bacteroidales bacterium | reverse complement strand
GCAGGGCCGATGAGCAGGTGCGTATTGGGGTGTCGGCTGTGGACGCGGTGATCGACTCCACCGGTGCGGGCGACCTCTACTCGGCGGGCTTCATCTACGGCCTCAGCCAGGGTATGCCGCTCGACCAGTGCGGTCGGCTGGGGGCCATCGTGTCGGGTGCGGTGATTGGCGTGCTGGGCCCCAAGATGGATGCCCTGCGCTGGCAGCAGGTGCGGCAGCAGGTGGCGCAGGTGGTGTAGCCTGCGTCATTATTGGGCTCACGGAGCCGATGGGCCAATTGGTGGTGTGGCTCGCGTTTCCGCGAGGGGTTCTAGAACCTGTTGAGCCAGCGGTAGCGGCGTGAGTTGTCGCCAAACTTAACGCCAATCATCAGCTCATGAGAGCCAAACCTCGATAGGTTCGAGATGTCGTTCATGGGGTAGTCAAACGCATACCCAAAGTAGTACCGTTGGTACTTAAGTCCCAGCATGGCCACCATGGCCCCGCTGGAGCGGAACGACAGCCCTGCCCAGTAATCCTCGCGGTAGTACCCCTTGATGTTGAAATCGAGCGAGTACTGAAAGCGCTCGTTGAACGTAACCAGTACCGATGGCTCTATAGCGAAGTCGCTGCGGCGCGGGGTGTAGCGATAGCCGCCCACTAGGTAGTACTGCCTAAGCAGGCGGTAGGCCGTTTGGGGGTTCGAGCTGCGCCCGAACTGTATAGAGCTTTGGAACAGCGAGGTGGCGGACAGCCCGGCGTAGAATGTGTTGTTGCTAAGCAGTATGCCCACATTGGCATCGGGGGCGAATTTAGATGTTTTACCGGCCAGCAGGGGGTCATTGGGCGTGGCCCCATCATCGGCGCTCACGGAGGCCTTGAACTGAAAGGCCGAGATGGACGCTCCGAAAGAGAGCTGCATGTCGCCCTGCACGTAGATATGGTACGAGTAGGTGCCCTGCAAACCGGTGCGGTGTATGCGCCCGTTGTTGTCGTTGAAGATGAACCCCCCGAAGCCCGTTCGGCCAGTGGGCCGACGGCGGCGCACATGGCTCTTGATGAGCCTGCTACGATTGCGGAAGCTGGTGCGGAGCACGCGGTGCTGGGCGCTGAGTGCGAATGTGCTGGGTGCTCCAGCGTAGCCCGCCCACTGCTGTCTGGCGGTGAGGTTTATGGCCGTAACGCCTTCGGCTCCAGCCACGGCGGGGTTCACCAAGAATGCGTCCATCATGTATTGGCTGTAGAGCGGCTGCTGTTGGGCCCGTAGCGTGTAGCCAAAGGCCAGCAGGCCGAGCACGAGCAGAAGCCTCGCAGGGATCATAGCCGAATGTGCGTTGGAGTTGGTCATCGTACTATGGTTACGCTGCCTTTAAAGTCGTAGGTATGGCCATTGAACTGCACCTTGATGAGGTAGTGGTAGGAGTCCATGGGTAGGGGTTTGCCGTTTAGCGCCCGCCCGTCCCAATCGTGGGGGAGGCCCCTGTGCTTCCACACCATGCGCCCGTGGCGGTCGAACACCTTCACGTCCACCTCTTCGATGTAGTCCCTGACCGATAGTCCCGCCGCGTTGGGCGCGGGGAACACCCACGTGTCGTTGAACCCATCGCCATTGGGGGTGAATGCGGCGGGGATGCGGAAGCCATCCATGCTGCTGGCCATCACGGTGATGCTGTCGGAGGCTTGGCAGCCGTGCTCTTCCTCCACGGTTCCCCAGAATGTTTGCCCGTGGCTTGGGGCCTGCATGAGATCTGCCCCGTACACGGTGATGTCCGATGAGATGTCGCCCGTGCTCCAGTTGTAGATGAGGTTGGGGTAGCGGATCACGGTGTCGCGGGGGTATGCGTCTATTAGCAGCGACTCGTGGGGACCTATCATGGTGTCGCGGCCTAGGTTGAGGTGGGGCGGCGCCCATCGGTGCACCCGCACCGAGTCGTAGGAGCAGGTGTAGGTGCGCATGGTGGTCTCCACGCCATCATCGGGGCTGCGCATGATGTAGGTGTAGGGCTGCGTGAGCCTCACGGTGAAAGTGCCAGCCTCGCCAGTGTAGTAGAGCTGGTTGGTGGTGCTATCCTGCCATAGGTACGAAATGAATCCCTCGCCGGGGTCGAGGGCGAGCGGGCTGGTGCTGTTGAGGCAGAAGCCCGTTTCGTCTGCCAGTTCCGAGCCTATGGGGATGAATATTTCTGGGGTGTTGAGCAGCACCTCCTGCCTGTATGGGGTGCCCCAGCACCCCATATTGCTGCGTTCGGTAACCAAGAAGGTGTACAGCCCTGGGGGTAGATCGGCCCCCCAGCGCACATCGATGGAGTCGCCGCAGCCCATCACCACGTAGCGCTCCGAGGGGAGCATCTCCCCGTTGGGGGCCACTATCACCCAGTTGAACGTGGAGTGCCCGTTGGTGCCCATCACGCCGTAGCGCTCCGTGGTGCCAGCGCACACGCTGGGCAGGTTGTACGATGGCGTTTGAGCGGCCATCGGGGCAACCAGCGCGAGCATGAGCAGTAGGCTAAGGAGGGTACGGTGGGTCATCGGGGCGAGGTGTTTGGCGGTGTGCGCTATCTTTCTCGAAGCTTTTCCCCCCTTGCCCTCCCCCATAGGCTAGGGCCGTATGGGGGAGGGGGGCATGAGATGAAGAGCGAACAGGCGGTTATGCCCTAGAAGTTGCTAAAGTTGTTGGGAATATGGTAGATGGGGCCAGTCTTGGGAGCAGGGGCCACCACGAAGGTGAAAACATGCTCGGGCATCAGGTAGTCGGTGTAGGGGATGGGGGTGGCTGTCGGGTTCGCCCTAACATCGGACACCATGGTGGTGCGCGAGCGCAGCATGTTCTTTACGAACGTGAATGTGTACTTTGTGGGCTGTGGCGTGGTGCCGGCTATTTTCATGGGCAGGCCGCCAATGTTAATGGTATTAGGGCCTAAGTTAGAATTGTTACGCTCAAGGGAGCTTTCGGTAGTGTTTGCGCCCCAGTTGCCCGTGTTGTCCATTACTTGGCTGGTGACATTGAGCTGAACGCCGTATTGCGCCATGTTTGGATCGGCCCCCACCTCGTTGACGGACAGGGTGAATTGGAAGCCAGCCCCATCTCCGCAGAATTGGTACTCGTTGCCGCTGTTGTCGGTGTAGCCGTTAGCGGTGGCATTAACGGTGATGCCGCCGAGGACGGGCGCATCCACGGCTTTAATCTTCTTCGTTTCGGCAGTTCCCGATTCGCAGCCCGAGGAGCCGAAACGCTCCTTCACCATCACGGTTATGTCGTCGGTCACGGTTATCTCCACATAGTTCTCTTGGGCTGTCCAGCCCTTAATATCGGAGCCCCCGTCCCAATCTGACGTTGTCCTCACCCAGCGCCACTCCGATTTTGGGTTGATGCCAGAGTTGTCGGTGCTATTGTAGCTAGGCGAGTACACAGGGTCGGGGAGGGCGTACAGGGTGAGCTTTTTGCCCTTGGTTTGGTAGATTTCCTCTGCTTTGCTTTCGTATTTACCCAATATTTGGGCGGGAGGGGTTTGGGCCATGGCCCCGCTGGCGCATAGCGCGGCTGCTATTAGCAGCGTGGGTTTGAGGAGTCCTGTTGTCTTCATATCTCAAAAAGTTTAAGTTAGTCTGCTCATTGTTTGGCTCCATATTGTGGAGCTTTGTGGGGTAGGCTCAAATTGTGTGCCACATATGGTTAATGTCTTTATGTACAGTACGATATGCTTGTTAATATCATGTTCATTTGTCCGCAATCGGGCTAAAGGTGTTCTACTATGCGCTGCTGTCGGTTGTTGGAGGGGTACAGCTCGTAGCGCTTGAAGTGGTAGTCGATGAGTACGCCCTGGGCGTTGTGCTTGCTGATGGTTTTGAGGGCGCCGCCGGCGCTGTAGTCCATGGTTTCGTACTCGATGGTGCGCCCTTGGGCATCGAGTTGTCGGCGCTCGGCGAGCAGCCCCCTATCGTTGTGGGTGTAGGCTAGGCGCTGGGTGCGCTGGGGCCCATCGAATCTTTGGCTGACGATGGTTTCGGCGCACAGCCGCCCCTGGGCATCGTAGAGGGGGGCTCGGCGCAGCTCGGCTATGGAGTCGGGCGGGACGAACCCGCGCTTGGCCCTCACCCTGCGCGAGAGCTCGTTGCCGTGGGTGTCGTAGGTCGATTTGGCGGTCCAGGCGCGTTGCCCCTTGGGGCCTTTGGCCACGGCGATGCGCGAGCTGCCGCGCTGGGAGTAGGCGATGGTGGCGTAGAGGGCCGTGTCGCCAGGGCTCACGCGAACAATGCGCTCGGAGCTGGGCAGCGAGTCGGCGGGGCTGGCGTAGCCGAAGGTCTGCCATAGGCAGAGCTGCCCGTTGCGGAAGGTGTGGGTGGCCATCACCTGCTGCCCGCTGAAAGTGTGCCACACGTAGTCGCGCACCTCGCCTGTGGCGCAGTCCCAATCCAGCTCGGTGTGAGCCCGCCCCAGCGAGTCGCTGATGAGCTGGTGCACCACGCAACTTGATGGCAGCCTTTGGCCATCGCGCACCTCGTAGCGGAAAGTTACGACCACCCGCCGCACGTTTTGTGGTGGGCGTAGGGCGGGTTGGGCCTGGGCGGCCATCGATAGCAGCAGTGCCGCCCCTATGTGGAGTTTCTGTAGCATGGGCCTATTCGTTTCGATGCGCTAGTATACGCAGAAATTGCTACTTTTGTGCCATGCAGATGCGGATTGGTTCGTATCGGAACTCGTTGCTGTGGGCTGTGGTTGTTGCCCTGCTGTGCTTTTCTCCGGGAGGGAGCCATCCGCGCCTGTCTATTCCGCACTTCGACAAGGTGGTGCACTTTGGCTTGTGGGCGGTGCTGGCGGTGCTGGTGGCGAGCGAGAGCAACTCCATGCGGGTGCATGGCTCCATAACGCGGCGGGCGCAGTGGTTGGGGCTGCTGCTGCCTGCTGCCTATGGGCTGGTGGTGGAGCTGGTGCAGGCTTTGCCGCAGGTGGGGCGCAGCGCCAGCCTGCTCGATTGGCTTGCCGATGTGGCAGGGGCGGCTGTGGCTGTGCTGTGCTACCGCCCGCTCAACCGCTTGCTCAAGGGGCTAGTGTAGGGCTGCGAAGTGTTAAAATGTGGGGGTAGTTGTGGTATTTAGGTGTAAATCAGCATTTTGATATGATGGCGGTGTGTTTTATGGGGAGTGTTGTAAAGGGAACACCCATTGGGCGGTCATTGGAGGGGCCAGATGAGCGGATGCAAACATCATTCCATGCCCCTATTTGTGGACACGGGCAGCGACAGCTAAGTTGGAAAGAGCCACATGGTTTTGCCAATGTTCTTGGGTAGTACGGCGTGTCAAGCTAAAAATTTTTGCAAAAATTCCAGTTTGAAGCTTGGAGGTTTAAAAATATTTTCCCATTTTTGGCCCCTGTGGCTCGTTGATCTTTGGCTCAGAGCGCATGGATGGCATAAAGTGTTTGTAATGAGGGTGCTAGCGCACATACAGATGGTTTGCCCTGCTTCCCTTGGGGGACAGAGGAGGGGTGCGTGGTTCCCATTTGCCCTGCTGGGTGGGCGAAGGTGCTATACCCCTGCGACAGACATGATGTTTAACACAAAATAAATCAAACCATGACAAGAACTAAGTTTTCGTTAGCAGATGCAGAACCGATTGTTCCTATCGCTGATGCATTCAATGATGTTGAAATGGATCTCATTCTTGCAGGTCATAAGCAAGAGCAAGTAGGTTGTGATTGCTGGTTCTCCAACGAGAACAAAAATGGAAATGGCTGCGACTGCTTAATTGGCAACTCGAACGGACCCAAAGGAGGGAGGTAAATCACCAAATCATGCCTAAGATGGACTATCAAATCATTGTCCCCGCTGACAAATTATCAGAAACGGGACTCGACCAAATTCTTGGTGGCAGCAAAATGCAACTTCTTGATTGCGATTGCACGGGACAAAACTCTAACCAAGGAACAGGCCAATGTGAATGCCCATGGTCCAACGAGAACGTATCGGATGTTGACCCCAAAAAAGCGAAGCCATCAAACTCATGTTCTTGCATATTTGCAAATACAAATGGAGTAGATACCAAGAAAAACAAAAAGGGGAAAAAATAACTACATAACACTCAAATCATGATTCTTTCTCGCTACGCATTTTTTGTGCGTGACGGCGATTTATGTCTTGCCTATTGCTCTAGAACAAATGCGTTAATTAAAATATCTACTGTATTATACGATTTTCTATCAACACAAAAAAAAGAACAACCTATCGACACAGAAATGTTCGATGAGGCCATCGTTCAGATGCTCGAAAAGCATAAATTTATTATCCCAGCTGGCGAAGACGACCTGTTCGTAAACGAGCTGCATTTCAAAATGCTGCAAAGCAATTTCGACATGCAGCATCTCGGCCTAACCATCGCACCTACAACACACTGCAACTTCAGCTGCGGCTATTGCTTTGAGCCTAAAAAGCATCAGGCCACAATGACCGATGAACGGGTGGCGCAGCTGATGGAATTTATAAAAAAACATGAGCAATCGCGCACGATTTCAATCACATGGTATGGCGGCGAGCCGCTGCTGGCTTTGCCTATAATTGAAAAGATATTACGCCAACTGCCATCCACCAACAAGGAACTCTCAGGGCATAATATCATTACAAACGGCTACTATTTCGACGACAAGGCAATAGCCCTATTCAAAGAATTTCCGCTCAATAGGATACAAATAACGCTCGACGGCAATCGCGAGCGGCACAATGGCATACGTTTCAATAAAAACGACACATCCAACTCGTTCGACCGAATTGTGAGCAATATGGATAGAATTTTAGAGGAATTACCATCTACTTTTCTTTCTGTCCGCGTGAACGTTGGCACGGTCAATCAGGAGCATTTTGTGGAGGTGGAGCAATTTTTAAAACAACGTTGGGAAAAATATTCAAATTTTGAGGTTTATCCTGGTTTGCTGCGTATCGACAACACAGAGGCCAACAACCTTGGTCCTGAGGCTATTATGGGCAGCAAGGAGACCTCAACGCGCTTTGTGCAGCACCTGTGCGACTGCGGCACCGATATGTACCCGCATCTGAGCATAAAAAGCTGTGCGGCCAATCGCGTTAGCGCGTTTATTATAGGCCCTGATGGCGAAATTTATAAATGCTGGAACGATGTAACCGATGCAAAAAAGATAATTGGCTACATCAACGAAACAAAACTCACAAACAGGCAACAATTCTACGATTGCATGCTCAACACATCGTGGGTGTTCGATGATAAATGTCGGCAATGCGATGTGCTGCCCATCTGCCATGGCGGCTGCATTTGGTATATATTGCGCAACCTGCGCGAAAATGGCAGGTTCGACGTGTGCGTAATCTATCGCAACCCCGACGCGCTACGCAGCGCATTGCTTGCTCGCTATTATACTACCATCAACAACTAAACTTTCTTTTCAGTGAAAACATCTCTACTCACAAGCATATTTGTTTTGCTTTTTGGCCTAACCTACGCGCAAAACAACCAACAACGCATAAGCGGGCGTGTGCTATCCGAAGACGGAAAACCCGTGCAGGCCGCCAACGTAGCCCTGCTCAAGGATGCCGCCGACACGCTTCAAACCATTGTAAGCCTCACCACCACCGATTCCGATGGGCGTTTTGCGATTGACAACCCCGGCGAGCTGCGCCCGCTGCGCATATCGTGCGTGGGCTATGCCACCAAAACGCTGCTGGTGGCCGCCGGCGATTTGGGCGACATTGTGCTGCCCTTAGAAACGCAACAGGTGGATGAGGTTACGGTTACCGCCTTGGGCAAGCGCTACAGGCCCGATGGCATAACCTACTATCCCACCACCCAGCGCATAGAGGCGTCGGAGAACGGCATGGCGCTGCTGTCGGCCATGGACCCTCCGAGGGTGAATATCGACCCGCTAAACTATGCCATATCGGCGCTGGGCGGTGGCGAGGTGGTGCTGCTCATCAACAATCGCCCAGTGAGCACGGGCGAGGTGCAGGGTACGCCCCCGCAATACATCAAGCGCATTGAGTATTACGACCAGCCCACTCCGCGCTTTCCGCAGGCCACGATAGTGATTAACGTGGTGGTGGAACGCCCGCACCAAGGCGGCTCGGTTACGGTGAACCTGGTGGAGGGCATTCTGGGCAACTATGGCGAGCACTACGTATATGCCTCGGTGCACAAGGGCGACCATAGCCTATCGCTCGACTGGCAGCCGCAATACCGCTACAGCCACAACCAGCGCCGCGAACGCACCGACCATTTCTATCTGCCCACCGACACCATACAGCGCTACGAGCAGGCCATGCCCGCCGACCACATCTATTGGAACAATCTGGGCACGCTCCACTATGGCTACGACGGCAAACACCTGCTGCTCGACCTATCGGCCAACGGACGTTTCAACCGCACGTGGAACAACGACTTCAACGGGCAAGTGCTAACGCAGAGCCGCCTACGCAACGACACCACCCTAAACAACGACCACAGCGCCGAGCAGCTCAAATCGGGCTGGCTGAACACCTATATGGAGGTGCGCACACCGCTGGGGCCGCTCTACCTGAACGCCAACTACGGTCAAACCGACGAAACCTACGAGCGCGAATTTGAGGAGCGCAACATGCGCGACAGCCTGCTGTTTGGCACCAACAGCTCGACCAACGAAAAGATGACCTTCTCGGGCTTTCAGTGGCAATATGGGCTGCCGTTTCCGCTCAACAAAAAGATGACCTGCTTTGGCATGATTATGTACACCGGCGAGTGGCGCGGCTCGTGGCACAACAACACCTACACCACACCCGCTCTAACCTACAATGCATCGGGCATGAAACGCACCCAGGGCAAGCACACCATCATGCTCATGCTCAATTTTAACAAAAAATTAACCTTAGTGGGTGGAGCGCTAAACATGTGGAACAAATACACCATTGCCGACTCGTTGATACACAGCAAGCGCTGGATGCCGTGCGGCGCAATTGAGTACATAGCAACGGAATGGTGGCGCGTGGCCCTCGATGTGATGCTACAGATGAAAAGTCCTGGTCTGGAGAGCATTGCGCCCATCGACATGCCGCTGGACCCCTACCAAATGCAGCGCAGCAACGCCCAGCTGCGCGATGGAGCCATGCAGCAATACACCCTCAACAACACCGTTCAGCTTGGCGAAAAAATAGAGCTGTTTGCGCAGGCCAAGCTGCAGCGCTATCAGAACAAGGTAGCCAGCACATCGCACATCGACCCGACGCTCAACATGGTGGTGCGCACCACCGACAACATTCCCTCGTTTGAGCGGCTATCGCTCAACGCCTCGCTCTCGGGGCGCAAGCTGGCCAACGAATGGGTGTCGTTCAACCTTTGGGGCGGCGTAGATTTCTACAATTGCGATGGCGGCCAGCTCTACAAGCACCGCCGCGCCCTGCCCCACTGCAACGGTTCGCTCACGCTGAGCAAAACCACGCCAACCAAGCGCACCTACAGCCTACGCTCAGAGCTATGGTATGGCCAGGAGAACTACCTCGACGGCGAACTGCTTAGCACCAGCAGCCTCTCCTCCCGATTCACGCTGTCGTATCAGCACAAACAGCTGCGCCTATCGGCGGGCATAATGAACCCATTCATGCACTACAAAGATGTGCGCCGCGAGAGCCTCTCGAAAGTAGCCCCCTACGTGCGCTACGCCTACAATCAGATGTATAACAACCTAGCATTTGTGCAGCTAAACTACACCTTTGGCTGGGGCACCGAGCACAACAGCGGCAGCAACAAGCTGCATCTCGACGAGGGCGAGAGCGCCGTGATCAGGAGCGAGCGCTAGTGGGGTTGCTCCGTTTTTAGCGCCGCGCCTATCCATGCCCCCATGGCGGGCGCGGCGATTGGCCTTCACTGTGAGTGGGCGCAG
>JAFTDN010000182.1 GCA_017454165.1 Bacteroidales bacterium | reverse complement strand
GCTCGCCACCGAGATTGCCGCCGTGCTGGCCTTCGCTGCCATCCACAATAACGACAAAATAGGCGTAATCCTCTTCAGCGATCGCATCGACAAGTTCATACCGCCGCAGAAGGGGCGGCAGCACATCCTGCGCATCATCAGCGAACTGCTGCACCACGAGCCCTCGGGCGAGGGCACCAACATAGCCGAGGCCCTGCGCTTCCTCACCAATACCACCAAGAAGCGCTGCACGGCGTTCGTAATCAGCGATTTCATTGATGTGGATGCCGTTTCCCGTACCCCCAACTTCGCCGATGCCCTGACCATCGCCAGCAACAAGCACGACCTAGTGGGCATTCGGGTATACGACCAACGCGAGACCGCCATGCCCGCCGTGGGGCTGGTGAAGTTCAAAGATGCCGAGAGCGGATGCTACCAGTGGGTTGATACCTCAAGTCCAGCTGTAAGGGCCGGGTACGCCCGCTGGTGGAACGACACCACCGAGCACCTGAGGGCCGCATTCACCAAGGCCCAGGTGGATTGGGCCGCTATCAGCACCGATGAGGACTACGTGAAGCCCCTACTGCTACTATTCAAACGTCGCGCATAGCCCATGAAACCGTACCGTATGCCAATCATCGTGCTGCTGGCCTTGACCTCCACCGCCATGGCCTGGGGACAGCAGGCGCAGCCAGAGCTGAGGGCCACCGCCCGCTTCGAGCGCGACACCATACTGCTGGGCGACCCCGTGCGCTACACCGCCGTGCTCGAGGTGCCCATCACCATGCAGGCCTACATGCCCATCATCCCCGACAGCATAGGCTTCGGCATAGAGCTGCTCGCACCGCCCCACATCGACACGCTGCGCGGCCCCGCATCGACCACCTACACCCTGGAGCTGCTGGTGACGGCATTCGATAGCGGTGCCGTGCTGATGCCCGCCATTCCCTTTGGGCTGGGGCGGCATGGCCAGGTGGCCGACACCGGCCTATTCCCCCCGCAGCTGCTCATCGTGAACCTGGTGCCCCGCGATTCCAGCGTGGCTGGCATCCACGACATAAAGCCTCCCATGGCCGAGCCCATCACCTTGGCCGAGGTGGCCCCGTGGGTAGGCGTGGGGCTGCTGCTGTTGACCATCATCGTGCTCAGCATCATATACATACGTAAGCGTAGGCAGAATAGGCCCTTCCTTAAAATATTTACCCCATCCGAGCCGCCCCATGTGGTGGCCCTGAGGGCCATTGGCCAGATGCGCGAGCAGAAGCTGTGGGCCACCGAGGAGCATAAGCTGTTCTACACCCAGCTCACCGATGTGCTCAGGGCCTACCTCGAAGGGCGCTTCGGGGTAGAGGCCCAAGAGAAAACCACTGCCGAGATTATGGCCGCGCTGCGCGGGGCGGGCTACGACTTCGGCCCCAGCTTAGAACCCCTGGGCGATCTGCTGAGCACCGCCGACCTGGTGAAGTTCGCCAAGCACAGCCCGCTCATCGATGAGAACATACGCCACCTTGAGCTCTCGGAGGGATTCGTGCGCTCCACCATGCCCACCCCCCAGCCCGATGCCCCCAACGCTAGCCCCCAGTAAGCCATGTTCATAGGACATACATTTGCTCACCCCAACCTGCTCTACCTGCTGCTGCTGGTGCCCGCCATGGTGGCCTGGTACGTTTTCAGGCAGAGGGACACCAAGGCCAGCTTGCAAATATCGACGCTGGGCGGCTTCGGTGCGGCCCGTCGCACCGTCAGGCTCCGCCTGCGCCACATGCCCTTCGCGCTGCGATGCTGCGCCGTGGGCCTGATGGTGGTAGCCCTGGCCCGTCCGCAGTCCTCCAACACCCAGCGTAACGTCAGCACCGAGGGCATCGACATCGTGCTGGCCATAGATGTGTCGGGCAGCATGCTGGCCCGCGACTTTAAGCCCGACAGGCTCAGCGCCGCCAAGGAGCTGGGCATACAGTTCATCAGCGGGCGCCGCTCCGACCGCATGGGCTTGGTGATATTCGCCGGCGAGAGCTTCACCCTGTGCCCGCTCACCACCGACCACCTCACCCTGGTGAACATGTTCCGCGAGGTGAGCATCGGTGTGCTCGAGGACGGCACGGCCATCGGTTCGGGCCTAGCCTCGGCGGTGGCCCGCATAAAGGACAGCGAGGCCAAAAGCAAGGTGGTGATCCTGCTCACCGATGGGGTGAACAATAGGGGAGAGGTTGCCCCGCTCACCGCCGCCGAGATTGCCCGCACCTTTGGGGTGCGCGTGTACACCGTAGGCGTGGGCTCCTACGGTACCGCACCATACCCTGTGCAGACCCCTTTCGGTACCCGCTACCAGGACATGAAGGTGGAGATTGACGAGGAGCTGCTCACAAACATTGCGCAGATAACAGGGGGCGAGTACTTTAGAGCTACGAACAACAAGGCCCTAGAGGCGGTCTATGAGCAGATTGACCAGCTCGAAAAGTCGAAGATCGAAGTCACCGAGTTCAGCCGTAAGAGCGAGGAGTTCCGCCCCTACGCCATGGCCGCCCTGCTGCTGCTGCTGGAGCTGCTGCTGCGCCGAACCCTACTGCGTGAGCTGTAAACCAAACAAGACATCTCCCACACGCCATGTTCCGATTCTCCAACCCCGAGTACCTCTACCTCATGCTGCTGGCCCCCGTTGCGCTGCTGCTGTACATGTACACCGCCCGGCGGCAGCGGCATCAAATCGAGCAGCTGGGCAGCTACGCCACCATCACCTCGCTCATGCCAGGCCGCTCGGCGGGGCGCGGATGGCTGAAGGCCACACTCGTGGCATTGGCCATGCCAGCGCTCAGCGTGGCCCTGGCTGGTCCCCAGTTCGGCTCCAAGCTCACCGAGGTGAAGCATCGCGGCGTGGAGCTAATCATCGCCCTCGATGTGTCGAACAGCATGCTGGCCCAGGATCTACAGCCCAACCGCATCGAGCGCGCCAAGCAGGCCATCGCCCAGCTGGTCGATAAGCTCGCGGGCGACCGCATAGGGCTGATCGTTTTTGCGGGCGATGCCTACATGCAGCTGCCCATCACCAACGACTACGCTTCGGCCAAGATGTTCCTGTCGTCCATCAGCCCTGGCATGGTGTCGAAGCAGGGCACCGACATGGGTAGCGCCATCGCGCTGGCCATGAGCTCGTTCCCACCTGATGGCAAAACGGGGCGGGCCATCATCGTCATCTCCGATGGCGAAAACCACGAGGGCGACCCGCTGGGGGCCGTGCAGCAGGCCGCCGAGCGCGGCGTGGTGGTGCACACCATAGGCATCGGCTCTCCCGATGGGGCCCCCATCCCGCTGGGGCCGGGCGGCAGCTTCCTGAAGGATGATGAGGGGCGGGTGGTGGTGTCGCGCCTCGACGAGGAGACCCTCTCCAAGGTGGCCGTGATGGGCAACGGCAGATACGTGCGGGCCACCAACGCCCAGATTGGGCTGCTGCCGCTGTTCGAGCACATCAGCAAGATGCAGCGGGCCGAAACCTCGGACAGGGTGTACTCCGACTACAACGAGCAGTTCCAGTACGCCATCGGCCTCGCCCTGCTGCTGCTGCTGCTGGAGTTCGTGGTGCTTGAGCGCAAAAATCGGTGGCTGGCCAGGCTGAACCTATTCGGGGCTGATACACCCAGCCATTAACCTCATTTAACCGCCCGAAATGCAGCTCGATGCCGAAAAATGTCGAAATTTGTACCCCTAAGCCCTACCTCAGCCATGCGACACTCCATCATCTCCGCCCTGCTCATACTGCTAACCATATCGGCCTCAGCCCAAACCGAGAAGAAGTCGATACGCAGGGGCAACCGGGCCTACTCCAAGGGCGACTTCGTGGAGTCGGAGGTGCAGTACCGCAAGGCCCTAGAGAACAACGATCACTCCATAAAGGGTAGCTACAACCTGGCCGCATCGCTCTATAAGCAGGAGAAATACGAGGAAGCCGATGAGGTGGGCTCCTCTGTGAACAGCGCGGGCCTCGGCGCACAGCAGCAGGCCGATGCCCTATACAATAGGGCCAACGCCCTATTCAAGCAGCAGAAGTACAAAGAATGCGCCGAGCTGTACAAGCAGGCCATAAAGCTGAACCCCAACGACATGCAAGCCCGATACAATCTATCGGAAACCCTACGAATGCTCAAGCAGCAGCAGGATGGTGGCGGCGGTCAAAATGACCAGCAAAACGAGGATAAGCAGGACGATCAGGATAAGGGCCAGCAGAACGACCAGAATGAAAATCAGCAGAACGACCCAAACGACCAGCAAGATCAAAATAAGGACAAGCCTAGGGACAACGATAAAGACAGTAGGCAGCCCAACAACGATGGGCTGCCGCAGCATGACCAGCCCAAAATATCGAAGGAGGACGCGGAGCGGATGCTGGAGGCCATACAGCAAAACGATAAAAATCTACAGGACAAGATGAACGCCCAGCGCCGTCAGGCAGCCAAGGTCAAACCGCTAAAAAATTGGTAGTCAGGCAATCTCAGTAGAGGAGAGAGAATCTATGCGTAGAACACTAATCAGCACGCTTTACATAATTCTGATGGCCCTTTGCGCAAAAGCGCAGCAGGTGAGCTTTACGGCCCTAGGCCCAGGGCTGGTAGAGGTGGGCGAGCGCTTCAGTCTTACCTACACCATTACCGCGCAGCCATCGAACTTTGTTCCCCCGGCGCTCGATGACTTCTACATCGTGGCGGGGCCCAGCACCAGCACCAACACCAGCATCGAGGTGGTGAACGGTAAGATGACCCGGAGCCACACCATAACCTACACATACATCCTACAGGCCAACGCCGAAGGCAAGTTCGACATAGGGCCGGCCACCGCCACGGTCGATAAAAAGAGCTACACCTCGAACGCCGTACAGGTGGAGGTAATAAAGCCCTCGGCCTCATCGCGGCAGCAGGGGCAGGACGGTGGTACCGCATCGGCCCAAGCCGGGCAGCCATCGGGCGAGGAGCTATTCGTGGCCGTGGAGCTGAGCAAGCGCACGGCCCACATAGGAGAGCCCATAGAGGCCGTGCTGAGGGTGTACTCGCGGCTCGACATCGTCGGCTTCGAGGATGTCAAATTCCCGAGCTTCACTGGCTTCTGGAGCCAAGAACAGCAGGCTCCATCCAACATCGTCTTCCAGCGGGCCAACGTGAATGGGCGCATATACAACATGGCTGTCATCAGAAGCTACGTGCTCTACCCGCAGCAGGCGGGCAAGGTGGAGCTGGAGCCCTTCGAGCTGGGTGTAATCTACAACGCCCCATCGAGCCGTCGCTCCCGCTCCATATTCGATGACTTCTTTGGTGGAGGCGTGGAGCAACGGCGCACCCGCCTGACGAGTCGTCCGGTGAACATCAACGTGGAGCCATTGCCTGCCAATGCGCCCGCATCGTTTAGCGGGGCGGTGGGCAGCTACAAGATGTCGGCCACAGCCGACAAAACCGAGCTCAGCGCCAACGAGGCCGTCACCATCAAGGTGAAAATATCGGGCACTGGTAACCTCAAGCTCATAGGCACCCCCAAGGTGCAATTCCCGCCGAGCTTCGAGGTGTTCGACCCCAAGACCGCAGAGAGCGGCACTGGTGCCAAGGGCGTAGGGGCAGGCGGCACCAAAACCTACGAATATTTGGCCATACCCCGCACAGCTGGCTCCTATGAGATTCCCCCGGTGGAGTTCGCCTATTTCGACCTGAACAAGCGGGCCTATGTAACGCTCCGCTCCGAGCCGTTTAAGCTGGCAGTAGCAGCCGACTCATCGGCTCGCAACATAGTGGTGTCGGGCTACAGCAAGGAGGACGTGAAATTCATTGGGCGGGACATCCGCTTCATAAAGACTGGTAGCCCCCACCTGCACCCCATGCACCGCCATGCGGTGCAGAGCGGGATGTACCGATTCCTATACCTGCTGCTGGTAGCCCTCTTCGCCTTGTTCATGCTGCTATATGGCAGGCGGCGAGCCCAGATGTCTAATGTCAGCCTGGCGCGCAACCGTCGAGCCAACAAAACCGCCCAGCGACGGCTGAAGCAGGCCCACTCGCTGATGGATGCAGCCACGCGTGAACGGTTCTACGAGGAGCTGAACCACGCCCTGATGGGCTACGCCGCCGACAAGCTTAGCATACCACGGGCTGAGCTTGCCCTGAGCAACGTGCGCGAGCACCTGCTCGAACGCGGTGTGAGCAGCACCGATGTGGATAAATTTGCCCAGATGGTGGACGCATGCGAATACGCCCGCTTCTCACCATCGAGTGAGCATTCGCAGATGGACAGCTTATACGCCGAGGCATACGATCTAATCGCCAAGCTAGAGCAGACCGTGAAAGCTAAGTAGAGAGAGAAGAAGGACAAAAAGACATGAGAATTTGCAGAATACTTCCCCCCATAACCTTGCTGCTCATGCTGAGCAGCGCGCTCTGCGCCCAATCGTCCGACAGCCTGTTCGCCGAGGGTAACAGGCTGATGAACGCGGGCCACTACGCCGAGGCCGTGCGTTGCTACGAATCGATAGTGGGGCAGGGGCAGCATAGCGCCGCGCTCTACTACAATCTGGGCAACGCCCACTTTAAGCAGAACGACTACCCCTCGGCTATCCTCTGCTACGAGCGTGCCCTCCTGCTCGCGCCCAGTGACGATGACATCCGCTTCAACCTCGACCTAGCCCGCACCTTCACCATCGATGTGATAGAGCCGCTGCCGCAGCTCCTCGTGGCCCGATGGGCGAGCAGCCTGACGCACCTCCTGTCCTCCAATGCCTGGGCCTACATCGCGCTGTTGGCGTTCGCACTGGCCCTCGTGGGCATGGCCCTATTCTGGTTCATGCGTAGGCCTGGCCAAAAACGCCTATTTTTCGGTCTGAGCGTGGCCATGCTACTGCTGTTTGCCCTAGCTCTGGTCGCCAGCATGATCCGTAAGAATGAGCTGGAGCGCACCAATACGGCCATCATCTTTGAGCCATCAGTGGCGGTCAAGAGTACCCCCGACAGCTCGGGCATGGACCTCTTCATACTGCACGCGGGCACCAAGGTGAGGTTGCTCCGCAACGTGGGCTCGTGGTTCGAGGTGCAGATTGCCGATGGCAACAAGGGCTGGATGGAGAAAAGCTCGTTCAAAAAGATTTAGCCATGAGATTGTTCGGCATTTTAAGCGGCTTGCTGTTGGCCGTCAGTGGCGCAATGGCCGCGCCCATGGCCAACACGGCGATTACAACCCACAGTCGCACGACCATTGAGCCACGTCCAGTGGGCTACATCCTGCCCGCCCTTTTGCTCACCTACGGATTTGTGGGTAAGGAGCATCCCAAAATGGAATTGCTGAGCGGCAACCCCAAAAACACATCGGGTAAACGTTTGGTTGTAGAGGATTTTGTGTGCTTTTCACCCTATGCGGCCTACTATGCACTCGACCTATGCGGCCTCGAAGCCCGCCATGGCTTGGGGCAGCGCACCTTGAACGCCGGCTTGGCCGTGGGGCTCACCGTGGCCGCTATGCTCACCACCAAGAACATAGCCAAGCGTATGCGCCCCGATGATTCAACTCCAAACTCTTTCTTTTCGGGGCATACGGCCATGGCCTTCTGCGGTGCCGAGCTGCTATGGCAGGAGTATAAGCACCATTCGCCATGGCTGGGCGTGGTGGGCTACTCGGTGGCCACGTTTGTTGGACTGAGCCGCATCTATCACGTTCGCCACTGGTTCACCGATGTGGTGGCGGGTGCTGGCGCGGGCATGATCTGCGCCAAGCTGGCCTGCTGGGCTGGTAACAGTATTGGTAAGGCCTACAATCGTAGGCATAGACCTGCGGACTATTCCGTGCAAATGGGTTCGGTAATAGACCGAAATTGGAGCGACTCCTATTCCGACTACAGCCTACAGGTTGGCCCCGTGCTAACATCGGGCGGCGCGGGCATTGGGCTTACGCTGCGGTTTTAGTGCCGCCAAGAGCATGAGCATGGGCTAGCGCACGTGGTGCGGCATTTGGTCGGGAAGCACAATCGACAGCTCCACCAGCCCAGCTAGCTCCCCGTCGTTGTACCAAGGGGTTTGGTATATCAACTTCTTAACTCCTTGTTTTTCAATGGTATAGCAGTTAGACTCGGCTTTATTCATCAGGCGGTGGATGATTTCCTGTGAGCGTGGGTTGTGGCAGCCGAATAGGCTTTGGCCCACTAGGCTCTTACCCCCGAAGGTGCTCATCGACTTATCGTTCATGTAGATGATGATGCCCTGGCGGTCGCACACCGTGATGGCGCAGTTGAGCCCCTTGGCCCAGTCGGGAATGTTCGCTTCCATGGGGGATTTTGTGTTAGTTCTACTTTGTCGGTGGATACGACCTACATGGGCAAAATGTTTGCGCTGCCAGGTGGGCAACATTTCAGGCCGCCCATGCATCGGGATAATTTGAAAAATGCCATCCCTGCCCATACTAGCAGACGCTTCCAGGCATTCCCGCCGCATAAGCGTGCGGAGAGTTCGGTGAGCGGACGGCTTGGCGTCCTAAAATGAAACAATGTCCTAAATTAGAGCATGTTACCCAAATGGTGGTTGTGCTAAAATAGTACACCTCTTCCTGCTGGTGACCATCTAATGATGAGCATAATTGATTATAATACAGTGTTTAATATGGATTTGGCACGTCAATTGGGAGCGTATTGCCACAGCAGGCGCATGGGCGCCCATGGGGTGGACAGGGCTGCGGCATGGCTTGGACGCACAGCGCATTCGCCATCCATCGAAAAAAAAGTGCCCCACTAGCACCCCGTGAATATATTTAGCTATCTTTGCACCTGCTGCTGAAAAAACAGGCACAGAACACCGATTCGCAACCCGCTGAACGCGGCACAAAAAAATACCACACATGGAGATGACCAGCAAACTTCAGGAACTCACCGAGAAGATATACCGTGAGGGATTAGAGAAAGGGCAAGACGAGGCCAATCAGCTGCTGAACCAGGCCAAGGCCGAGGCCGACCGCATTGTGGGTGAGGCCAAGGCGCAGGCCGAGCAGCTCAAGCTCACCGCCCAAAAAGAGGCCGCCGACCTGCGCAAAAACGCCGAAACCGAAATCGAGCTGTCGGCCAAGCAGGTGATGGGCGGGCTGAAGCAGCAAATCACCGCTGCCATCGAGGCCAACCTCTACAAAGCCCCGGCCATCGATGCGCTGAAAGATGCTGAGTTCATGAAGAGCATCATCGCGGCGGCCATATCGCGCTGGAACCCCAACTCCACCGAGCGCGTGAGCCTCAGCCTGCTGGTTGCCGCCGACATGGAGAAAGCCATAGGCGAGCACTTCAGCTCCAAAACCCTCGACCAGCTCAACGCCAGCCTGCATGTGAGCGCCGACCGCTCCATTAAGTATGGCTTCAAGATTGGCCCAGGCGATGGCGGCTACGTGGTGAGCTTCACCGAGAACGACCTCGAGGCCCTATTTAAGGACTACATGCGCCCCAAAATAGCCTCACTGCTCTTCGGCAATAAGTAAGCCCAAGCCCATGGCCCGCAATTACTACTACCTGGTGGCCGGCCTGCCAGAGCTAGCCTTGGAGCGCGGACGCAAGGAATTCAACGTCTGCGCACTGCGCGATGAGGTGCGCGAGCTCATCAGCCCATCGGACTACAAGCTGGTGGAGCAGCTATTCCTGCCATTCGACAACGACAACCTGCTCAACGTACTGCTGAACAGAGGGATGCAGAATAGCCCCCTGGGTACGCTGCCCGTTGAGCTATTCGCCGACCTCGAAGGCCATGCCGAGCTGATGCCGCCCTACATGCAACGCTTCTACCAAGGCCACATCAATGCCAATCCCGACGAGCAGCAGGCCCACCCCGAGCTCCGGCTCATGGAGGCATTCTACGCGCAGGCACTGACCTCCAAGAACCCATTCCTGAAACGCTGGTTCGCCTTCAATCGCGACCTCAACAACATCCTCACGGCCATCAACTGCCGCCGCATGGGTATCGAGGTGAACGGACAGCTGCTGGGCGATGGCCCCATCGTGGAAGCCCTACAGCGCAGCCAAGCCGCCGATTTCGGCTTGCGCCAGGAGGTGGACTACATCGACCGCCTGCTGCAGCTGGCCGAGCTCCCCGATGTGGCCGAGCGCGAACGCCGCATCGACCTATTGCGCTGGGACATGGCCACCGAGCTCTCCACGTGGGACTACTTCAACGTAAACTTCATCCTGGCATTCTTAGCCAAGGCCATCATCCTGCACCGCTGGGCTGCCATCGATTCCCAGCAGGGTAACCAGATGTTCGACAAGCTGTTCGCCGACCTCAAAGCCTCGTTCAGCATGGAGCAAGCAGTTGGTAAATAGATAGTTTTAGTTGTAAATAATTAATTATCAGTGTAATATATGAGCACTACAGGAAAAGTAACTGGCATCATCTCCAACTTGGTCCTGGTTGAGGTGGACGGCCCAGTTGCCCAAAATGAGATATGCTACATCACCGTAATGGGCACACGGCTCATGGCCGAGGTAATTAAGATGATCGGCAAAACGGCCTACGTGCAGGTGTTCGAGAGCACCCGTGGCCTCAAGGTGGGCGATGGAGTGGAGTTCAGCGGTCACATGCTCGAGGTTACCCTCGGCCCGGGCCTGCTCTCCAAGAACTACGATGGCCTACAGCACGACCTGGCCAAGATGGACGGCATATTCCTAAAGCGCGGCGACTACACCGAGGCCCTCGACATGGACTCGCAGTGGGAGTTCACCCCGCTGGTGGAGGCCGGGGTACAGGTGGGCGCAGCCGATTGGCTGGGCGAAGTGCCCGAAGGCTGGCTGAAGCATAAAATCATGGTGCCGTTCGTACTTGAGGGGCGCTACACGGTGAAAAGCATCGTGCCGCAGGGCACCTACAGCCTCACCGATACCATTGCCGTGCTAACCTCAGCCGAGGGCGATGACATCAACGTGTCGATGGTGCAGAGGTGGCCTGTGAAGCGCGCCATCACGGCCTACCGTGAGAAGCCTCGCCCCAGCCGCATACTCGAAACCGGTGTGCGCGTAATCGACACCCTGAACCCCATAGCCGAGGGGGGCACGGGCTTCATCCCGGGCCCATTCGGCTGTGGCAAAACCGTGCTGCAGCACGCCCTGGCCAAACAGGCCAACGCCGACATGATCATCATGGCGGCCTGCGGCGAACGCGCCAACGAGGTGGTGGAAATCTTTGCCGAGTTTCCGCACCTCGACGACCCCCGCACCGGGCGCAAGCTCATGGAGCGCACCACTATAATATGCAACACCTCGAACATGCCCGTGGCCTCGCGTGAGGCTTCGGTATATACCGCCATGACCATCGGTGAGTACTACCGCGCCATGGGGCTGAAAGTGCTGCTGCTGGCCGACTCCACCTCGCGCTGGGCTCAGGCATTGCGCGAGATGAGCAACCGCCTTGAGGAGCTCCCCGGCCCCGATGCCTTCCCTATGGACCTGGGCGCCATCATCGCCAACTTCTACGCCCGCGCTGGCATGGTGTATCTGAACAACGGACAAACAGGCTCGGTAACCTTCATAGGGACCGTGTCGCCCGCTGGCGGTAACCTCAAGGAGCCCGTAACCGACTCCACCAAGAAGGCCGCCCGCTGCTTCTATGCCCTGTCGCAGCAACGCGCCGACAGCAAGCGCTACCCTGCCATTGATGCCATGGATAGCTACTCCAAGTACATTGAGTACCCCGAAATTCAGGACTTCCTGAAGCAAACAGTGGGCGAGGAGTGGGTGAGCATGGTCTACAAAGCCCGCAACACCGTGCAACGTGGCAAGGAGGTGGCCGAGCAGATCAACATCCTGGGCGATGACGGTGTGCCCTTGGAGTACCACGATCGCTACTGGAAGTCGGAAATTGTCGATTTTGTGATATTACAGCAAGATGCATTCGACAACATTGATGCCAACTGCCCGCTAAAACGCCAGAAGTACATGCTCGAAAAGGTGATGGGCATTGCTGACATGAGCTTCAAGTTCGAGGGATTTGAGCAGTGCGCCACCTACTACAAGCGCATCATTAACACCCTGAGGCAGATGAACTACGCCGAGTTCCAAAGCCCCGACTTCAAGAAGTACGAGGCCGAACTACAGGAGATTTTTAACGAAAGGAAGCTTGCTTAAGCCATGGAAACCAAAGCATTTCAGAGAATATACACCCAGCTAACGGGTATCACCAAGGCCACCGTAACCCTCAAAGCGCAGGGCGTGGCCAACGATGAGCTGGCCAGCGTGGCTGGACGACTGGCCCAGGTGGTGAAGATCATGGGCGACACCGTTACCCTTCAGGTGTTCAGCGGTACCGAGGACATCCCCACCAACGCCGAGGTGGTGTTCTACGGCGAGCCCCCAACCCTGAAGGTGGGCGATGACCTAGCTGGGCGCTTCTTCGATGCCTACGGCAAGCCCATGTTCGGAGCTGCCGAAATAGAGGGCGAAAAGGTGGAAATCGGAGGACCATCGGTGAACCCTCTCCGCCGCAAGCAACCCTCGGAGCTCATAGCCACGGGCATTGCTGGCATCGACCTGAACAACACCTTGGTAACGGGTCAGAAAATCCCGTTCTTCGCCGACCCCGACCAGCCCTACAACCAGGTGATGGCCAACGTGGCCCTCAGGGCTCAGGCCGATAAGATTATCCTCGGCGGCATGGGGTTGCCCAACGATGATTTCCTATACTTCAAAAACGTATTCGAGAACGCCGGTGCGCTCGACCGCATCATCAGCTTTGTGAACACCACCGAGCAGCCCGCCGTGGAGCGTCTGCTGGTGCCCGACATGGCTTTGGCCGCCGCCGAGTACTTCGCCGTGCAGAAGAACGAGAAGGTGCTGGTGCTCCTCACCGATATGACCCTCTACGCCGATGCGCTCAGCATCGTGTCGAACCGTATGGATCAAATCCCTTCGAAGGACTCCATGCCCGGCTCGCTCTACTCCGACCTGGCCAAAATTTACGAGAAAGCCGTGCAGTTCCCCGAGGGCGGCTCCATCACCATCATAGCCGTAACCACCCTCAGCGGCGGCGACATCACCCATGCAGTACCCGACAATACGGGCTATATCACTGAGGGTCAGTGGTATCTGCGTTCGGATAGCGACACGGGTAAGGTTATCGTGGATCCGTTCCGAAGCCTGTCGCGCCTCAAGCAGCTGGTGATTGGCAAGAAAACCCGCGAGGATCATCCACAGGTGATGAACGCCGCCGTGCGCCTCTACGCCGATGCGGCCAACGCCAAAACCAAGCTCGAGAACGGTTTCGACCTGACCGACTATGATGAGCGTGCGCTCAACTTCGCCCGCGACTACTCGGAGAAGCTGCTGGCCATCGACGTGAACATAGAGGTGGAGGTGATGCTAAACACCGCTTGGCATCTTTTTGCCAAGTACTTCACCCAAACCGAGGTGGCCATCAAGAACGAGCTTGTGCAGAAATATTGGCCTAAGAATTAGACCAAATGCCCATTTAGACGATACCCCCAATGGCTATCAAGTACCAGTTTAACAAAACCTCGCTCAACGACATCAACAAGCAGCTCAAGATTCGAGTGAGGGCGCTGCCTACCCTTAAAAATAAGGAGTCGGCATTGCGCATGGAGGTGAAACGGGCAAAAACCAAAGCACAGGAACTCGATGAGGCTCTCACCAACCGCATAGCGGCCTACGACTACATGGTGGGCATGTGGGGGGAGTTTGAGCGCAATTTGGTAGCCGTGGAAAATGTTGCGCTTGGGCATGTTAAAATAGCCGGCGTTAGCATCCCCGTGCTGCAAGAGGTATATTTCAAAGTGAAGGACTACAGCGTTTTTGCCCGCCCATTTTGGTATGCCGATGGCGTGAAGATACTCAAAGAGCTCGCCTCTATGGGCATTGAGCGCGAGTTCTATATGGAGAAGATGCGCCTGCTCGACTATGCCCGTAAGAAAACCACCCAAAAGGTGAACCTCTACGAGAAAGTGCAAATACCCGGATACGAAGAGGCCGTGCGTAAAATTAAACGATTCCTCGAAGACGAGGAAAACCTCTCCAAATCGTCAATGAAAATCGTTAAAAGCCGCTCCGAAGCGGAGGAGGTTGAGCCATGATTGTGCCAATGACCAAATACAGCTTCCTGCTCTACCACCGCGATTTCGATGCATTCCTGTCCAAAATACAGGAGCTGGGCGTGGTTGACATAGAGAAGGAGAACCGCATCGTCGACGATGAAGAGCGAGAACTGCTCGCGCAGATAAATCGATATGGTGCTGTAGTTAAGTGGCTTACCGCTATTGGGCAGCCCGTTGCGGATGTGACTCAAGCCCCATTCAGCCTATCGGCGCCCCAGATGGCCGATAGGGCAGAGGCGATTGCCCACGAGCGTGAGCAGGCCGATGCCGCCATCAAAAAGGCGCAGAAGGAGCAGGCCGATGTGGCCCCCTGGGGTGCATTCGACCCCGGTATGCTCGAAAGACTGAGCCGCAATGGTGTTCGCCTTCGATTCTTCAGCGCATCGGAGCGGGCGTTCGCCGATGAATGGCTACAGCAATATCCCATAGAGGTAATCAGCCAGACAGGCGGCAATGTTTACTTTGTGCTGGTAGACACCGCCCAACGTTTTGCCCTCGCAGGGGAAAGGGGAGCGGAGCGCCCAGCGGTGGACGTGCTCACGGGGAGCTATGCCCAGGAAATCGCCGCCGCTGACACCATGTCCATGCCCTCAGAGGCCGTAGAGATGCGTCAGCCGCAGCATTCAGCCGCAATGCTTGCTGCAGAGGTGCAGCGTGGACATGAGCGCGTAGCCGCCCTCGATGCCGAATTGGCCCAGCTGGCCCAGCACATCGATGTGCTAAAGGCCGAGCAAACCCGCCTCATCAACCAGTTGAGCCTCAAGGAGGCCGCATCGAGCGGGCAGAAGCAGGCTGGCGATATGCTCGTAACCCTACAGGGATGGGTGCCGCAGCCCCAAGCCGATGCGCTGAACAGCGCCTTGGAGGCCGATGGCGTGATCTATATAGCCGAGGCCGCCCAAAAGGACGCTCCCGCGCCGATACTGTTCAAGAATGGAAGGTTTGCCCGCCTGTTCGAGCCCATCACGCGGCTCTACAGCTTCCCCATCTACGGAGAGCTCGACCTCACGCCGTTCTTCGCACCGTTCTACATGATGTTCTTCGGTTTCTGCCTGGGCGATGCTGGCTACGGCCTGCTCTTTGTGCTGCTGGCGTTGGCGCTTCGCCCCAAGGCATCGGCAGCTCTGAAGCCCATCCTCTCGCTGGCCATATTTTTGGGCCTAGGCGCAGTGGTGTTTGGCTCGCTCACGGGTACGCTATTCGGCATCAATTTGGCCGAGTCGGAATGGCATGCCCTGCAGAACTACAGGCAGCTGTTTCTGAGCCAGGAGTTTATGTTTAAGTTCTCGATGATGCTGGGCGTGGTGCAAATCATCTTCGGCATGTGCGTGAAAGTGGTCAACCTCACCATAGTGCTGGGGTGGAAACATGCAATTAGCACCATGGGCTGGATATTGCTGCTGGTGAGCACCATTGTGGCCTATGCCATCGATGGGCTGATGGCTCCGTGGCACATGGCTCTAATGGGCATATCGGCGGTGGCCATACTGTTCCTCAATAGCCCTGGGCGCAACCCGTTGATGAATTTAGGTCTGGGGCTGTGGGGCTCCTATAACATGGTAACTGGCCTGCTTGGCGATGTGCTGTCGTACATCCGCCTATTCGCCTTGGGGCTTAGCGGCGGTATGCTTGGCGGCGTGTTCAACAGCTTGGCCTTCGGCATGTCGCCCGACATACCAGTGGTTAAGCAGCTGGTGGTGGTGTTGATACTGGTCGTCGGCCACGGCATCAATATCTTCATGTCTGCCTTAGGGTCGTTGGTACACCCCGTGCGCCTTACATTTGTGGAGTTCTACAAAAACGCGGGCTTCATTGGCGGCGGCAAGGAATACCAACCTTTGCGACGTAAGTAATTGTTAATCAACTGATTATTTTTTTTTCGAACCCAATAAACTGTTTTTCACACAATGGAACCAATCATCTTTGCTTACTTAGGAGTGGCTATCATGCTAATCCTGTCGGGCGTTGGCAGCGCCTTTGGCGTAACCATTGCTGGTAACGCATCAATTGGAGCTCTGAAGAAAGAGCCCGGCGCATTCGGTAACTGCATGGTGCTGAGCTCGCTATCGGCAACACAGGGTCTGTATGGCTTTGTGGGTTTCTATCTGATGCAGGGCTTGCTAACCGATGCCATCACCTGGACACAGGCAGCGGGCATATTTGGAGCAGGTTTGGCGCTCGGTTTTGTGGCTCTGTTCTCGGCCCTGCGCCAGGGGCAGATCTGCGCCAATGGCATCACCGCCATCGGCAATGGCCACAAGGTGTTCTCCAACACCATGATTTTGGCCGTATTCCCCGAGCTCTACGCCATCATCTCGCTGGCCGCTGTGTTCCTCATCAGCACCGCGCTGTAGTTTAAGTTATTAATTATCAGCAAAATACACCCGTGCGATTGCAAATTGCACGGGTGTTGCGCTGAACTTTCACATGCTACCATGCTAAAGATTGGCGATAAGATGCCCCGTTTCGAGGTTGTAGATCACGAGGGCAATGCGGTGAGCTCCAGCGACCTGATGAATAACGGATGCAAGACCATCATCTATTTCTACCCCAAGGACAACACCCCGGGCTGCACCACCGAGGCCTGTAGCCTGCGCGATGGCTACGCCGCGCTCACCGCTGCGGGCTACAATGTGGTGGGGGTGAGCAAGGACAGCGCCCGGTCGCACGCTGGTTTCAGGGCCAAGCATGGACTGCCGTTCATGCTGCTGTCCGACCCCACTACGCAGGTTATGCAGGATTTTGGGGCTTGGGGCGAGAAGAAAATGTGCGGCAAAACCTCTGTGGGGACGCTGCGCCGCACGTTCATCTTCAGCACCGAAGGCATCCTCGAACGCATTATAGAGAAGGTGGACACCAAGAACGCCGCTGCCCAGATTTTGGAGGGATGACGCTCTGCGCGCTGTGCCCAATATGGGCCCACAGCGATGCCCAGTCAAAAAATATCCACAAAAGTTTTGCAGTGCCAGATAAAGTCGCTATCTTTGCACCGCTTTTCGAGGGAGAGCACCGATTCAGTAGCTCAGCTGGTAGAGCACATCCCTTTTAAGGATGGGGTCCTGGGTTCGAACCCCAGCTGAATCACACAAGCAGGTTGGGCCAAGCGGCGCGCCTGCTTTTTTTGCCCCAAGGCGATTGCGGGTGTTGTTACATCCACAGCAGCTTGAGCGATGAGGCCGTGGCTATCACCTGCTCAAAGGTCTTCACGCGGAATTGCCGCTTCAGCATGGCGCGATACCACTTAATCGTGCTTTCGGTGCGTCCCAGCTTCTTTGCAATCTCGCTCACTGGCAGGTTGAGCCGCGAGAGGTAGATCACCTGCTTGCTCACCTCCGACAGCGGGGGCACCTCCACCAGCCGGAACTGGCACTCCTGCTCGTTGTACTCCCAGTACGAAGGCAGCCCCATCAGGCCTATGCGTCCGAGGTGCAGCCTCCTATCGGTGGCCATCGATATGCTGCCATGCGCCAGCCATGGATGCCCGTCGCGGTCGAACTGCAGGGGGATCAGGCTGTTGGCTATTACCAGCTCGCCATGGGCCATCGACTTGAGCCTCAGGTTGTACGATAGCACGTAGCTGTTGAGGTGATGGCGGGGGCACCCCTCAAGGAAGCTGAACCACGCCCGCATGACGCCCCTGATGAAAACGACGTCCTCCTCGGTGATGTAGTCGTCCAGGAAGCCGAAGCCACGATTGATGATGCTGCGCGGCGTTAGCCCGAACAGCATGGTGGGAACCGCCGAAACGTAGGCAAACTCCTGCTTGCGGTAGTCGGCCACGTAGATCACCTGGTCGAGGCAGCGGCTCATCAGCTCGCACGCCTCGATGTACTGGCGCAGGAACTGCTGGTCGCTATCGTTGGAAATGTGGCCGATGGCGCCATACATGTCTATGGGCATGCTGGGGTTTGTTGCTTTGTCGGTTTTCATTGTGCTTATGCCGTGGTGTTCGCGTGCTCACAAATTTCATCTTTTTCTTCCAAACCCCCAAATGGGAGAGGGGGGGATTTGGTCTGTGTCGTTGTAAGTATTTGATAATGCTATACTTACATCGAGATTGTGTAAGTTGTTTATAATGTGATGATTATGCATTTATTATACTTTAGTTTAATGCAATTCGATTGAAGTATAATCGAATTGTGCCAAAGTATAGTCACTTCTATACCAAAGTATAGCCAATGGCTAGAAAAGAACCCCTAACTTTGCAACACAACCACTTGTTAAATACAAAACACACAATACGATGAGAGCCAATTATTTAGCAGTCGCAGCATTGATAGGCATGGCCATACTGGCCGCCTGTCAGGATGAGCTGCTGCCCGTGCAGGAGGCATCCGCGCAGCAGCGGGCGGAGGCTACCGCCGAAGGCCAGATGCAGCTCGGCGATGGGCTCAACGACCCCTACCGCATCGACAACATGCGCCGGGCCCACGCCAGCATCACGGGGACAAAAACGCAGCTACAGCCCACCCACCGCTACATGCGCTTCCTGTCCAAGACCGACGACGAGCTCGACCTGCTGAAGCACGCCGACACCACCATCGCATTCTTCGACTTCCCCCTGCACCACGCGGTGGCCCGGCGCGGCGGCTGCTACCACGACCCCAGCCTCCCCGCCGATGCCATCACCTGGCAGTATGCCGTGATCCCCGCAGGCAAAGCGATGCCCGCCGACATCGAGCAGGAGCTCATCTACGAGGTGTTCATCCCCGCAGCCTGCGCCGACGGCGGCAAGTCGGGGCTGCTCGACCGCCTGGAGGACGAGGCCATGCGCCTCAGCGGCCACGCCGATGAGCTCCCTTCCGATGGAAGCAAGGCCAGCAAATGGACGGCATGTGGTACCATAAAAGTGTGGGATGATGCTTTGCGAATGCACATCCCTCTGATTGGTGCAAGGGTACGCGCCCGTCGTTTTACCCACGTGGAATGGGGAACAACCAACGAGAACGGGTACTACAGTGCTGGTCAGTTTCGTTATGCGGCCAACTACGACATTGTATGGGAGCAAACGCACTACGACATCCGCGATGGACGTGTGGGGCAAGCAAAATATGATGGTCCTGATGACTTCAAACAGTCATGGGATTTGTTCATTACTCAAGATGAAAGTAGGCAGCTCATGTTTGCTACCATTCATCGCGCTGCCTATAAGATGTTCTATGGTAATAACCTCGGAATGACACGCCCTCACCTTATTGCAGGTAAAAGCACTAAAATAGCGTGCATGGACGAATATAAAAAAGAAACAGCTGGTTTTTTCGTGCAAATTTTAATTTATTTGGAATATTGCAAAATATACTTATTTGGACAAAAACATCAAGTGGAAATTATAGAGATACATATTCTATATTCAGCACTACTGCTCATGAACTTGGGCATCAGGCTCATGCAAGACTACTTACTGAAGTGCAATTTTTGCAAGTATCTGATTATGTGACTGAAAGTTGGGCAGATGCTGTCTTGTGGGCCATTACTAAAGATGAATATGAGTATTGGGTAAAGCGCTTAGGTAACACTGTTTTTAACGAGGACGAATATTCAAATACTGAATATTGGATTTGGCCTGCTACTCCTCTTATCGAATACAGTCCTATTTTCATAGACCTTGTAGATGATCACAATCAGGGTTTATTTAGTTACGATAGACCTAATGATCAAGTTAAAGGCTATACTATGAAGTTTTTGAACGATAATGTATTGCCACATGCATACGGACTTAGTAGCCTAAAAACTACGCTCAAGAGTAACCTAGTTTCTGGCGTTACGTCCGAGCAAGTTGATTTGCTATTTGAGCTCTACCAAAATCTCCCCGAACGTTAAAAGATAATGACCATGAAACAACGTGTTTTTTTCTTCATTGCAGCATTATGCATATATTGTATATATTCGTGTCGTACAAGTGTTGATGGAAAACTGTTGGTTGATTTTGTGGTTGAAAACCAGTGTAGCGATACTGTAGTTTTGAAATTATATCGTAAATATATAACGCCGGATTCTGTCTCATATTATAGCGGTTTAGAAAGGTTAAATCCTGACCCTGATGCTAATAGCAACATCATCTTTGATCATAATAATGGGTTGATTGCTATACCTTCTGGTGATAAGTTAAAATATTTGGAACATCATAGGATACACAGAAAAAAGTATAATATAGATGAGGATACACAGTGCCAACAGAGCATTGAGTGGATTTTTACCGATTCTATAACTATTATCTTCAGTGATGGCACGTCGTTGTTGCACACGCTGAACGGGACAACAGCCAACAACATCCTAAAAAGCAAATCTTATTCGCGTAAAGAGTCTTATTCGCGTACATCGGATTATGCTTATATTTACTCCATCACCGAGGCAGACCATCAAGCGGCCAAGGCCGCAAGTGTACGATAGAAAAGAAAGGGGCAAGGAGCGGGGCGGGCGTTGAGTTCGCCTCGCTTTTTGTCGCTTTAAATGGATTTTATCCCTATATGAGGTGGTTTTTGTGGATTAAAGTAGCTAATTTTGGGGATTGTATAGTTTCATGTCTGTCCATAATTTTGCGGTGTAAAAACAATCAACCACTTAACTAATTAACATAATGAAGTTCAGTAAATTACATCTTTCAATTTTGATGGCCATTGCCATCACGGCCGCCTGTACAGATGAGCCGATGCCCGTTCAATTGGTTGGGCAGAAGCATGTTGAGGCCATTGAGCAGCCCGCAGGCATGATGGTGCTCGGCCCGCAGCTGGCCAACCCCTACGCATTGGGCAACATGCGGCAGGCCTACACCAATATCACCGGGGCCAAGGCCGAGTTGCAGCCCACCCACCTCTACGTGCGCTTCCTGCCCCGCGATGGGTTTGAGCTGCAGAG
>JAFTDN010000181.1 GCA_017454165.1 Bacteroidales bacterium | reverse complement strand
TGATTTCGATGAGTTCTTTGGTAATATCTAAGCAGAACTTGTCTTCCCAACGGTCGTCAAACCAACGGGAGAGTTTCTCTGCACTGTCGCTGTCGCCGAATTCAGCATTCAGTTCGCCTTGTTTGGTTAAGCCCGAATAGGTCAAATTGCTGCTACCCATAATGGCCTGTATCTTGTTGAAATTGTCGTCGGGCCGATGGGCAAGATACAGTTTGGCATGGAGCGGCTCGCGGAGATAGGGCTTCACGCACACCTTTTCGTCCTTCATTTGGGCGGAGAGGCGACGCAACGTGAACTCATCCTGCTTGGTCGGCAAGCCCAACAGCAATTGCCGCTTGAAGTCGCATGCTATCTCCAACTTGCATTGGGCGACATAGTTGGCATCAGGCAATGTCTTGCCGGAATACAATTCCCGAATCAATTCTTCGGCAAGGCGATGCATACCTATCAACAAGCGGCACTTACGAAAAACGCGCTCATCGTTTTCGTAAACATAATCTCCTTCTATAGTATCGATTTGATCGACCACAAGGTTCCATCCACGGAGGTTGAAGTAACCCACACAGAAGTCCACACGTTTCACTCCGACATTGGTTATAATGCCTTGTAACCCCTCGGAAAACTTGATGTCAATATTGTCGTATATTCTTGCCATGTCAATTTACGAACATTAAAAATTTACAATATATTTACATTTGTTTATCCCAACCACTGAAATCGGCTGGGCGATAACACGATAAATACCAATGAATTGGGGGAACAAATTGCGTAGCAAATTGGTTTCCATACCAATCGGATATACGCAAGCTGCAGATAAAACTATTTTTGCACAAAAGATTCTAAATAAATGCCTGTAAACAACGGCTGGTAAACCGACATCCTCCACGAGCATAGCTGTTATTCGATGTATCATAGTCTATACGCTTCCCTTTTGTCTCTTCTTAAAGTCAGACTAGTTTTTTACGACTTTTACAGACTTTTGTTACAGTACAGCACTTTGCTTTAAAATTGGCAACTAGAAAGTACATAATCAGCAAGAACAACCTCAACCGCACCAACGCCCCCCCCCGGTGACTATCCTCAGCATTCCGTTGCCATTGCTTATGATAAGGCTATTATTTCTTGGGAAGCACCTGTTTGCGACGAATTTTAGAACAAAAAGCATCCTCATACTTTTCTCAAACATCAATGCAAGCGCACGGCGCTTTTCTAACAGCTAGAATAACCTTGGCCTTGTTAAACTCGTTGTAAACAATGGAATATAGAGCCAATGGCCAAAATCAACAATTACATCGATGCGCTACGCAATGACATGTTTGCCAGCCGCAAACCGCTGTCGGGGATGGCGTTCATCGATGTGGAGGTGGGCCTGAATGACAAGCGGGCGCACGACTATGCCGCAGCCATGGAGCAGGGCGAGGGGCTGCACACGCAGTCGCGCACGGAGTTTGCGCAGTTTGTGGCCGAGGCCGAATACCTGTGCGGGCACAACATCATACACCACGACCTGAAATATCTGGCCGACATTGAGGGCCTGAGCCACAAAAAGCCCATCGACACGCTCTACCTGTCGCCGCTGCTGTTCCCCCAACGCCCCTACCACCGCCTGCTGAAAGACGATAAGCTGCAAACCGACGAGCTGAACAACCCGCTCAACGACTGCCAAAAAGCGCGAGAGCTGTTCTACGACGAGCTGAACGCCTTCCGCGCCCTGCCCAAGGCGCAGCAAGACATTCTGCATGGCCTGCTGCATCGGGTGTTGGAGTTTAGCTCATTTTTTGATTATATTGCCTATATTCCCGAAAATAAAGACATTGAACGGCTGATTGCGGGCGAGTTTGCGGGCAAAATATGCATGCACAGCGACATTGACAAGCTCAGGCGCGAGCAACCCGTGGAGCTGGCCTACGCCCTGGCGCTCATAGCCACGGGCGACCGGCTGTCGATTACGCCGCCCTGGCTGCTGCACACCTACCCCGAGGTGGAGCATGTGCTAAAGCAGCTGTGCAACAATGCGTGCCACGACCCGCGCTGCACCTACTGCAGCCAGCAGCTGGACATACACCTGAACCTGAAGCAAATATTTGGCTACGACCAATTTCGCACCTTCGACGGCGAGCCCATGCAGGCGCGGGCTGTGCAGGCCGCTGTCGATGGGCATTCGCTGCTGACAATATTCCCCACGGGCGGCGGCAAGTCGCTCACATTCCAGCTGCCAGCCATCATGCAGGGGCGGACGGTGCATGGACTAACGGTGATAATATCGCCGCTACAATCGCTCATGAAGGACCAGGTGGACAACATGGTGGAGCAGGGACTGTCGGAGGCCGTAACAATCAACGGGCTGCTGGATCCGCTAAGCCGCGCCGAGGCCATTGAGCGGGTGGCAAACGGCAGCGCATCGCTGCTCTACATTGCGCCCGAAATGCTACGCTCCAAAACCCTTGAGCGGCTGCTGCTACAGCGCAACGTGGTGCGAATTGTGGTGGACGAGGCGCACTGCTTCTCGTCGTGGGGGCAAGATTTTAGGGTGGATTACCTCTACATCGGCGATTTTATAAAACGGCTGCAGGAGCAGAAACATCAGCGGAACGCCATTCCCATATCGTGCTTCACGGCCACGGCCAAGCCCAAGGTGATTGCCGACATACGCGACTATTTTAAGCGCAAACTCGATGTAGATTTAGAGCTATTTGCATCAAAATCGGCCCGAAAAAACCTACAATACTCGGTTTTGCACGCCGAGAGCGAAGAAAACAAATACAACCTGCTACGCAGCCTGATGCTGAGCAACGATGTGCCCACAATTGTGTACGTTTCGCGCACAAAAAAAACGCACGATTTGGCCAAAAAGCTCAGCAGCGACGGCATTTCGGCGCTACCGTTCAATGGCAAGATGGATGCCAACGAAAAGATAGCCAACCAGAACGATTTCGTTGCCAACCGTGTGCGCGCCATGGTGGCCACATCGGCCTTTGGCATGGGGGTGAACAAAAAAGACGTGGGCATGGTGGTGCACTACGACATATCGGACTCGCTCGAGAACTACGTGCAGGAGGCTGGACGCGCCGGTCGCGACCCCAGTTCGGCGGCCAAATGCTACGTGCTCTACAACGACAACGACCTGGACAAGCACTTCATACTGCTAAACCAAACCAAGGTGAGCATCAGCGAGATACAGCAGGTTTGGAAGGCCATAAAAGACTTCACCAAGCAGCGCGGCCACGTGTGCTGCTCGGCGCTGGAGATTGCGCGTCAGGCGGGCTGGAACGACGAGGTGCACGACGTGGAGACACGCGTTCGCACGGCCATATCGGCGCTCGAGGAGGCGGGCTACGTGAGCCGTGGCCACAACGTGCCGCATGTGTTCGCCACGGGCATAATGGTGAAAAACATGGACGATGCCCGCCGCCGTATAGACCACTCGCCGCTATTCACCGACAGCGCCGAAAAGCAAAATGCTGTTAGAATCATAAAATCGCTCATATCGAGCAAAAGCAGGGCGGTCGACGACAACGATGCCGAATCGCGGGTGGACTACCTTGCCGACCGGCTGGGCATGACCAAAGAGGCTGTGGTGAGCGCGGTGAACATGCTGCGCCAGGAGGGCATACTGGCCGACTCGATGGACATATCGGCCCACTTCGACCACTCCGAGCACAAATCGAGGCTCACCTTTGAGCAATTTGCCAAGCTGGAACGATTCGTGCTCACCACGCTGGCGCAAAACGACGAAGATTTGTCGTTTAAAAACCTAAACGAAAAGGCCACAGAGGCTAACATTCCGTCGTCGCCCAAGAAAATAAAAACGCTGCTTTATTTTCTGACAGTAAAATCGTACATTAAGAAAAAAGAAAATGCCCACAGCGGCATTGTACGCGCAGTGCTGAATCGCGACCTAGAACAAACCCTACAGCGTTGCCAGCGGCGTTTTGATATATGCAATTTTGTAATAAATAAACTCTATAAATTAGCACTACAAAAACAATCGGAAACGCAAAACAGCAACGGCATTGTGCAATTTTCGGTTGTTGGAATACTAAAAGAGCTGGAAAAACAGCAGAGCACAAGCCTTTTTCAGCCCGAAGAAAAATACCAAATACACGAAATTGAAGATGCGCTGCTCTATCTATCAACAATAGGCTCAATAAAGCTCGAGGGCGGATTTATGGTGCTCTACAACGCCATGGAAATACACCGCCTAAAAGAGATGCGGCTGCGCTACAAAATTGAGGACTACAGGCTGCTCGACGAATTTTATAGGCACAAACGCCAGCAAATACACATTGTGGGCGAATATGCCAACATGATGGTGCGCGACTACAATTCGGCACTGCGATATGTTCAGGACTATTTTCAGCTGGACTATAAGCTATTCATCTCCAAATATTTCAAGGGCGAACGGCTGGCCGAGATTGAACGTAACATAACGCCCGAAAAATACGCCCAACTGTTTGGTACGCTGTCGGTTAAGCAACGAAAGATAATAGACGATAAGCAGTCGAAATATATTGTGGTGGCGGCTGGTCCGGGCAGCGGCAAAACCCGCGTGCTGGTGCACAAACTGGCCTCGCTGCTGCTACTCGAGGACGTGAAGCACGAGCAGCTGCTGATGCTCACCTTTTCGCGGGCGGCGGCCACCGAGTTCAAACAGCGGCTGATTGAACTGATTGGCAATGCGGCCTATTTTGTGGAAATTAAAACATTCCACGGCTTCAGCTTCGACCTGTTAGGCAAGGTGGGCAGCCTCGACGATTCGGAACACGTGGTGCAACGCGCCGCCGAGATGATTGAGCAGGGCGATGCCGAGCAGGGCCGCATAAACCGTGCGGTGCTGGTGATCGACGAGGCGCAGGACATGGATGCCAACGAGTACCGCCTGGTGCGTGCGCTGATGGCCAACAACGAGGAGATGCGCGTGATTGCCGTGGGCGACGACGACCAAAATATATTCCAGTTCCGTGGTGCCGACAGCCGCCACATGCAGGCATTTATTGACGAATGGGGTGCAACAAAATATGAAATGGCCGAAAACTACCGCAGCACTAAGCCTGTGGTTGAATTTGCAAATTGGTTCGCGCAGCGCATAACGCAACGTATGAAAACGCAGTCCGGCGTAGCCATACAGGGCAATAGCGGCTGTGTACAGATTAGGTACTATGCGTCGGAAAACATTGAGATGCCGCTTGTGGAGCACCTGCTGGCCACCTACAGCAACGAACGCGCCTGTGTGCTAACCAACACCAACGACGAGGCCGCCCGCATTGTTGGACTGCTGCAAAAACAGGGCGTAAACGCCAAATTGATACAATCGATGGACGGCTTTCAGTTTGGCAACTTAGCCGAGGTGCGCCACTTTGTGAAGCTGATTGACCAGGGGTTGGAGTCGCCCGTGATTAGCCCCGACCGATGGCAACGCGCCAAGGAGCGCGTGCTGGCCGCCTACGAGAGCAGCACGTGCATTGAGTACATCAGGCAATTTTTTGCGGTGTTTGAGCGCACCAACCGCACCATGTATCGCAGCGATTTGGCCGACTTTGTGTACGAGTCGAAGCTCGAAGATTTTTGCAGCGACGGGCAGCGCACCGTGTTTGTATCGACCATACACAAGGCCAAAGGGCGCGAATTCGACACGGTGTATATGCACCTGAACGCCATGGAGGCCGACACCAACGAGCAGCTGCGCAAACTCTACGTGGGCATAACCCGCGCCAAGCAAAACCTCTACATACACTGCAATACGCCCCTCTTTGGCACCAGCCAACTACCCTTTGCGCAATATGCGTTCGACGCAACGCAGTACGATGCCCCCGACGAGATTGTGCAACAGTTAGGATTGAAGGACGTTTGGCTGTCGTTTTTTAAAGAAAAAAAAGCGCAAATTTTGAATCTTCGCTGCGGTATGCCGCTGCAATACGAAAATGGCTTTTTGCTCAAAAATGGCAGGCAACTGGGCTCGCTGTCGAAGCAGAAGCGCGACGAGCTGCAAGCTTGGGAGCAAAAGGGCTACAGCGTGAGCGAGGTGCGGGTGGGCTACATTGTGGCTTGGCGCGAAAAAACCGATACCACCGACACCGAAATTGCCGTAATACTGCCCGAGCTAACGCTAGAGAAAACATAACCATAACCTCCACATCCACATGAACAACACCCCCACAGGAAAAGACTACGTAGGCAGCGACGACCTTTACGCCGATGTGCAGCGCACCATGCGCCTGGCTGCCGAGATGAACACGGGCTACCGCACCGAGTCCGAGGTGCGCGAATTTATGCGGCAAATCACCGGCTCTCCCATCGATGACACGTTACGCATCTTCACGCCATTCCATATCAACTATGGCAAGAAGACCTCCTTCGGACACGACTGCTTCGTAAACTTCGGCTGCACCTTTCTGGCCCTCGGCGGCATCACCATTGAGGACGATGTCTTCATCGGGCCGCATTGCGTACTGGCCACCGAGTACCACCCCGAGGATCCCTCCACGCGCCACAGCCTGCTCACCAAGCCCATCCGCATAGGGCGCAACGCCTGGCTGGGGGCCAACGTTATGGTGCTGGCTGGCGTTACCATTGGTGAGAATGCCATCGTGGCGGCAGGCAGTGTCGTCACCAAGGACGTGCCCGACAACATGGTGGTGGCCGGTGCGCCCGCAAGGGTGATACGGGAGATAAAGACTGAGCCACGATAAAACCCTGACCGCTATGCCAAAGTTCAACATCCGCCCTTCAAAACCCGATGAGACTGGACTTGTGCTGGAGTTCATCAAAAAGCTGGCCGCCTACGAAAAATGCTCCGATGAGGTGGTAGCCACTGTAGCCACGCTGCACCATTCGCTTTTCGTGGAGAAAGCCGCCGAGGTGGTGCTTGCTGAGGAGGATGACGTGCCCATCGGCTTCGCCCTGTTCTTCCACAACTTCTCGACCTTTGTGGGGCGCAAGGGGCTTTATCTGGAGGACCTCTTCATCATCCCCGAGAAACGCGGACTGGGCTACGGCAAGGCCATGCTGAAATACCTAGCCAACATCGCCGTGGAGCGCGGCTGCGGACGTATGGAATGGATATGCCTCGATTGGAACGCACCATCGCTGGCCTTCTACCGCTCAATCGGGGCCGTCCCCTTGGGCGAATGGACCGTGCAGCGAATGGACTGTGACGTGGTGAGGCAATTTGCGGAGGAGTGAATCCTTTTGGACGATTTGCGGTTTTGGAAAAGAGACATTATCTTTGAACATCACCAGCAAACCCAACGCCCCATGCAGATGGACGAAATAAAAGCGCTGCTGCTCAGCCTACGCGATGAGCCCTACGCCGAATTCCAGCGCAAACTGCTACCCAACGTTACCCCCGAGCGCATTGTGGGCGTGCGCACCCCCGCTCTGCGGGCTATGGCCAAGGAACTGTGGCGCAACGGCATGGCCAGGGGTTTCATGGCGCAGTTGCCCCACGCTACCTTTGAGGAGAACCAGCTGCACGCCTTTGCGATAGCCGAGATACGCGACTTTGCGACCTGCCTGAGTGCCACCGAGCGTTTTTTGCCCCACGTGGACAACTGGGCCACCAGCGACCAACTGCTGCCGCGCTGCTTCGGCCAGCACACCACCGCGCTGCTACCCGCAGTGGAGCACTGGATAGCGCACAGCCACGAATATACGGTGCGCTTTGGAATGGGGATGCTGCTCAAGCACTACCTCGAAGCCCACTTTGAGACGCGCCTGCTGGAGCTGGTGGCACGGGTGCGGCGCGACGAGTACTACATCCGCATGATGCAGGCCTGGTACTTTGCCGAGGCGCTGGCCAAGCAACCCACCGCCACCCTGCCCTACATTGAACAGCTACGCCTGACGCCCTGGACCCACAACAAGGCCATACAGAAGGCTGCGGAAAGCCGACGGATAGGCGCGGAGATGAAGCAAAGGCTACGCTCGCTGCGGGTTTGAATGGTGCAAAGAGCACGGTGGAATTCCCTAAAAATCATGATTTTTCGGGAACGCAATCCTCAAAAAGCACGGCATTTGCGGATTTAAAAGTAAACCCATATATTTGTAGCCTAAACACTCACTGCAATGATTGAAAGGATTTTGAAGCAACGCATTGAGAATCAGCTCTACAGAGGCAAGGCCATCATACTGCTGGGGGCGCGACAAACTGGCAAAACCACCCTGATTGAGCAGCTATTCCGCCGCAACGACACCACCCTGTGGCTTTCGGGCGACGACCTGAGCACCCACTCGCTGCTCGAGAGCGCAACCATAGCACGCTTTCAGCACCTCCTGAATGGCAAAAAAATGCTGATTATTGATGAGGCTCAGCGCATTAAGGACATTGGCCTAAAGCTGAAGTTGGTTACCGACCACGTAAAAACAGTGCAGATTATAGCCACTGGCAGCTCGTCGTTCCAGCTGACCAACCGGCTCAACGAACCGCTCACAGGGCGCAAATGGGAGTACAAAATCTACCCCCTATCGTTTGGCGAAATGGTGGCGCACCACGGACTGCACACCGAACTCAACCAGCTACAGCACAGGCTGATATATGGCTACTACCCCGAAGTGGTGATGTCGGCGGGCAACGAACGGCAGGTGTTGCAGCAGTTAACCGACAGCTACCTCTACAAGGATTTGCTGACGCTGGATCGGGTGAAAAAGTCGGACAAGCTAGTGTCGTTGCTCAAGGCGTTGGCGCTGCAGGTGGGCCAGCAGGTGAGCTACTCCGAGCTGGCCTCCACCGTGGGCATCGACGGCAAAACTGTTGAGGCTTACATCGACGTGCTGGAGCAGTCGTACATCATCTTCAGGCTGATGTCGTACAGCCGAAACCAACGCAACGAGCTGAAACACAGCCGAAAGGTGTATTTCTACGACAACGGGGTGCGCAATGCCATCATATCGGCTTTTTCGGCTCCCGACAGCCGTAGCGACATGGGCGCGCTATGGGAGAACTTTATTGTTTCGGAGCGAATAAAGCGCAACGAATACAACCAGCACTACTGCAACCGCTATTTCTGGCGCACCCGCACGCAGCATGAGGTGGACTACGTTGAGGAATACGACGGGCAGATTCATGCCTACGAGTTTAAGTACAACCCGCGCAAAAAGGCCAAAATACCACCATCGTTCGTAGAGCTATACCCCAACGCCACGTTCGACCTGATTACGCCCGACAACATTGAGCAGTTTTTACTCACACAACCACTAATTCCCCAAAAATCATGATTTTTCGGGAACGCATTCCTTAAAAAGTATGATATTTGCGGATTTGAAGAAAATTACGTACTTTTGTAAGAAATTCTGCACAAGCTGCCACATTTTGGCAGTCTGACGCCCTAACTTTGCAGCCCAAACACCAACTGACCAATGACGCAGAAACAGGCCCTACAGCTCTTCGAGGAGCGCCGAGTACGCACCGTGTGGGACGACCAGCAGGAGAAGTGGTACTTCTCCATTATTGATGTGTGCGAGGTGCTAACCAGCACCGACAACCCTCGACGATATTGGAGCGACTTGAAACGCAAGCTTTTAGCCGAGGGAAGCCAAGTGTACGAAGAAATCGTACAGTTGAAACTCCGCGCCTCCGACGGCAAACTACGGCTAACCGATGTGGCTGACACCGAGCAGCTTTTCCGCATCATACAGTCCATACCCTCGCCCAAGGCCGAGCCGTTTAAGGTGTGGATGGCGCAGGTGGCCAGCCAGCGCCTGGACCAAATGCAGGACCCCGAGCTGTCGATAGAGCAGGCTATGATTGACTATAAACGGCTGGGGTATAGCGATGCGTGGATAAACCAGCGGCTGAAATCCATTGAGGTGCGCAAGGAGCTCACCGACGAGTGGAAACGCCGAGGCGTGGAGGAGGGCGTACAGTTTGCCTAGCTCACCGACATCATCACGCAAACATGGAGCGGCAAAACCACCAAGAAGTACAAGCAATACAAGGGGCTGAAAAAGGAGAGCCTGCGCGAACACATGACCAACACCGAGCTCATTCTGAACATGCTGGCCGAGGCAGCCACCACCGACCTCTCAAAATCGAAGCAGCCCGCAACGTTCGAACAAAATGCGCAGGTGGCGCACCGGGGCGGAAAGGTGGCGCGTGAGGCGCGCTTGGCGCTGGAGAAGGAGCTGGGGCAGACGGTAATCTCGCCCATGAACGCCAAGAAATATTTGAGTAAAACAATGTCTGGTAAGGCTTTGAAAGAAAAAGAAAACTAAATCACCAAAACATGGCACAAGAATTATTTGAACGAGTTGATAGACAAGTGGGTAACCTGCTTGACGATGTAATGAACGGAAGAATAGGATTGCCCGATTTACAACGCCCTTTTGTGTGGAAAGACACAAAAGTACGTGATTTATTTGATTCAATGATGAAAGGATTTCCAGTCGGGTATGTAATGCTATGGGCATCGCCAGCCGACTATACAAACACAAAAACAATAGGATTAGGGGATAAACAATTCAAACGACCTGATGACCTTGTAATTGATGGACAACAACGTCTTACTTCGTTACTTGCAGCAATAAAGGGCATTGAGGTTATGGATAAAAACTTTAAGCGGCGACGCATCAAGATTTCATTCGAACCTCTTTCAAAAGATTTTCAGGTATGGACAAAAGCTTATGAGCGTAGTTATCAATATATTGCTGATATTGCTGAAATTTTTAAAGCATACGATAACAAAGAATTAGGCAAGTACCGAAGAGCAATAATAGACAGAATGAATGAAGGTCGAAAAAAAAATAATCATGCCGAATTAACTGATAACGAAATAGATAGTATAGAAGATAATATTAATACATTGCTTTCTCTTGACAAATATACTATTCCCACTTTACGAATCCTATCGAAAGCCGACGAAGAAGATGTGGCTGAAATTTTTCGTCGCGTAAATTCTGGAGGACAAAATCTTAACGAAAACAACTTTATCGAAACGTTACTAGCCGTCTACGACAACGATATTCACGACAAAATAAAGAAATTCTGTGCAGAGTCTAGAATTCCAGCAAAAGGAACATCCTATAATCAAATTATTGACGTAGATCCATCATACATTATTCGCGTAACTATCGGCTTAGGATTCCATCGTGCAAGGATGAAATATGGATATAAACTGCTGCGCGGCGACGACCTTGATGCTGGAACAACATCAGTTGACACACGAAATAAAAATATAGAGATTTTCCGAAAGGCGTTAGACCATGTTATTAATCTTAATGATTGGCACGCGTTTATGAATTTATTTCCAGAAGCAGGATATTTAAGCAAAGAACAAGTGCTATCAAGTTACGTGGTGATTTTTAGTTATGTATTCTATCTTATGGGTAAATATGAATACTCTGTTCAACCGAATATTCTTCGTAAAGTAATAACAAGATGGATATTTATGACTACTATTACCTCCTTTTATTCCAATTCACCTGAATCTACCGTTGAAAGACAATTAGCTGACCTTAGAAATATTAACACCGCTGATGATTTTATAGCGTATATAGACAACACTATAAAATTGAGAATGAACGAAACATATTTCTCTATTGAACTCGTGAAAGATTTAACAACATCATCAGCAAGTTCTCCTATATGGTACGGTTATGTAGCATCTATTAATGTGTTAGGAACAACTATGCTTTTCTCAAATACTCCACAATCTTATTTTTGGCGTTTGGGAGCAGATGGCGACAAGAAATCGATAGACAAACATCACATCTTCCCGAAACATTACCTTGAAACAATTGGTATTGTGGACGACCGTGAACGTAACCAACTTGCGAACTTCACCTATTTGGATTATCAGACAAATATAGATATATCCGATGATGCTCCGTCTATGTATATTGACAGGTACAAACAAAAACTTGGCATTGATGCATATGAAGAACACTGTCGTAATAATGCACTTCCTATTGGTTTTGAATCGATGGAATATGCAGATTTTCTTTTTGAACGACGAAAACTAATGGCAGAAATCATCAAAAAAGCATATAACAAACTTTGGGATAATAATTGACATAACTTTGTGTAACGCTTAATTTTAGAAGAGATGAACACCACAGTCCTAAAAGAAATGCTGGAGCCGCATTTCGACAACTACATCGCTGAAATGCCTGAGTTTTATTTCGAAAAAGCTCAAGATGCTCTTGCCGCATGGCGCGCATATAACATTGACGACGCTACGACAAACAATCTTATTCACCTTGTTAAGAATAATTACAACGAGTTTAAAAGTCTGGCCGAAACCGATGACACAATTAAAAGAATTAAGAGTCTAATTTTTAAACTAGTTGCATATTGCGACCAAAATGCTGCGGATAAAGTCATTCTAAATGAATATGATGATAAAAGAACAATAGCACTATCATTTATCCGTCAAAATGCGTGGACAATTAATTTGCTGAAATATAAAAACAATCAAGAAGATATTAGTGAGACGATAATAAATGCAATAAATTATATAGACCATCCTGAACGATATTTTCCAATTTTGAAAGATGAATACAGAGCATTAATCTCAGATTATTTTTTGAATATTCCTTATGACAAAACAAATTTTGACGAACAACTATTTAACTTGTTCAACGAGCTTGGATTTAAATTTTTAAATCCTCAAAACAAATCAATTTTATTTAATAAAATGATATATGGAATAAGAGACAAATGGGACATTCAACAAACTACGAAAGAATACAAAGATTACAACCAACTCTTCGCCATGGACACAACCACCGCCCCAAATCACATCGATAAATACGCTCAAATCCTGCGCCATAAGAAGAACCTCATTTTACAGGGTGCGCCTGGCACGGGCAAAACCTACAACACCGCCGCATTAGCGTTGAGCATCTGCGAAGTAACAGACGTGAACCTAAAAGACCACGACGCTGTTATGCAGCGCTACAAGCAGCTGCAAGATGAGGGCCGCATTGGGTTCTGCACCTTCCACCAATCGATGGATTACGAAGATTTTGTGGAGGGCATAAAGCCAAACACCGAGAACGGAACAGTGAGCTATGATGTTGAGGATGGGATATTTAAGCAGATTGCCGATAGAGCTCGTGAGAATTGGGAAGAAAATAAAGAAAACGGCGATATAATAATAGAAAAGAAACACAGAACAATAGATGTTTTGAATGGCCTATGCGAAAAAATACAACGTGAAATAGACGAAAATTCTTATGCCGATTTATTTTTGAACAATAAATCTAAAATGAAGATTTTTGAAATATTCACCAAACACGATAAAATAAAAACGATTAGGCTAAAAAATAGTACATTACCCAATACAACATCTACAGTTGGATTAACTGCTGAAATCATTCTTCGCGACTATGAACAATACACACGTGGTGAAATAAAATCTTATAAGGATATAAAACCATATCATGGCAATACATTTTATTATTTCGAACTATATAAAAGGATGGCAGAATATGAAAAAACAATGGAACTGCCACAAAATGACGATCAAAAACCAGAACTCCAAAACTACGTTTTGATTATCGATGAGATTAACCGTGGCAATGTGTCGCGGATATTCGGCGAGCTGATTACGCTATTAGAGGCCGACAAACGCCTGGGCGGCGAGCACCCCAGCGATCACCCCATAGAGGTTACGCTGCCCTACTCGAAGGTGCGGTTCGGTGTGCCGAAGAACCTTTACATCGTTGGCACCATGAACACGACAGACCGCAGCGTGGGCAACATCGACTACGCCGTGCGCCGCCGCTTCGCCTTCGCCACGCTGGAGTCGCAGCGCGAGCTGGTGGAGCAGCACTCCACCGAGCAGGGTGTGCGGCTCTACGATGCCGTGAGGAAGTTCATCGAGAAAAGCAAGGCCGAGATGGATTTCGAGGACCTGATGGTGGGTCACAGCTATTTCTTCGCGGATAGCGATGAGATGCTCGAGATGCGCTGGCAATACGAGATTAAGCCACTGCTGAACGAGTATATCAAGGATGGGCTGTTGAATGCGGAGACGATCAAAACGGATGTTACGGCGACGGGGTTTGTGGGGGAAGAGGATGCAGCGTCCGCAAACGACACAGGATCCGAGGATGAATAGCCGCCCCACCCGACATACGCCCCGCGCCCCGTGGCACCGATATGATGATGCAACGTATTTTATAACGATTTGCACCAACAATCGGGCGCATAGTTTCGGCGCAATCCGCAACGGAGAGGTGCATCTGTCGGCATTGGGGGAATGTTTGAGGAGGGAGATTGAGAACGTACAAACGCATTACCCGTATGCAGAGATACCATTGTATGTGATAATGCCCAACCATGTGCATTTGATTGTGGCGATAGATTCCGCAAAAAATGGCAATATATGCAATATGGACGCGATGAATCGCGTCCGTACAGAGCAGACAGCAGAAAATTTAAACACGACAAACAACGAATTGGATAATTGCAATAACCATAGAGAAACGGCATACAACACGCCTGACAACAACGCAGATGTACGGACGCGATTCATCGCGTCCCAGGGCGACGATTGCAATATGGACGCGATGAATCGCGTCCATACAAAACACGGAGGTGCGACAGGAGATAAAAACCCAATGTTAAGCAAAACATTAGGTACGGTTGTTCGCGGTTTAAAGGCACGTGTGTCGCATTATGCAAAACAAAACGGAATCGAATTTGCGTGGCATGGTCGCTACCACGACCACATCATCCGCAACAATACCGACATGAATAATATTGCCAATTACATCATCAACAACCCTGCAAATTGGGAATTGGATTGTTATTTTATGAATGAACAATAGTGCGAGGCGCGATGAATCGCGTCCGTACAAATCGGATTAATGAAATGAGCGAAAAAAATGAAAATATAGGAACTGTATCTATTGCGTCCGCAAAAGCAATTTCGATTTGTGAGCATAAATTTCTGTACGATGCGGAAAATTGGGACGAAGAATACCGCAATATCCTGCGCGATACAAAATTCGAGGGCAATCCCACCAACTACATGGGCGAGCCAAAATATTTAGGTATTGATGCTAACCTACGCGCATCGTTCTACATCGGGGCTTCGTGGCTCAAAAAGCACGAGCTGGCGGTGGTGGTAACGCCCAAAATGCCTAAAATCGATTTTGTGAAAATGTTCGTTGCCGCGCTGGAGGTGGACACGCGCAACGAGAGCGACTATTTCGCCAAGTGCTACGGCATACACTTCGACGAACCGACGATTGAGGCCGATGCGCGCCTGTCGCAGCTCACGCCGATGCTGGTGCTGCACTACGTCGAGGTGCTGCACAGGCTGGCCACGCGTGGCCTCAGGCGCAGCTACATCACCCGCGAGGAGAACCTGAAGGCCAAGGTGAAGGGGCGCATCATGCTCGGGCGGCATCTGCGGCAGAACGTGTTCCAGCAGCGCGTGGACCGCGTTTTCTGTCAGTACCAGGAGTTCACCGACGACACGCCCGAGAACCGCCTGCTGAAGCGGGCGCTGCTGTTCGCCGAGCAGTTTATTGACGGCAAATCGGGGCTGCGCCACAAAATTGAAAACACCAATATACCCAAGCATCTGCGGCAGCTGAAATCGAAGTTTGAGCATATCTCCGACGACATTGAGCCCTACCAGATTCAACACCTTTCGACCAACAAGCTGTTCCGCGACTACCGCGAGGCCATCCGCGTGGCCAAAATGCTGCTACGCCGTTTCGACTATAGCATAGCCAAAGCCACCTCAGAACCGCAAAAAACACCCCCATTTTGGATTGATATGGCGCGGCTTTATGAGATGTGGGTGTATAGAAAACTGTTGAAAAACAGCATTAATGAAATTGAATTTCAGGAAGATGGATTTTATGGCAGGCAAGTGGCTGATTTCGTGATTCCATCTGAAAGTCTGATTCTTGATGCAAAATACAAACTTGATTATCAGAAGGATAATTGGGTGGACATTGACGACATCCGCGAATTGAGCGGCAATGCCCGCGACGAAAAGCTGTTGCCCAATCTCGAAGAAACCTATTCGCCTCGCTGCATCATCCTATATCCTGGTGATTCTGATGAACTTAGGCATGAGAATGAGCAACTTTTTGAAAATCAAGGACGAAAGATTTCGCATTATCGCAACTTATACAAAATCAGCGTAAAACTACCGTAATTATACGAGTAGCGTTGTGGCTGCAAAAAGTTGTATATTTGCAGGGTTAGGCAGCCCGCGTGGGCCGCTGGTACAATGCTAACAGTCAGAACGATATGGCAGGCAATCAGAGAGATGGCTTCAGCTCCAAGCTGGGCATAATTGTGGCCACGGCAGGATCGGCGCTGGGGCTGGGCAACATCTACCGCTTCCCGTGCGAGGCGGGGGCCAATGGCGGCGGCGCGTTCCTGATTGTCTATCTGGGCATCGCGTTGCTGATAGGCACGCCGCTCATGATTTCGGAGTTCGTGATTGGCCGCCGCGCCCGGAGCAATCCGTTGGGGGCGTTCCGCCGCATCGAGGGCAGGTCGCGCAGCCCGTGGTCGGCCGTTGGCTATCTGGGCGTGGTGTGCGCGTTCCTGATATTGGCCTTCTACACCACCGTGGCGGGTTGGACGCTGGGCTACCTGGGCAAGGCGGCGGCGGGCCATTTTAGCGGGCAGGGGCTGGAGCAGATACAGCAGCAGTTTGCCGATTTCACAGGCCATGCTTGGTTGCCGCTGGTTTGCCAGATGGCATTCCTCGCTCTCACGGCCTTGGTGGTGGTGCGCGGCGTGAAGGACGGCATCGAGCGCTACTCCAAAATACTGATGCCCATGCTGCTGGCAATAATGCTGGTGCTCTGCATCAAGTCGCTCACGCTGAGCGGGGCCGCCGAGGGGCTGCGATTCTTCTTCTGGCCCGACTTCTCCAAAATCAATGGACAGGTGCTGCTGAGCGCGCTGGGGCAGAGCTTCTTCTCGCTCTCCATAGGCATGGGGGCGCTCATCACCTACGGGTCATACATCGGGCGTTCGGACAACATGGTGTCGAGCGCGGTGAGCGTTACGCTGGCCGACACGCTGGTGGCCGTGCTGGCGGGCATCATCATATTCCCCGCCGCATTCACCTTCGGCATACAGCCCGAGGCCGGGGCCTCGCTGGCCTTCACCACGCTCCCCATGGTATTTCAGCAGATGGCGGGCGGCTACGCGTTCTGCCTGCTGTTCTTCGTGCTGCTGGTGATAGCCACGCTCACCAGCACCATATCGCTGCTCGAGGTGATTGCGGCCACGCTCACCGAGGAGCTGCGCATGTCGCGGGCACGGGCGGTGGTGGTGGGTACGCTGGGCACCGCCGTCATAGGCATGGTGGCCACGCTCAGCCTGCGCCCCGACAGCCCGCTGCGCTTGGGCGGTAGCACGGCCTTCGACCTGCTCGACCACCTCACGGCGCTCTACCTGATGCCCATAGGCGGTCTGCTGATTGTGCTATTCGTGGGATGGCGCATGGGGCGGGCCGATGTGATGGACGAGCTGTCGAACGGTGGTACGCTGCCGTTGGGGCTGCGGCGCGGCATAGTGCTGGTGGTGCGCTACTTGGCCCCGGTGGCCATCGCCATCATATTCGTAAGCCAGCTGGTGGGGTAGGGCCGTTGTCCGTATTGGGGGGGGAGTGGGCACAAAAATGCGGAGCCCCTATTCAGGAGCCCCGCACATCCAAACTTAACTAGTACTATGAATCTTGTGGGACTTAGCAGATTCGAACTGCTGACCTCTTGCGTGTGAAGCAAGCGCTCTGAACCAGCTGAGCTAAAGTCCCGACCTCGTTTAACCAAAATCCGCCGCAAAGGTACGGATAGTTTTTAAGCCCGCAATGCGCAACGGTATAATTAATACAAATTAACCAACAAGCTTCTCCACCAGCTGCCTCACCTGCTTGCGCAGGCTCTTTGCGTTCAGCGGGTTGGCCTCACTGGGTGTCGATTTGTTGTAGAACAGCACGCGGTTGTCTTCAGCGTCTACCACCATGACGAAAACGTGCGAGCCGTACTTGTTGGGGAACGCGAGGTAGGCCGAGCTGCCGCCCGTGAGCAGCGCGGAGAACACGGCTACGGCCACGCCAGTGGCCACACCAGCGGCGTAGTTGCGCCCATCGCGGACGAAGCCATCGGCGTACACCAGCAGGCCGTAGCGGTGGCCGCGCTCGCGTAGCAGCTGCCTGATGGGCTCGGGTACCACGGCCCGTTTGAGCTGCCGCACGTCAATGGCGGGCAGCAGCTCTACGAGGGGCAGCAGGGTGCTGTCGTGGCCCCAGTAATCGACCGGCACAATGTCGACCACCGGCAGCCCCGATGAGGTGAACATCCGCGTGAGCATGGAGGTGGAGACCAAGGAGAGCGAGTCATCGGGCACCAGCTCGCCGTCGCGCTGCACGTATGACATGTAGGCCACCGGCTCCACTAGGGCCAGCTCGGGCGGTCGGGTACCAGCGAAGTAGCGGGAGGGCGAGCACGAAGCCATCATCAGCATCAGCGCGGCGGCTAAGGCGGTGAGCGGTGGTTTGGTCGGGGTCATGGGGTGGGCTGCAATGGGTTGACGTTGTGTGGTGCTACAAATTTTCGGCCAAACTGGTTGCCCCGCTGCCCCCCCCGATGGTCTGCGCTATGCGCTGTATGTTGAGGCTGCGGGCCGATGCATCGATAATCTGCTTGTAGATGCCGCCCTGCTGGTACACCTCATCGGGTTGCCCGCCCTGCTCCACCCGCCCCGCTTGTAAGGCGTACACCGTGTCGCTGTCGATAATCTGCGATATGCTGTGGGATATGATCACCACCGTGCGGCCCCGCTTTATGGCATCGATGCTGTTCTTGATTTGCTCGGTGGCTATGGCATCGAGGCTGGCGGTGGGCTCATCGAGGATGATGATGGGTGGGTCTTTTAGGAACATGCGGGCTATGGCTATGCGCTGCTGCTGCCCGCCCGAGAGGTCGGTGGCCTTGCTGGCGAATTGCTGGGGCAGGGCCATTATTTGGTCGTAGATGAACGATCTTTTCGCGGCCTCCACCACCTGCTCGTGCGTGGCGCTAGGGTTGCCGTAGCGGATGTTCTCCTCAATTGTACCATCGAATATGTGGTTTTTCTGCAGCACCAGCCCGATGTGGTTGCGTAGGTAGTGGGTGTCGTACTGCTGCAGGTCCACGCCGTCGAGGGTGATGGAGCCGCTATCGGGCTGGTAGAACTTGTCGAGCAGGTTCACCACGGTGCTTTTGCCCGCCCCCGATAGGCCCACCAGGGCGGTGATGCGCCCAGGGGCTATGGTCATGCTCACGCCGTGCAGGGCCTTGGTGCCGTTGGGGTAGGTGAAGTCCACGTTGCGCAGCTCGAATAGCCCCCGTATGCGTTCGGGCCGGTAGCTGCCCGAGGGCTCCACCTCGGCCTCGGAGTGGAGTATGCCGAAGAAGCCCTCGGCGTAGATGAGGGCGTCGTTCACATCGTCGAATATGCGTTGCAGCTGCGTGATGGGGGCTATCACGTTGCCGAATAGCACCACGTGGTACATTATTTTGCCGATGCTCATGCCGGGGTAGCCGGCCAGCACGAGGTAGGCCGTCAGGATGATGACCAGCACCGTGCCCACCTGCCTCACAAAGCTCTTCACGCCGTTGTAGTAGAAGCTCACACGGCGGGTTTGCACCTGGTTGGCCGTGACCCGATTTTGCAGGTCGAGCTGCTTTTGGGCCTCTATGCCCTCGCGGTTGAACGACTTGATGACGTTGATGGAGTCGAGGATGTTGTTGATGCCGTGGCTCTTCGACTCGAGGTGCGAGCGCATCTCGCGCCGCCAGCCCTTGAGCCGCGTGGCCTGGCGGTAGGTAATCCAGAAATAGACGGGTACGATGGCCAGCGCCACCAGCCCCACGTAGAGGTTGGCGGCGAACATCAGCCCGAGGGCCAGCAGGGCGCTGGTGAAGAGCGGCAGCAGGTCGATGAAGAAGTTCTGCACCGTGCGCGACAGGCTGCTCACACCCTGGTCGATGCGAGCCTGCAGCTTGCCCGTGGCGTTGTCGGCCTGCGAGAAGTAGGCCATGCGGAAGGTGAGCACCCGCTCGATGACGCTCTGCGAGAGGTCGCGTGAGACGAATATGCGCATCCGCTCGCCGAAGTAGCTCTGGGCGAAGCCCACCCCCGCCGCCAGCAGCTCCTTGCCCAGCAGTACAGCCGAGATGGTGATGAGGATGCGCACGGCCTGCCCCCAGCCCACGCCCGTGCCCAGCAGGGCGTTGATGGCATCGACCGTGCGGTCGAGCACGATGGCGTTCACCTGTGCCAGTAGCGAGCCCACCAGCGTGAGCACCAGCGTGATGGCCACCAGCCCCCGATAGGGGCGCACAAAGGGGCGTATGTTGCTGAAGAGCTGGAGCAGGTTCATGGGCAAAGGCGCAGCAAATTTAGCATAAATAGGCAAAGGCACCAAGCTGCGCCCCGAATAAAAGCGCTACCTTTGCGCATGGCGTGATGCGCTGAGCGCCCACCGAAGAGATAAGCCACGATAAAAGCATCCCGATGGAGCCCGATGAGATAATTCAATCCGATGCCCTAGCGGCCAACCTTTCACAAACGCGGGTCGATGAGGTGCTCATCCCCGACGAGCAGCAATGGTTCCTATCGCTCTCGGAGCGCTACTTGGGCATACACGAGCGCACCCGCGAGTTCCTGCGCGAGCTGCACCACCCCATGTCGAACCGCACCGAGGTGGTGCAGGCGCTGCTCAAGATTAGCATCAGCGACTTCTGGGTCATCAAGGAGGTGCCCGAACGGCACAGGGCCGTGGGCGTGGTGCTCGACATCTACGCCGCCCTGCTGCGCGAGGCCCTCCCCGATGCCCTAGCCCACCAGCTGGTGGCCACCTATCTCGACTTCATATGGCACAACTACGACACCCTAGCCGAGCACTCCGAGCTGCTGCTCAAGTACATAGGCATACTCGATGACTGCATGGCCCCCAACGAGTTCGCCTACATAGGCAACATGGGCGGTTTCCGCAAGAAGTTCGACAGGCTGCTGTGCAACCCCCAAACGCAGGAGGCTGCGTTCCTGTTCATGAGGCGGCTCATAGTGTGCAATATCGACTTTTGGGGGCGCACCACCCAGCTGGAGCGGTGGCTCGATGACAATCGCACCTCGCTCACCCACGCCTATCCCGAGCTGGCCGAGCAGCTGGGAAGCCAAATGTTCGCCTCGTATCGTGAGCAGGCCGAACGGGCCACCGCATGGCCCGACCTCCGCCAGGTGGCCTTCACCTTCTCCGAGATTATAGATGCCATGAGGGCGCAGACGGCCTCTTTTAGCACCATCACCGACCAGCTCTGCTACATCTTCTACCTGATGCACCTGCCCGGCGTGGCCCACCATCGCGATGCGATACTGCTCGACCTCAATAAAACCATAAAACGCATAAGCGAGCTGGATGGCCCAGAGTGCGTTCACGCCATGGACGACTTGTTCGGCCTGTTCGCCGATTTCAAGCAGAGCCATCCCAACCTCATACTCGATTCCATCATGGTGCTGGGCCGCGAGATTATCGGTACGCAGCGCCCTGAGCTCATCAGGGCTCTTGAAAATCACATCATCGGCTTCGGGTTCGCCACGCCGGGCATAGCCTACCTCACCAACGACTGGGAGCTCAAGGTCGACCCGAACCACATCAAGAACATCCGCGTGTGGCTCGAGCTCATCGAGTGCGACCCCGAGCGCATGAGCCGCCTGTTGGCGGCCCTCATCATCAACCTGCGCGTGGGCGGCATCTTCATATTCGACACCGACTTCTTCCAGAAGGACATCACCAAGCTCCTGAACTCTCGCATACAGCCCATATACAAGCACATCAAGCAGCTGTCGCGCATATTCCCAGTGTTCTTCAGCGAGATAGGGGCCGAGGGCCAGCTGCGCGATGTGTCGACCAAGCTCGATGAGCTGAGCCACCGCAACGACAAGCTCATACACTTCCTGCGCAAGCAGATACACACCGAGGGCAATAGCTCCCACATCGACATCACCTCGCGGGTGTTCCACTTCTGGCACGACCTCGACCTGCAGCAGCTCGAGGCCATTGTGCCCCAGAACGTGTTCGCCACCATCGAGGTCGATGGCCCTTGGGTGCACGGGGTGCACGGGGTGCTGGTGGCCCTCACGCGGAGCAATGGGCTGGGGGTGGACGAGCTGCTCGAGCTCGACAAGCCCAGCCTGACCTCCATGCTCGGACGCATTGGCCCCGCCAGCAGCACCGATATAGCCCGCGTGGGGCTTATGGTGGAGCTCTACCAGCTGCTCAAGGAGAAGTACCGCTTCGAGACCAACGACATAGCCTCCGCCATGCGTAAGTACCACTTTGTGGACGATGCCGATGTGGAGCTGCTCTCGCAGGCCCTCGATGCGGGGCAGAAGGAGGCCGCCCTGCGCATCATCTTCGACATCATGCGCAAGCTCAACGCCATCATATTCGACCCGCAGCGCAGCGAGGGGTGGGAGAACATCTTCTACAAGCGCCACATCGCCGTGGGCATACCGTCGATGTACGGCTACTACCGCGAGCCCAAGTTTGAGGCCCTGGGCCTCACGTTCCGCCTCGAGCGCATCGCGGCCCTGCTGGTCGATGACATTATCGCCAGCATCAACACCGAGTACTTCACGGCCAAAACCTTCCGCGACCTGCACGGCCTGCTGCAGCTGCTGCGCGAGGGCTTGCTGCTCGATGGCATCGCCGACCCCAGCCTCGACTCGAACCTCAAGATGCTCGAGTACAGCCTGAGCTCGGGCAGCTTCACCATTGGGCAGTATATCAATATCTTCCATTTCATGGAGGGCAGCATCAAGGGCATCATCAGCAAGTATTTCATAAACCCCTACGGAGCTCTCCTTGAGCAGATTTTACCGCAGCACATCGACCCCGCCATGCCCAAGAAGCGGCAGAAGCAGGCCATGGCCGTCAAAACCGAGGTGTTCTACCGCGAGCTGCTGGCCTCGGCCTTTATAGTGCAGCCGCTCGACAACCTGATGGGCTGCATCCTGAATAACCTGCGCAAGCAGGTGGAGCTCCTCTCCGACGAGGAGATACAGAAGATTATGACCTACAACCCCGAGCTGGTGATCAGCCCGCTGTACCAGCAAACGCCCGGCATGGACAATCAGGTGTTCCTGGGCGCCAAGGCGTACTACCTCAAGGACCTGCACAGCAAGCAGTATCCCATACCGCCTGGTTTTGTGATCACCACCGAGGTGTTCCGCCGCGTGGAGCCCATACTGAAGGTGCCCGCGCTGAACGCCGAGATAGACAGCCTGATAGCGCACCACCTGCACCAGCTTGAGGAGCGCTCGGGGTTGCGCTACGGCGACCCCGACCGTCCGCTGTTGCTGAGCGTGCGCTCTGGAGCGGCCATATCGATGCCTGGTGCCATGAACACCTTCCTCAATGTGGGCCTTAACGATGAGATTACCGAGCACCTGAGCCATCGCGACAACTTTGGGTGGACCTCGTGGGACTGCTACCGGCGCCTGCTACAAACGTGGGGCATGTCGCACGGGCTGGAGCGCGACCTGTTCGATCAAATCATACTCCACTACAAGCAGCGCCACGGCGTGAGCACCAAGATTGACTTCAGCCCCGCCATGATGCGCGAGATAGCCATGGCCTACAAGCAGGTGCTGGCCCGCCACAACGTGCGCTTCGAGGAAGAGCCCATGGCCCAGCTCAAACAGGCCATAATAGCCGTATTTGGCTCGTGGGACACCCCCCGGGCGCAGGTGTACCGCGAGCACATGCAGATTGCCCACGAGTGGGGCACCGCCGTGATTGTGCAGCAGATGATATTCGGCAACCTGCACCGTGAGTCGGGCTCGGGCGTGCTGTTCACCCGCGATGCTCAGGATCACAGCTCGCAGAAGATCAACCTCACGGGCGACTTCTCTTTCCTGAGCCAGGGTGAGGACATCGTGGCGGGCCTCATCAACACCCTGCCCATCAGCGAGGCGCAGCGGCTGAAGTACTATGCCAAGTCCCCATGCTCGCTCGAGTCGGCATTCCCGCAGATATACCAACGCCTGCACGAGATAGCCCGCGAGCTGATAGAGCAGCACGGCTACGGGCATCAGGAGGTGGAGTTCACCTTCGAGACCTCCAGCCCCAGCGATTTGTACATACTCCAAATCCGCAACATGCCCATAAAGCGTCAGCAGCACGTAGAGGTGTTCGCCATCGCCCCCCGCAATATGGAGCGGGCGGGCGTGGGGGTGGGCATAGGCGGACGGGCCCTCAACGGGCTGGTGGTGTTCGACCTCGATGATGCCGCCCGCTTGCAGCGCGAGCAGCCCGAGGCCAACGCTGTGCTGGTGCGCCCCGACACCGTGCCCGATGACATCGAGATGATATTCGAATGCCAGGGGCTGCTCACGGCCAAAGGCGGGGCCACCTCGCACGCCGCCGTTACCGCCGCCTCGCTGGGCAAGGTGTGCATAGTGAACTGCGATGACATGGAGGTGCACGAGCGCGACAAGCGTTGCGTAATCAACGGGCACACATTCGGCCTGTTCGACCCCATAGCCCTCGATGGCATCAACGGCGTGGTGTACAAGGGCAACTACCCCATAAAAAAGCAGGAGGTGTAGCCCCCGAAGAAAAAACGGGCGCAGCGCATCGATAAACGGAAATATTCGCTACCTTTGCCCCGCACCAACAGCAAAGCCCATGTCCAACAAAGAGAACGCCACCCGCAAGCGGCTCCGCAGCTCATCCATATCGGCGGTAATCAGCATAGCGCTGGTGCTGTTCATGGTGGGCATAGTGGGCGTGTTGGTGCTGTCGGCCCGGTCGCTATCAGAGTTCGTAAAGGAACACATAGGGTTTTCCATCTACATAGAGGACGGCACCAGCGAAACCGAGGCCAGCTACCTGCGCAAGGTGCTCGATGCCTCGCAGTACGTGAAATCGACCCACTACTACAGCAAGGACGATGCGGCTAGGCTGATGGAGCAGGATTTAGGCCCCGACTTTATTGAGTATTTGGGCTACAACCCCCTGTCGGCATTCATCGATGTGAGGCTCAACGCGCAGTACGCCAACAACGACAGCATAGCCAAAATTGAGCAGTGGCTCGGCGGGTTCGCCCAGGTGAAGGAGGTGGACTACCAGAAGTCGCTCGTCAGCTTGGTGGATCAAAATGTGCATCGCATCAGCATGTTGGTGCTGGGCGTGGCCGCCCTGATGATGTTCCTATCGCTGGTGCTCATCAACAACACCATAAGGCTACTGGTGTACTCGCGCCGCTTCATCATCAACACCATGAAGCTGGTGGGGGCGCAGTGGAGCTTCATCCGCCGTCCGTTCGTGCTGCGCGGGGCGCTGCATGGGCTTTTCGCCTCGCTGCTGGCCATGGCCCTGCTCACAGCCCTGTTCTACGGCATCAGCGTGGAGATTGCCGACATCACCCAGATAGTGCGTCCGCTCCACATCGGCGCGGTGTTCGTCCTGATGGCGCTGATGGGCATCTGCATCAACACGGCGTCCACCTCGCTCTCGGTGAACCGCTACCTGCGCCTGAATAGCGGCGACCTGTACTACTAATGCGATTAACAACAGCCGTTTATACACACAGCTATGGCCAAAAACACTAAAATCACCCCGCCCATGCCCTCCGAGAACGAGGGCCAATTCGCCATGAGCCGGCGTAACTACAAGCTGCTGCTGATAGGCTTCGTCATCATCATAGTGGGCTTTGCGCTGATGGCCGGCGGCGGGAGCGATGACCCCACCCAGTTCGATGAGTCCATATTCAGCTTCCGCCGCATCACGCTGGCCCCAATAGTGGTGCTGGCTGGCTTTGCCTTCGAGATTTACGCCATCATGCGCCGCCCTAAGGCCGAGTAGCCATGAGCATAATAGAAGCGCTTATATTGGGCCTGATACAGGGCCTCACCGAGTTTTTGCCCGTGAGCAGCAGCGGGCATCTAATCATAGGCAAGGAACTGCTGGGCATTGAGGCCTCGGAGAGCGTGGCCTTCGAGGTGGTGGTGCACGCGGCCACCGTGTGCAGCACCATCACCGTGCTGTGGTTGGAGATATGGCAGCTGCTCCGGGGTGTGCTCAAATTCAAGTGGAACGAAGAGATGCAGTACGCCTGCAAGATTGCCATCTCCATGATTCCCGTGATGCTGGTGGGCCTGTTCCTGAAGGATTGGGTTGAGGCGCTGTTTGGCGAGGGTGTGCTGCTGGTGGGCATCATGCTGCTAATCACCGCGTTGCTGCTCGCCCTGACGCACTTTGTGCGCTTTGCCGAGCGGCACAGCATCGGCTATGGCAGCGCGTTGGTGGTGGGCTTGGCCCAGGCCGTGGCCGTGCTGCCGGGCCTGTCGCGGTCGGGGAGCACCATCGCCACGGGTCTGCTGCTGGGCATAAAACGCGAGGAGATGGCCAAATTCTCTTTCCTGATGGTGCTAATCCCCATTCTGGGCGAGGCGTTTCTGGAGCTTGTGGGCGGCGATTTTTCGGCCTCCACCTCGGGCGTATCGAGCGGTGCGCTGCTGGCAGGCTTCGCCTCGGCCTACGTGTTCGGCCTGCTGGCCTGCAAATTCATGATTGAGCTGGTGAAACGCGCCAAGCTCATCTGGTTCGCCGCCTACTGCGCCGTGGTGGGTGTGGTGGCCATAGCCTCGCAGATGATGTAACCCCCATGAATGATGCGATAAATCGATAATAAATTTGAGGAAATAGGGGATAAGCAGGGGAGGACGCTCATGCTATTGCCTGGAACCTGTAGCGACTGGCAAACGAATTATGGGAAGGTGATACCAGTGCTGTCGGAGCAGTATCACCTAGTATGCGTCAATTACGACGGTTTTGACGGCAGCGGCACAATTTTCTCCGACATGATAACTGTTACAGAGAAGATTGAGCGATACATTCTGGAAAATCACGCTGGCAGAGTAGATGGGGCGATTGGCTCCTCCCTGGGCTCGAGCTTTGTGGGTCAGCTGGTGCAGCGGGAAGTCATACACATAGACCATGCTATTTTCGGGAGTCCAGACTTAGATCAGAGCGGGAAGATTGCCGCAAAGCTCCAGTCCCTGCTGGTGGTTCCGCTTCTTACAAGTTTTACTGGTAGTGAAAAAAAGAAGAATAAGACCCGAAAAAGGCTTAAAAACCTCTTTCTGATGGACGATGCTACCGCCCATATGTTTATGGAATGTTTTGCAAAATTTAGCCCACAATCTATTTAAAATCAATATTATACAGATTTGATTACGCATTTAAAAGAGGACATACATGTGGAGCATACCCGGGCCCATTTCATCTATGCCAACAAGATGGGAAGACGGTATCTAAAACGGTATAAGAAATATTTTCGGAATTCAGATATTCGCGAATTTAATATGCAGCATGAGCAGTGGGTGTTCGGCGGAGATGAATATAGGGAACCCGTGCTTAGGGCAATCGATGAATTTATGGAAACACCCGTGTGGTGAGACACAGGTGGGAAATGATATTTATTTAAGCAGCTGTAAATACAACGAGCGGTGGCTCCCATGAGTCAGCCTGCGTTCGAACTGGCGATGAGGGAGTGCCGTCCGCGATACGTGCATCACGCATGGGTTGATTGGATGCAATGGCATCCATGTTTAAAATGATATATTAATTTGATTGCCAAATTGATGTTCGCACAAAAAATGAGCTCGGTTACCCACAAAGGATCAGCTAGGTTTTGTACTTTGCAACTTGATAAGGAATTACGGAGCCCAGGGATTATTTACAGCCGTCCGAAGGGCTCATGAATTCTGATGCCCCCGAAAAAATAGCCCAATTTATGCCCACAAATGCCACAAAAGTGCTACCTTTGCCGCGTACCTCCTAATGCTACGCCGCATGAGCACCGCCATAGAGAGCAGCACCTTACAGTTCTTGGCCGACCTGCGCCAGCACAACCAGCGCGAATGGTTCCAGCAGCACAAGGCCCGCTACGAGCAGGCCCGCGACAACTTTGTGCAGGTGCTGCGCGAGCTCATCGATGGGCTGGCACAGCTCGACCCCGCGCTGCATGGCCTCAGCCCATCGGCCTGCGTGTTCCGCATATACCGCGACATCCGCTTCTCGCCCAACAAGATGCCCTACAAGTGGCACCTGGGCGCATACATCACCCCGCAGGGCAAAAACAGCCCCCTGGCGGGCTTCTACCTGCACGTGGAGCCGGGCAGCTCCATGTTTTTGGGAGGCATCTACATGGCCCCAGCCCGCACCATGCAGAGCATCAGGGAGGATATATCGTACTACCAGGCCGACTTCATGCGCATCATGGAGCCGTTGGCCCAGCTGCCCTGCCTCGAGCCCAACAGCCTGGTGCGCACCCCTCGCGGGTTTGAGCCGGGCTCACCCGTGGATGGCTACCTGCGTATGCGCAACATCTGCCCCACGCTCAGCCTGACCGATGCCCAGGTGTGCTCGCCCAAGCTGCTGGAGCGGCTGCTGGCCATGGCCGCCCAGCTACACCCGCTCAACGAGTTCATAAACCGGGCCATTGCCAATTCGTAACCCCTTAAAAGCCATACCGACATGCGTACCGCACTCACCGTACTCGCCACGCTACCGCTGCTGATGCTGGCCACCCCGAACCTGCAAGCCCAGGCCGAGGGCTACACCCAGGAGGGCAAAGCATCGTTCTACGCCGACAAGTTCGAGGGCCGTACCACCGCCTCGGGCGAGCGCTACAGCCACAAGAAGGCCACCTGCGCCCACCTATCGCTCCCGTTCGGTACGCTGGTGCGGGTAACCAACCTGGGCAACAACGCCTCCACCGTGGTGCGCGTGAACGACCGGGGCCCGTTCGTGGCCGACCGCATCATCGACCTGAGCAAATCGGCTGCCGAGCGGCTGGGCTTTATAGGCGCGGGTATCGCCGAGGTGCGCATCGAGGCCATCAGCGCCGATGAGGCCGCATCGGCCTCCCCAATAACCGCTCCAAAGACAACTTCCCCCACGACGAGCACTCCCACGGCAAGCGCAGCCCATCCAGCCGTCGCGCAGCCCAGCGGCACTGCCGCCCCGACACCCGCCCCGGCCCAGCCCGCTGTCCCCGCTACTCCAACCGTCAGCGCAGCCCCCAGCCACCCAGCCGCCGCCGAGGGGGAGGCGGTGCTCTACGAGGTGAGCGTGAAGCAGGTGGAGCCCAGCGGCTACGCCGTGCAGATAGCCAGCTATCGCGACCAGGCCAGCGTGATACATCATGCCGCTGAGGCCCAGCAGCAGCTAGGCACCAAGGTGCGCATACAGGCCGCCACCCTCAACGGCGACCGCGTGTACCGCCTGATGGTGGGCAGCTTCGGTTCGCGCAAGGATGCCGAGCGCTATCGCGATAAGATAGGCAAGCAGCACCGCGATTGCTTTGTGGTGGGGCTACAATAGCCACCATCCCCTTTGGCGATAAATTAAAAAGCTTGTTTCCCAGCAATGTAGAAGGTTCGCAACGAGTACTTGTTGCCCCGATAGCGAAAAATTTCCCATGAAATTTTGTGGTGTCAAACAAAAACGCTATCTTTGCGGTGCTCTTAAAACAATGAAGCACCTACTGCACCGCATAGCGAACTGGCTGGGCCTCTGGGCCTCTGGGCCTCT
>JAFTDN010000180.1 GCA_017454165.1 Bacteroidales bacterium | reverse complement strand
TGGGCACAGCCCCGCTCCCCCTCGGCCTGGGCGATGATGGCCTATGCCAGCTGGTGGAGCAGCAGGTGGAGGCCCAGCCCGACATCTCATCGCACGAGCTGGCGCAGCGCGTGGTGAGACGCTCCCTGGCCAACGACATCTACCGCGCCCAGGACGACACCACCTGCGCCGTGATACACTGCCGCAGCCCCCGCCGCCTGCTGCTCTGCTCGGGGCCTCCGTTCGATGAACGCAACGACAGCCTGCTGGCCGACATCGTGCGCCGATTCGAGGGCCGCAAAATCGTGTGCGGCGGCACCACATCGCTCATTCTCGCCCGCGAGCTGGGCCGCGAGGTGGAGGTGGGGCTCGAAATCGACCGCTCGGGGCTGCCCCCCGCCTCGCGCATGGAGGGCTTCGACCTAGTTACCGAGGGCATACTCACCGTGGGCCGCGTGGCCGAGATGCTGGGGCGCATGCGCAGCGCCGATGTGCCCGAAACAGGCCCCGCCGCCGACATCCTGCGCCTGATGCTCAGCTCCGATGTCATACACCTGCTGGTGGGCACCAAGATTAACATCGCCCACCAAGATCCATCGCTCCCCGTGGAGCTCGAAATCAGGCGCAACGTGATGCGCAACATAGCCCACCTGCTCGAGGAGAAATTCCTGAAAGAGGTCGTGGTGCAGTACATCTAGCCACAAAAGCAACACAACGTCAAACTACAAATACACACCGATGGACAAAAAAATTGAAGTTCGCATCTGCTTCGGCACGCTGTGCCACGTGATGGGCGGAGCGGAACTACAGCTACTGGGCGAGGCACTTCCGCCCGACCTAAAAAAGCATGTGGAAATAAAGGGCTCAACGTGCTTGGAGTTCTGCCACCAGCAGGGGCAAGGGCAGCCCCCATTCGCCTCGATAAACGGGCGGATGCTGAGCGGATGCACCCTGCAATCGCTCATAGCCGAGCTATACAAAGAGTTAAACTAAAAGGAACTACACAATGGCCATAAATAACAACGCCATGCTGATCCGCCGCGAGCTGCTCACCCGCGTGGCCCAGCTGCTCATAGACAACCAGCTGATAGAGCGCATCGACCGCATACCGCTGGAAATGCGCCCCCGTGGGGGCGACCACACGCGCTGCTGCATACACAAGGACCGCGCCGTGCTCAAATACAAGCTCATGGGCATCCTGGGATTCAACATACACGATGAGCAGGACGAGCTCACCCCGCTCTCGGAGTACGCCCGGCAGGCGCACGCCCGCACCCAGCTCACCGATGTGGTGCTCACCGTGGTGGACGAGGCCTGCTCATCGTGCCGCAAGAACAGCTACGAGGTGTCGAACCTATGCCGTGGCTGCGTGGCCCGCCCCTGCATGGTGAACTGCCCCAAAAAGGCCATCCACTTCGCCGGCGGGCAGGCCCACATCGACCCCGAGGGCTGCGTGAGCTGCGGGCAGTGCCTCAAGGTGTGCCCGTTCCACGCCATAGTGCACCTGCCCGTGCCCTGCGAGGAAGCCTGCCCCGTGGGTGCCATCAGCAAAAACGAGCGGGGCATAGAGGCCATCGACCCCGCCAAGTGCATCAGCTGCGGCAAATGCATAGTGGCCTGCCCGTTCGGGGCCGTGGTGGAGAAGTCGCACCTGGTGGAGATCTTCCGCACCATGCAGCAGGGCGAGCGCCCCGTGGTGGCCATCGCCGCGCCCGCCATAGCGGGGCAGTTCGGCGCCGACCTAGGTCGCATCCGCCGCAGCTTCCGGATGCTGGGCTTCGCCGATGTGGTGGAGGTGGCCTACGGCGCCGAGGTTACCGCCCGCACCGAGGCCGCCGAGCTGGCCGAGCGCCTGGCCGAGGGGGCACCGTTCATGACCACCAGCTGCTGCCCCGCCTACACCGGCATGGTGCGCAAACACCTGCCCGAGCTGCAGCCCTACGTGTCGCACACGCGCACCCCCATGAGCTACTGCGCCGAGCAGGTGCGCCAGCAGCTCCCCGATGCCTGCGTGGTGTTCGTGGCCCCCTGCTCGGCCAAGCGCCACGAGGCTTTCCACGACCCCAACGTGGACTACGTGCTGAGCTTCGAGGAGTACGGCGCATGGCTCATAGCGGCGGGCATCAACCTGAACACCATCGAGCCCGACACGCTCGACGGGCTACCCCCCGCCGAGGCCCGCGCCTTCGGCGCATCGGGCGGCGTTACCCTATCGGTGAAAGCCCTAGCACCCGAGGGCAGCGTGCGCGATCTGCAAATATCGGGCCTCGATAAGGCCGCCATCAAGCAGCTTAGGGCATTCTGCAAGGCCCCCACGGCCAACTTCGTGGAGGTGATGACCTGCGAGGGCGGATGCATCAACGGCTGCAACGTGATAAGCAACCCGAAAATCGCCGCCCGCCAGCTGCAAGCCGCCGTGGACAAAGCTCCGAAAATTGCGTAGCACATGCCCCACCTCAAATATGCACAACCACTACTGAATACCAATAAATTACGAACAAAATCATCAGAAAATGCGCAAAAAAAATTTGGATAAACACGAACTAGCTATTAATTTTGCAGCGTACAAATACCCAAGAAACATGTTATATGACTGGTATAAAGTATATATTTATTTTTTTTTCCTAGCCGCATGCTGCCTTACCGCTGTTGCCCAGCAGCCACTGAGCATATACGGAACAGTGATAAATGAGAATGACGCCCCTCTACCCGCAGTGCATGTATCATTGCTGCGCAGCAGCACCGACAGCAACGTAGTCGCCATCACCACTACCGATAGCGATGGAAAATTTAAAATAAATAATCAAGACGGTCTACGTCCAATAAAATTCACATGCTTGGGCTATGCGCAAAAGACATTGCTCGCCGACAGCGGCAACATCGGCACCATCATTCTAACCCCAGAAGCAATTGCCATCGATGAGATAACCATAAGCAGGCAAAGCAAAACCTATCGCCCGGATGGCATCACCTACATCCCCACAGGAAAACAGGTGGACCGCGCTGTGAATGGCATGGACTTGCTATCAAACCTACGTCCACCACGCGTCCGCATCGACCCGCTATCATACACCATAAGCGCAATGGGAGGAGGCCAGGTGATGGTGCTGATAAACGACCGGCCAGCCAACACCAACGAGCTACGCGGGATAAATCCCGACCTGATACGCCGCGTGGACTACTACGATAAGCCCACCTCGCGCTTCCCCGAGGCAGCCATAGTAATCAACATCACGGTGGCACGCCCACCGCGTGGAATATCGGCATTTAAGCAGCTGGACAATAGCTGGAACAACGATTTTTCGGGACAGATAATAACCCAAAATAATACCGCTGCGGATACCACGCGCTCGCACGAGCACAATGCTGAGCGCGTATCCAGCCATGGCATGAATATATATTCCGAAATAAAATCCCCGATAGGTCCATTCAGAATAAACGCCAACTACCAATACGGTGCAGCGCTATATGAACGTGATTTTTCGGAACACAATGCCATAAATAGCTATTTCACAAACAGCAAAAACACCGAAAACAAGCACCACACTGGGCTACAGGGTAGCTACACGCTGCCATTCCCTTTGGGAGACAGCTTCGATGGTACGCTAACGCTAAAGAGCACCTAGCGTAGCACCTGGTATCAAAACACACAACACGGGCATCAACAGCCAGAAACCCAGGCCAACATGCGCCAAAATGACGGTATCAATAGCCTTGCTCTCAATATCAAAAACGACCTGCTGCACATCTACATCAGCGGGCGGCATCAGTGGCAGGGCTACAGCTACACCGCCGACAGCAAACATCGCTGGTCGCAGTGGATGCCGGGCCTCTACATCGGCTGTACCCCATTCGACTGGTGGCAATGCGGCCTCGATGTGCTAATTGAATACCAGCAGCCCCCCAGCGGACAGCTCATCGCCAACGAAACCGTACTCGATGCCTTTCAGGTGCAGCGCACCAACCCAGCACTGCAAAAGCAGAAATTCAACCAATACACGCTGAACAACACCATCATGCTGGGCGATGTTGAAATTTGGCTACAGGCAAAATATCAGCACTACAAAAATCCAATAATGGACGTTACCCTCATCGAAACAACCCCAAGCAGACACGTGACGGTGCGAACACAAGAAAACATGAATGCCTTCACCCGCTATGTGCTCAACGGCTCCATTGCCTGTTTCAATCTGTTCGACATGCTGTCGTTCGACCTCTACGGCGGCTGCGACTACAACCACAGCAATGGCGGCGAACTCTACCAGCACAAGGGGTGGTATCCATACGCCAACTCCCAGGTGGAGCTCAATTGGAATCAGTGGAGCCTAACGGCAAACATCTGATATGGCAAGAGCAGCGCCCTATGGGGCGAGATGCTAAAAACGGCCTCGCTCTCAACGCTATTCATGCTATCGTATCAGCACAAACGCCTCCGGGCCACTGTGGGCATAATGGATCCGCTCAACAAGAACAAAGAAACGCGCTACGAAAACCTGTCAACGGTGTCGCCCTACGTGCGCTACACCTACAACCAAGCCTACCAGAACATGGTATTCGTGCGGCTAGAGCTCAACATGGCCTGGGGTGATAAGCAGCGCGAACGTAACACCCCTCAGCTTGAAGCCACCAAGCCCGAAAGCACCATCATCAAAAGCCAGCGATAGCCCCAAAAAACTAGGGGCAAAAAGTCCCCGCAAAACACCACCCCCATCCCAAAAATTTTTACGACCTTTGGGGGCTAATTTAGACCATAGTTAAGAATGACCGACAACGAGCTACAGGCCCTGAACAACGGCCAAAACAGCGACTACACAGCCGACAGCATCCAGGTACTCGAAGGCCTCGAGGCGGTACGCAAACGCCCAGCCATGTACATTGGCGACACGGGCAACAAAGGACTTCACCACCTGGTGTATGAGGTGGTGGACAACTCCATCGACGAGGCACTGGCCGGCTACTGCAACAACATTGAGGTAACCATCAACACCGATGGCTCAATCTCCATAAAGGACAACGGACGCGGAATCCCCGTCGATTATCACGAAAAGGAGAAAAAATCGGCCCTCGAGGTGGTGCTAACCGTGCTCCACGCCGGCGGCAAGTTCGACAAGGGCAGCTACAAGGTGTCGGGCGGCCTACACGGCGTGGGCGTTTCGTGCGTTAACGCCCTGTCGGTGATGCTCCGCGCCGAGGTGCATCGCGACGGAAAAATCTACCGCCAAGAATTCTCGCAGGGCAAGGCCACATCGCAGCTCGAGGTGCTGGGGCAAACCGACCGCACTGGCACAACCATCACCTTCAAGCCCGATGCCTCGATATTCACCCAAACCACCGAGTTCAACTACGAAATTCTGGCATCGCGTCTGCGCGAATTGGCATTCCTAAACAAGGGCATACACCTGAGCCTCACCGACTTGCGTGAGATTATCGACGACAAACCGCGCACCGACACCTACTACTCGGAATTCGGCCTACAGGAGTTTATCAAATTCCTCGACGGCAACCGCGAAACCCTCACCGAGAAGAGCATCTACATTGAGTCCGACAAGGGCGAAGTGCCCGTTGAGGTGGCCATGCAATACACCACCGGATTCACCGAGAACGTGCACTCCTACGTCAACAACATCAACAACCTTGAGGGCGGCACCCACCTCACCGGATTCCGCCGCGCCCTCACACGCACGCTGAAAAAATACGCCGAAGACTCGGGCCTACTCCAAAAGGTGAAATTCGAGATTAACGGCGATGACTTCCGCGAGGGTCTAACCGCCGTGGTGTCGGTGAAAGTGGCTGAGCCTCAGTTCGAGGGACAGACCAAAACCAAGCTGGGCAACCCCGAGGTGAGCCTCTCGGTCGATAAGGCCGTGAGCGAGGCCCTGGCCAACTACTTGGAAGAGAACCCCAAAGATGCCAAGAACATTGTAGATAAGGTGATTCTGGCCGCTCAGGCACGACACGCTGCCCGCAAGGCCCGCGAGATGGTGCAGCGCAAAACCGTGCTATCGGGTGCTGGCCTACCCGGCAAG
>JAFTDN010000179.1 GCA_017454165.1 Bacteroidales bacterium | reverse complement strand
TGCCCACACCACCGAGGCATGCACGGGGTAGAACTGCGCATGCAGCCGCCCTGCGCCCAGCAGAAGCAGGGATAGCAGGGCGAGGAGGGCGTATATCATGCGGCGGCTGCAAGAGTGCTGATTCATGTCAATGGGTGTAACGTAAGCATACGCCAATCCACAGCACAAAGTTAGGAAGTTTGAACGAATCCGATAAAAAACATTAAATCCTGAACTAGGAAATCCGTTATAGCGTGGCTAAGCTTATCCATGGCAAATTCTCTGCAAATCTAACAACGCTGCTAGAAGCAAGTATAAAGACGAACACCCACTTCCCGCGTGTTGCTCAACTAAAATATTTCCCCAAATTGTAACATCAAACCGACATTTTGCTTATACTTGTGCAGGGTTGCAGCTACCCTACCATAAAAGCAAACACGCACAACGCATGAAACGAGTATTGGTAACCACAGGTGGGGGCGATTGCCCAGGTCTGAACGCCGTAATCAGGGCCATTGTGAAACGCGCCTCGCAGGAGCAAGACTGGGAGGTCATAGGCAGCATACAATCCTTCGACGGCATTCTGCGCGAGCCCACCGAGATAATGGTGCTCGACGAACGCGTGGTAGCTGGCATACACATACAGGGCGGCACCATCATAGGCACCACCAACAAGGGCGGGCCCTTCGCATGGCCCATCAAGAACCGCGACGGTTCGTGGGATGCAGTGGATCGCTCCGACGAGATGATCCGCAAGCTGCAATACCTAGGCATCGATGCGGTGATCAACGTGGGCGGCGATGGCTCGCAGCGCATATCACAGCAGCTCTACGAGAAGGGGCTCAACATCATAGGTGTGCCCAAGACCATCGACAACGACCTGTCGGCCACCGACTTCACATTTGGCTTCCAAACCGCCGTGCAGATAGCCACCGAGGCTGTGGACAAGCTGGTAACCACGGCATCGAGCCACAACCGGGTGCTCATACTCGAGGTGATGGGCCGCAATGCGGGCTGGATCGCCCTCCACGCCGCCATAGCCGGTGGTGCCGAGGTGTGCCTGATACCCGAGATTCCATATGACATCGACAAGGTGAAGGAGAAACTCCAGAGTCGCTACAACCGGGGCAAGGGCCACGCCATAGTGGTGATAGCCGAGGGCGCAATGCCCATAGGCGGCGAGCTGAGCACCGAGGCGAGCAGTGAGGTGGGCTACCACAACCTGCGGTTGGGCGGCGTGGCCCACAAGCTCACCCACGAGCTGAAGCAGGCTGGCCTCGAGGCCGACATCCGAGAGACCGTGCTTGGGCACCTACAGCGCGGTGGGGTGCCCGTGGCCTACGACCGCGTGCTGGCCACGCAGTTCGGCGTAAAGGCATTCGAGATGATATTGGCCGATCAGTTTGGGCAGATGGTGTCGTACCGTCACCCCGACATCATAGCCGTGTCCCTGCTGGAGGCCATCAACCATCCCAACTTGGTGTCGCCACAGAGCGCCCTAGTGAACACCGCCCGGGGCGTGGGCATCAGCTTCGGCGACTAAACAATCAGGTCTCCCCTCGCTCGCTACGAGAGCTCCATGTCCTTATCGCGGACGCGCTCCACGGTCTCGAATACGACCGCATCGAGATCGAGGTATTCCTTGAGCTCCAGCCCAGCATCGCGCATGTCGAAATCATCAGGTTCGTAGCACCAGGTGATGCTGAGGGGTACGCCGAGCTTCATGAACGAACGGAACCTATCCACCACGGTGATGAGATATTTGTACGAGGCTGAGTTCACGTAGATGAAGAAGAAGGTGAGGTGCATACGCTCAGGGGGCGGGATAACCCCACGCTCCAGCTGGCCCTTCAGCTCATCGACCCATTGCATTATGGGGTTGAAGAATATGGCGATATTCTCGGGATGGCTGATGCCCTTGATTGAGAAGTCGCCTGTTTCGAAATCGAACTGCACCTCGGGGGTGTCCTTCTGCTGGGGGATGTACAACTTGTTCTCCATTATAAGGCTCTGTGGTCAATACTCTACTCTGTCTCAGGTGTTGATGGGCTCTATTTTAAAGGGCAGGTTGAGCAGCTCCGCGAAGTCTTGCCCTGCGTTTTCGAGTTCGGCATCATCGGATGGGTACTGCCATGTTATCTGCACCTGATGCCCATTGCGCTGCAGCTCTTTGAATTTGTTCAGGATGATGAGCAGCATCTTGGAGCTGGCCGTGTTGAAGTAGTCGAAGCTCAGGAGCAGCGATGTCGTAGGGTTCGGGGATTTTATGTACTCATCGATCCACTGCACCAGCGGGATGTAGAATGACTTCACATCCTCCGGCAGAGATCGGCCCATGATGCTCAGCGTTCCGCTATCGGCGTTGAAGTCCACCGCAGGAGTTACAGGGGTTGCCTCTATGACGATGTGATGCATTGCGTGGTGGGGGTTATGCGGTTGGTAGCGCAAGTTCTATCGGAATGAAATCAGCTCGAATGGCAGGTCGAGCATATCTGAATAGTCCTCGCCAGCCTCGGCCATATCCTCATCGTCTTCGTGGTAGCTCCATTCCACCCGAACATCGCCACCGCTGCGGTGCAGCTTGTTCAGCGTCTCCAGCACTTCGAGGAGCATCTTCGATGAGGCCGTGTTGAAGTAGTCCATGCGCATTTTGAGCAGGGTTTTCTCCTTGGGCTTTGAGCAGTATTCGTTGAGCCACGCCAGCACGGGTGTGTAGAACTCCCTCACGTCTTCGGGCAGCGATTTGCCCGAAATTTCCAGCACTCCGGTGCTGGCATCGAGGTTTATGGTGGGCGTATCGGGGGTTTCTGGGATATTCAGGTTGTCCATGGGCATGAGATTGCTGATGTAGTTGAGTGTGTAGTGCAATTATGGGGCAAATGTAATAAAAAATATGCAGTCGGGCAATGGCTAGTTGGCGGTTTCTTTTTGGTATTGGAATTCGGATATTGAGAAGCCGTCTTTGAAGTAGAACTTGCGCCCCCAGATGTGCTCCACCTTGGTGTAGAAATTGATGGTGTTGTTGCGATTGAATACCGTCCGTGTGATGGTGATCCTGGGCAGGCTGGTGATTTCGTCTACACGTTCGCGCTTGTAGCGCCTGGTAATATCGTCGGGGGTGAGCACCTTGACGACCTCAGCGGCATCCTCCTCGCCTATCAGCTTGCTCATGCGCTCGGCTATCATTTTTAGGCGCAGCTCGTCTTCGCGTTGGCGTTTTTCGGCCTCGGTGAGCTCTCGCTCGCGTTCCATCCGAGCTTTTTCGGCCAGCTCGCGCTGTTTGCGTTCTTCCTCGCGTTTGGCCAGCTCTTGGGCCTGGCGCAGCTGCTCGGCCTTGGCCATGGCTTCGGCCTCTTTGCGGGCTTGTGCTTCGGCGGCTATGCGGGCCTGCTCCTTGCGGCGGGCTTCCTCCTCAGCGCGTTTGCGGGCGGCCTCGGCATCACGCTGGGCCTGTGCCTCTGCGGCTATGCGGGCCTGTTCCTGTCGGCGGGCTTCCTCTTCGGCCTGCTTGCGGACCTCTTGGGCCTGGCGCAGCTGTTCGGCCTCAGCCTTTCGACGGGCCTCTTCGGCCTGTTGCTGCTGTGCCTGCTTGCGGGCCTGCTCTTCGGCCTGCTGACGGGCGAGCTGCGCAGCTTGCTGTAGGGCCTGCTCCTCTTTTATGCGCTGTTCCTCCTTGGCCTTTTCTGCGGCCTGCATACGGGCTTGTGCTTCGGCGGCTATGCGAGCCTGCTCCTGCCGGCGGGCTTCCTCTTCGGCCTGCTTGCGAGCCTTTTCGGCATCGCGCTGGGCCTGCGCCTCGGCAGCTATGCGGGCCTGTTCCTGTCGGCGGGCCTCTTCGAGGGCTTGCCTACGGGCGGCTTCGGCTTGGCGCTGTTTCTCGGCTTCAGCCAGCAGCTGCTTGTGCTTATCCTCCTCCTCCTTGGCCCTACGGGCCTTTTCGGCCTGCTGCTGCTGCTCTACTAGCTGGCGCTCCTCGGCGCGCAGCTGCTCTTGGAAACGACGGGAGTAGTCTGTGTCGTAATTGAAGTCGTCTATTTGGGCATCGTAGCGTATCTGTCCCACGGGGTTGTTGTAGGCCATTATGGGCTGCCCATCCTGCTGCTTGAATATCTCCACATCGAAATCGGTGATTCTCACTACATTATCCTTAAAGCTAGGGGGTACCTGGGTGTTTAGGAGTATTTTTTTTGTTACAAAACCAGGCTTCTCGAACGACATTATGTACTCCTTGCCGTAATCGGCATCGATTTCAAAAAAGCCGCTGCGGGGGGCGTTGAGCGTTTTCTTCTTGGTGCCATTTTCGTAGATCAGCATCTGGGCATCGCTGTGGTTGCCTCCCCTCACTATGAGCCTTGCCCTTACCTTGAGCTGGGGGGCGGCGGGCTGGGCCATGGTGGTCATCAGGGCCATCAGCAGTAGTAGTCCGACGGGGAGGGTTCTACGCATCTCTCTGTTGTGCTATTGGCGGCTAAAGATAGGCAATTTTTGCGAACTATGGTTTTCTGTAGCAAAAATTGGGCCACACAATCTGCGGGGTGCCTGCAAATACGGACGCATTCGCAGGCTCATCCACGGTGGCATGGCACTTCTCTCATCTGATTGCGATGAGAGGCACCACCTTGTTGCCGCAATGGCAACAAGGTGGTGCCTCTCTAATTGAGGGCTGCTTTAGACCTCTTGGGGGTCAGAATCGGTGGTCTCATCGCTGGATGCCTCGATTACATCGAGCATCTGCTTGGCCTGTAGCTGGTTGTACCATGCCAGCACCTTGCGGATGTGGCTGTCGTACACCGTGCTGCGCTCGTAGGTGGGCAGCACCTCGGCGAAATAGGTCTTCAGGTCGTTGGTGGTGGGGGCCTTGGGGTCGGGGGCGGGGCCTCCCTGCTCCCTGTCGCGAATCTTTTTGAGCACCTCGCTCAAGGCGATCTCCCCCTCCTCGGTGAATATGGCGATGTCGGCCAGGGCCGAAACCTTGGCCGAGGTGGATAGGCTCATGCGTTTGCCATCGGTAAGCGATTCCACAATGGCGCCGATTCGTCCATGGGAGATGAACTTGAATAGTCCAGGTTGGCCCGATATGGACATTATCTCTTTCAGTGTTAGCGTCATAGCATTCATTGGTTATGTGTTTCTTTGTGGGGCAAATATAGGTATTTTTGCGTTTGCAGGGCATTTAGGGGAGCGATACGCCCGTCAGGCCATACCCCGTGTGGACTTTATGCGCTCGTAGGCCTGGGCTACCGTTTTGAATTTTTGCTCGGCCTGGAGCCGGATGTCTTCGCCTAGGTGGCTCACCTTGTCGGGATGGTACTTCATGGCCATCTTGCGGTAGGCACGTTTTACCTCATCGTTGGTGGCATCAGGGCTGATTTCCAGTATTTTGTAGTCCTGGTTGGTTTCGGTTACGAACATGGCCTTGATGGAGCTTTGGTCGGCGGGGGTGATGCCGATCATGGCCGCGATCATGGCTATAACACGCTGCTCATCAGCGTTTACTGGGGCATCGGCCTTGGCTAGGTCATAGAGCATGTGCAGAAGCTGCAGGCGCGATGAATAGTTAATGTTCTGGGCTATCTGAGCGCAGATGGCGCCCAGCTGCACCTGCTGCTTGAGGAGGTCGCGCAGGAGCAGCAGTGCTTCGCGCTCGGCCTCGGGGCCAAACTTTTGCTGGAAGTAGAGCTTCACGAAATTGAGCTCCGATCGCATCACCTTTCCATCGGCCTTGAGCACGGCCGATATGAGCACCAGTAGGCTGATCATGAAGCTATTGCGGCTAGTCCGCCCGGTATAAACGGTGCGGCGGCGGCTGGGCTGCTTATCGGGCTCATCGGGGGCATCGGAGTCGAGCAGCGATGCCAGCGCGAAACCTATCAACGCCCCTATGGGACCGAACAGGGCCCAGCCTATGCCGCCCGAGAGCCATTTGCTATACTTACCCATAGTGGTTTGGTTTATTCCGATAGGCGTTGTAGGATGTCGATTATCTGTGGTACGATGAGGCTTTTACCATCGTTGTTGACGGTGAGGTCGGCCCTTTGAGCCATCTCGGCGGGGGGCATCTGGGCTCGCATTCGCACCTCCACCTGCTGGCGAATGGCCCCATCGCGGCGCATCACGCGCTCGATTCGCACACGATCTGGGGCCAGCACGGCCACGGTGCGCTCCACGAGCTTATCGAATTGGCTCTCGAACAGGATGGCGGCCTCCATGAACACTAAGCCCGCGCCGTGCTGGGAGCTGGCCCAACGCTCAAAGTCGGCGGCCACAGCGGGATGCACCAGGGCGTTGAGCTGGTGCAACAGGTGCGGCTGGTCGAACACGAGCTGGGCCACGCGGATTCGGTTGTAGCGCCCATCCGCGTAGGCCCACGGCCCCAGCAGCATCGTGATGCCCTCCACGAGCTGTCCATCGTGCTCGATGAGCCATTTGGCACGGCTGTCAGCATCGTAGAGGGGGTGGCCCATGCGGACGAGCACCTGCCCTACTATTGACTTGCCGCTGCCTATTCCTCCTGTTATACCGACACGCATTGGCCTATTATTCTATTCTCATCTCATCGGAGCTTGACGAAGTAATCGATGAATTGCGGGCTGAATGAGACATTCGACACGAAGCGGGGCTGCTGGGCCAGCCGTAGCCTGATTTTGCCGCCCACTACGCTGTTGCGTTCGTTGTAGTCGCACTCGATTCTGAACTGGGCCGCCGAGGTGGAGAAGTAGTGCCCCATCGCCACGTTGCATGTGAGCTGCACGGTTTCGGGTAGCAGCACTAGGTTCAGGCTGTCGGGCACGTTGATGGGCGCTATGGCGAGAGTGAGGGTGGTCTCTGTAAATCTGTCTACCGGCACACTGACGGTGGTGGTACGCTCGGTGAGGGCCGTCTGCGGCGGGGGGAGCAGTCGCAGTGTGTGTGTGCGGTGCGGCTCCACGCTGTTTACGACGAGCGGGGCCGTGGGCACGTGGGTGATGGTGTCGAGCAGGGCCGTGGGCCCCGTGATGACTACCGAGTCGGGGACAATCGTAGCTGGCCCCGATTGCATGAGCTGCCCCGCCATGCCCAGCTGTAGGTTCAGCCTGATGGGCACCCGTTTGGCCACCACCTTGGCCATTTGAAATCGGAGCGAATCGGCCCCTAGCCCGACCAGCTCGAGCTCCGCATCAATCTGCTCGCGTATGGCGGGGAGGTATCCACGCAGGGGTAGGTAGAAGTAGGAGCCCGTGCCCATCGGGTGGTGCTCCTCTACGCTGAGCCTGATGGGGGTGGATGTTCTCCCCAACTTGTAGCGCAGCAGCGTGTGCCCTGGTGCTTTCACCCGAACTGGCACCCGCTGGGGGCTACCGCTGGCCACCAGAATGAACCCCTCGGGAGGGTTGGTGAGCTCGATGGGGTAGCCGATGTGGGCGGTATACTCGTGCCCGAGCTTCATGAGCAGCCACAGCATGGCCGATATGAGCAGGAATACGGAGAACCCTAGCAGCCTGGTCTTCAAGCGCATCTTCTCGCGGGCTATCAGCCCGTTGAGCTGCTCTATGATAGATTGCTGCGCCATGCGAGGGTGAGTTCGATTCCGCTCATCGGCTGAGGTTCGGCTGCTCGGAAAGGGCATCGAGGCGGGGCTGCCCCCGCCTACCGCTGGACGATGCGTGGGCTACTTGTTGGGCTGGATGTCGTTGGCATCGCGGATGATGGTGCTCTTGATCACCTTGAGGCGGACGTTGTCATCGACCTCTACCACGGCGTGGTCTTCCTTTATCTCGCTGATCTTGCCGTAAACGCCGCCGGCGATGATTACTCGGTCGCCCTTTTTGAGGGAGTCCTGAAAGGCTTTGAGCTCTTTCTGGCGCTTCATCTGGGGTCTAATCATGAAGAAGTAGAACACCACGATGATGGCCGCGAACATCAGCAGCGTGGAGACCATGCTAGGGCTACCGGGCTGGGCCTGTAGTAGGATTGATAGTGTATTCATTGTACAGCTGTTGTGGGGTTTATCGATTCGGGATGCAAATTTATGGAAAAACGGCGCACTTACACCACATCGGCCCTGATGGTCACCGATTTTTCTCGAATTGGGGCGTTAGTTCTGAGCGTAACCTGTTTATACTGAGAGCCATGCCATCCTTTGCTGTTGAACTCCACCTCTATTGTGCCCTGCTCTTGGGGTTCGAACATGCGCTTGGGGAGCTTGGCCGATGTGCAGCCGCAGTCGGGCAGCACGTCCTTGATGATGAGGGGGGCCGAGCCGCCGTTTTTGAATCGGAACGATATGCTCACCACCTCGCCCGACCGTATCTTCCCGAAGTCGTAGAAGTCGTCGAGCAGCACGAGGTCGGCCCGGGCGGTATCGGCGGTCTGCATTTCGGGCTGGGTGCTGCGGCCAGCTCGGGGGCCACAGGCCGATGCAGCCAGCATCAGGGTGGCCATGGCCGCCGCTATGGGGTGGGCTCGGCTCATAGCAGGCGGCTGTCATCCTGCCCCACCAGCCCGCGTCCCTGCTTTTGCGGGAGCTGCTGCTGGCGCAGCTCGACCACAATTTTGTCGAGCACACCGTTGACAAAGGTGCTGCTCTGCTCGGTGCTGTAGTACTTCACTATTTCGATGTACTCGTTCAGGCTCACTTTTATGGGTATGGATGGGAACTCGAGCAGCTCGGTGATGGCCATCTCCATGATTATCATGTCGATGTAGGCTATGCGCTCGACCTCCCAATTTTGGGTGAACCGGTCAATCAGGGCGCGGTTCTCGGAGTGGCGCAGCACGGTGCGGCT
>JAFTDN010000178.1 GCA_017454165.1 Bacteroidales bacterium | reverse complement strand
CGTGGACACCGCGGGCGCACGCAGCCCCCGTGGCGGGTTCGCCGTGGCGGGCCGCCTGGGGCGCGATGGCGGGGACGGCAACATGTTCGTGGTGACGCCCGACAGCACCCGCGTGTACGTGGATGCCGACGGCTCGCGCAGCCCCCGGGGCGGGTTCGCCGTGGCGGGCAGGCTGGGGCGGGCCGGCGACAATTCGGACGGAAACAATCTGTTCAAAATAGATGTAAGTCAGACAACCGCTACGATAAATGGGCAAAACAGGGTCTATTGGTATCCTAACAAAAATGCATTTCTTGCAGGCAATCTACTGGTAACATCGCCTGATGATGTGGGCACCAACTCTTTTAGCGTTGGCTATCAATCAAAGGCCAGCGGTAGTTTTGCGCAGGCATTGGGTTATAAGTCGGTCGCCTCGGGAGAAACTTCTACAGCCATAGGAAATCAATCGCAAGCCACCGGTGAGAGTTCATTCGCATTTGGGAAAGAGGCTTCTGCTGAGCAAATGGGGGCTGTGGCCATGGGCATTACGGCCAAGGCCCAAGCATCAAATGCCTTTGCCATCGGGAATGGGGCAGCTGCGACGAAGAGCGGCAGCTATGCAATAGGCTCCAACGCTAAGGCCAGCGGAATAAATAGCTTTGCATTTGGCAGCGAGGGGCAGGATTCTGCTGGGGTGATCACCACATCGGCCGTGGCTGGGGGCGACTACTCTTACGCCTTTGGGCAGGGGGTACGTTCCTCAGGTAGAGGGGCTTTTGCTATGGGAACAAATGCTGTTGCTAGTGGAAACTATTGTTTGTCATTAGGTTATGGCACAAAGGCGGAGGGCACCTACACAACAGCTATGGGATATAAAACCTCGACATCAGGAGGGTACTATTCGACAGCCATTGGGCGCGAAACAAAAGCGAAGTGGCATGCATCATTTGCTGCGGGGGACAACTCACAGGCAATAGCCAATGCCGCCTTTGCGATGGGAGATCACAACATAGCTTCTGGGATAGCCAGCGCTGCCATTGGTTCCAATGTTTTGGCACGCTCTTATGGGGAGATAGCATTAGGCATTGGGAATACTGATTATACACCCACTGCCCCTGGTTATATTCATAATGGAGACAGGTTACTGGTTGTAGGAAATGGGTACTACCAATCGGGAACGCTGATTCGCCAAGATGCCCTTACCATATACAAAAATGGGGCCATTCAGATGGGCGATGTTGCCTCTAATGGCATCTATACGCTCAACATCAACACCACAAGACGCGGTCTATCAGTATCATCCGAAACAACTGCCTATACCTATGCATTAAGCTCAACGGCCAAAGGAGGGCAACAGGCCTTCGCACTATATGGCCGAGCAAGCGGAGCTGCAACTAACTATGGTCTAAACGTTTCTGCTACTGGCACTGGCACAACCAACTATGGCGTATATGCCTCCGCAAGCGGAGCTAGCACCAACTATGCAGGATATTTCTCTGGCGATGTGAAATACACAGGCGCGCTCACTGGGCCTTCTGACATCCGGTTGAAAAAGGACGTGCAAACGCTCGATGGTGCGCTGAACAAGGTGATCAGACTACGGGGGGTGAGCTACCAATGGAAATCTCGTCAGGAGATGGCATCAGATAGGGGCATAGCCGTTGACAGCCTTGATTACGGCTACGCTAGTGGTCTACAAATCGGCGTAATAGCCCAAGAGATTGAAACGGTGCTCCCGGAGATTGTGCAAACCGATGAGTTAGGCTTTAAATCTGTGGACTATACAAAACTAGCACCCGTGCTGGTGGAGGCCATCAAAGAGCAGCAGCAGAGCATCGATGCCCTAAAGGCCGAGAACGCTGAGCTGAAGAAAATGCTACAGGAGGTGCTGCAAAAGCTGAAATAAGCGCAATCGTCCCTCGCGATGATAAGAACAGCCCGCTCAGATGGAGCGGGCTGTTTGTTTGTTGGGTGCCGTTATTTATTTTATCGCCTCCGCTATATCTCTGCGCCGCCACCGCACTGCACCATAGGCCAGGGCCCCCGCCACAGCCAGCAGTATGGCTATGGATGAGGCGTAGTCCACCGTGCAGCCCACGTTCCACATGGAAGGCTCAAAGCTGAACTCCACCCTGTGCTCGCCGGCGGGCAGCACCATGGCGCGGAGCACGTAGTTGGCCCTGAAATGCTCAGCTGGCTGCCCATCTACGGTGGCCCGCCATCCCTTGGGGTAGTAAATCTCAGAGAACACGGCCAGGCGAGGCTGCTGGGCGCTGTAGGTGTAGCTCACGCGGTTGGGTGCATAGCACTCAAAGGCAATGGTATCGGAAGTTGCACCGGGCGTGGGCGTGTAGCCATTGAGCAGCTCGGCAAAGCGCGAGTCCACAACAGCGGTGATCTTGGTGTCTATTTGGCCCAAGCACTCCAGCTCCTCGTTGGCACTGCCCACCACCAGCAGCGAATCTGCAAACCACACAGGGCCGTTGGCCTCTGGGTTGAGCTGAGCCACAGGCCCCTGCTCTCCACGCTGTATTATATACTTGGTGTTGAGCATGTTGAGCGTACCCATATGGAATTTTGATAGGTAGCGGTCTATCAGCTCTTGGTAGCGGCGCAGCTTGGCACCGTGGTATCCGCCAATGGACTTATGGTAGTACGATGTGGAGGCATCATTAAACGGGCTCACCGTGAGGTTGAACACGCGGAAATACGACTTGTCGGCCAAGATCTGCTTGTCGGCAGCCGATGGGGTAAATGGTTGCGCCACCTTGCTGGCGGGCACAAACTGGCTGTTGTCCATGTAGCGCTTGTTCACTGGCCACATGTCGAGCAGCACGGCCAGTCCCAGCAACAGCACAAATGGGCGCAGCTTGAGCTTACCGATGGCACCAAAGTAAAGCATGACCGCAGCGGCCCCCACAAAGGCCAGCGAGCGGAAGGCATCTGCTCGCAGCATGGCGCGGCGGTCGGTGCGCAGGGTGTCGAGAATCTCGGCGGGCAGGCCCATGGCGGCATCGTGGGCCGCCTCAAAATCGAGCACGCCCCCACCCAGCAGGCCAAAGGCCAAGCACACGCCGCCAGTGATGCCCAGCGCCCATTTCAGGGCACGCATAAGCTGGGGGCGGGTGCTCGAGCCGCCGAACACCTCTTTCAGGGCCATGAATCCGAGCAAGGGCATGGTGAGCTCGGCTATGTAGAGAATCATGCTCACGGCGCGGAACTTGTTGTAGCCCGGGAAGTAGTCGAGGAAAAGGTTCGACAGGGGCAAAAAGTTGTGCCCCCAGGCCAGCATGATGCCCAACAGGGTAACGGCTGCCAAGGCCCATCGCAGGGGCCCTCGCACCACAAACAGCCCTAGCACGAATAGGAACACCACCACAGCACCCACATACACTGGCCCCGAAGTCATGGGCTGCGGCCCCCAATAGGTGGGCATGTTGCCCGCAAAGGCCAAACATTGATTGTTTGGGACGCCCTTTGAGCGCAAGAACCTATACGTGTGGCTCTTGGTGCCCAAATCCGTACTCGAAGAACCACCCATCAAATTGGGTATGAGCATGTTGAACGTCTCCATTTTACCATAGCTCCACTGCATGGCGTAATCCTTGTCGAGGCCCGAGGTGCGGTTGCCCAGCTCGGAGGTGAGCTCCGACTTGCCGCGAATGCTATCCTTGCCCGAATCGTAGATAAACCACAGCCTGCTAAAATTGGCCCCCACGGCCAGCAGGCCAGCCACGATCAGCACACCCGCTCCCCTAGCAAATGTGGACATGGCTCTGCCCTTAAAGGCATCGTAGAGCATGGCCAAGGCCATGGCGGCCATCACGAATAGTCCGTAGTACGAAATTTGCGGATGATTGGCTCCGATGTTCAGGCTCAGCGCCACGGCGAACACCACAAAGCCGCTCAACAGCTGCCCCCGCAGTGCCAGCACCATGCCCGCTATGGTTGGCGCGATGTAGGCAATGGCGTTCATTTTGGCATTATGCCCCGCCCCGATGATTATGAAGTAGTAGGTAGAAAAGCCGTAGGCAACGCCGCCCACAATGGCTATCCACGGATTTACCCCCATGACCACCAGCAGCAGGTAGAAGCCCAGCATGGCCAAGAATATCGATGATGCGGGGCGTTGCATAAAGTTCAGCAGCCTATCCACATAGCGCATCAGCTCGCCCTCGTAGCGCACGCTTATCAGGTAGGCCGGCATGCCCGAAAACATGCTGCCGCACCAGAGGCTCTGCTCGCCCGTTTGCTCCCTATAGTCGAGCAGCTCCTGGGCGCTGCCACGCCACATGTTTATATCGTGCTGCGACAGGCGTTTGCCCTGCAGCTGAGGGTAGAAGTAGGCCAGCGCGATGGCGGCGTAGAGCAGCACCGCCGCCACATGGGGCAACAGCCTGCTGAGGGTTGTACGGGTGATCATGGCTATGCTCATTTTTGGGGATGCTTAGAAGTGTAGGCGCTAATCGCGGTGCTGGTAGTACTGGCGCAGACGCTTTTGGAACACCTGCTCGTTGGCCTGGTTGATGGTGCGGATGAGCTGCTCTATCATCTCGGTGCGGCTCTCCAGCTCGTGGTGCGACGCCTGTTCGGCATCGGCATACACAATGCGGTCAATCTGGTAGCCATCGCGCCCGAGCGACATGGCCACAGCGGCGTGGTAATCATCGAAAATGATGATGGAGGGCATGGTGCTGGAGCTGTAGCGCATTACGGCTTCGGCCACACCATTGCTAATGCTGCGTATCTGCGGCTCACCCAAGTACTTAGCCCCCAGCAGTAGGCGCACTAGGTCTATCTGCGCCACCTGGTTGGCTCTCCCCTGCTGGCGCATCAGGTCGTAGGCCCGCTGCGAGGTGCTCATGAACAGGTCGATAAACCGCTGGGGCACACCGTGCAGGTCGGCCAGGTCGTTCTCCTTCAAGCGACATTTGTACTCGCGCTTGGCCTGCTTTTGGGTGGATGGGAAGTAGTACTGCCATCCACGGGTGCGCTTATAGGACTGGGTCATGGGCTTGGGCTTCCACTTGGTGGCCGGTCGCACGAATATGGGTGCGCTCAGCAGGGCGGGATGCGCCTCGATGGTGTACACCAAGCAGTTCACAAAATGCACATAGCCGCCGCCAATGCGGGCGTGTATGGCCGACCACAGAGTTTTATCGCTGGTGGCGGCCTGCGGGGCGGTGTCGGGTACGGCCAGATTGGTGCGCTTGATGTGGGCCACAAAGTCGGGGTCCAACGTCACGGGGTAGTAGGTGGTGGACCGGCTATTGGTATCGGCAAACAGGTCTCCCCCCGAGTGGTACAGCCCCTTCACATCGAGCACGTAGGCCGAGTCGTTGGCCATGCGCACGTGCAGCTTATAGTCGGCCCCCCAACGCATGGCCGATATGGAGGTTCGCATCTGCGCGCTGCCCGACACTGCCACAATCACGCAAACAGCAGTAGCAAAGCGCTTTATCATACCAGTATGAATTTACAATTTGGGCATAAAGGTAGAAAAAAACGCCCAAAGGCCAACATTTTCACCCGCCATTGACGCTGGCCCGCCAATTATTGCTAACTTTGGGCTGCTTTAAAACCGTATTTTCCCATGAAGATAGCCGAAATCCACACCCCCAAGGGCACCATGCGGGCCAAGCTCTATGAGCAGGATGCCCCCAACACCGTAGCCAATTTCGTTAAGCTCGCCCAGAGCGGGTTCTACGATGGTCTGGCCTTCCACCGCGTCATCCCGGGCTTTGTAATTCAGGGCGGATGCCCGTTCTCCAAAAACCCTGGCGACCCCCGTGTGGGCACGGGTGGCCCTGGCTACCACATCAAGTGCGAGCTTACGGGCAACAACCAGCACCACGACCGGGGTGTGCTGTCGATGGCCCACGCAGGCCGCGACACCGGCGGCTCGCAGTTCTTCATCTGCCACAACCGCGAGAACACTCAGCACCTCGACCGCCAGCACACCTGCTTTGGCCGCGTGGTGGAGGGCATCGACGTGGTGGATCAGATACAGGCTGGCGACAAAATCGAGCGCATAGCCATTGTGGAGCAGTAGCAGCAGCCCATGCCCAGCACCGACACCGAACGCAAACGGGTTTGGTACAGCTTCTTGGTGCCAGCCGTTTTCGTGGTGCTGCTGTGGGGCATAAGGTTGGTTGAGCACATCGAGGGCATCAGCTTAGCCCAGTGGGGAGTGCTGCCGCGCCAGCCCCACGGGCTGGCGGGTGTGCTTATCGCGCCGCTCATCCACTCTAGTTTCAAACACCTCATCTCCAATAGCATACCGCTCATCGCCCTGGGGGCAGGTATGCTCTATTTCTACCGCGACCTAGCCTACAAGGTGATGGCCGTGGTATGGTTGCTGGGTGGCCTGCTGGTGTGGGTGGGCGCAAGGGCCAGCTTCCACATCGGTGCCAGCGGCATGATCTACGGCATGGCCGCGTTCCTGTTCTTCAGCGGCATCATCCGCGCCGACACCCGCCTGATGGCCATCTCGCTGCTGGTGGTGTTCCTCTACGGCGGCATGGTGTGGGGCGTGCTGCCCATATACCCGCAGGTGTCGTGGGAGTACCACCTCTACAGCGCCCTATGCGGGCTGCTGTGCGCCTACATCTACCGCCACCAGGGGCCACCGCGCCGGACATGGTCGTGGGAGCTTGATGACGATGATGACGGCGATGATGATGAACACCACATCAACCCCGACTACCACGACCCTTGGTGGGCCCAGGGGCCCATATACCCCCAGCCCCCGCCGGAATTCAAACCGCGCCACGATGAGGGATCAACGGGCAATGAGCCGTGCGCGATTCGAGCATCTACTCAGCACCAATGAGGAGCATTATTTCGTTGCCGCCCCCAAATCTAACCCCCAAGCGCAACCCTAGCACGGCGCAGACAGAATGCCCATCGCTGCCGTGTGTAGGCTAAGCGTCACCATGGAGCGCTTCGCGTTAAACCAACTGGCCTCCGCAACATCAAACCAGCATGAACCCGTATAATTCAGTTTACACAAAACGCCAACATCACCGTTGATATGAAAAGACTAATCTTCATCGCCCTAGCCATGCTGGGCGTGTGGGGCCTACAGGCCCAGCCGCTGTGGATGCGCTACTGCGCCATCTCGCCCGATGGGCAGCATATCGCCTTCACCTATCAGGGTAACATCTACATTGTGAGCAGCAGCGGCGGGCGGGCCCGCCAGCTCACCACCGCACCGGGCTACGAGTACGCACCCATCTGGAGCCATGATGGGCGCACAATAGCCTATGCCGCCGATGTGCACGGCAATTTCGATGTGTTCACCATCGATGCGTATGGAGGCGCGCCAAAGCGCATGACCACCCATTCGGCCAGCGAGACGCCACTGGCCTTCGCGCCCGACAACAAGCAGCTCTACTACTCCGCCGCCCTGCAGGATCCGGCCACCAGCGCCCAGTTCAGCGCCGCATGGCTCACCGAGCTCTACCGCGTACCCGTTGAGGGCGGACGGCCGCAGCTGGTTACGCCCCACCCCGTGTGCAACATCTCGTTCGCCCCCGATGGGCAGTCGTTCGTGTACTACAACCGCCCCGGGCAGGAGAACATCTGGCGCAAGCACCACACCTCATCGGTGGCCCGCGACATAGCCCTCTACGACCTGAAGCAGAACAAGCACACCCTGCTCACGGCCAACCACAAGGGCGAGGATCGCGACCCGCAATTCATCGGCCCCAACAAGATTGCCTTCCTGAGCGAGCGCAACGGGGGCCCATTCAACGTGTACGAGGCCGAGCTGGGCAACATCGACAACCCCCAGGCCCTCACCAGCTTCAAGAAGCACCCCGTGCGCTTCCTGACCGCTGCCACCAACGACACCCTATGCTTCGGCCACATGGGCGAAATCTACACCATGAGGCCCGGCGCACAGCCCCAGAAGGTGAAGGTGGAGATAATAAGCGACCAGCCCGCCGAGCAGATAGAGCGCATCCGCCCCACGGGCGGATACGACTACGCCATGACCCCCGATGGCAAGCAAATCGCTGTGATAGCCCGGGGTGAGGTGTTCGCCACCACCGATGAGTTCGCCACCACCAAGCAGATCACCAACACCCCCGAGGCCGAACGCGGCGTTACCATATCGCCCGATGGCAAAACCATCGCCTACGCATCGGAGCGCACCGGCACATGGAACATCTACACCGCCAGGCGAGCCCGCAAGGAGGACATCAACTTCGCCAACGCCACCACAATAGATGAACAGCCGCTGTTCGCCGACAACAAGGTGGAGCGCTTCGCCCCATCGTTCTCACCCGATGGCAAGGAGCTGGCCTACATCGAGAACCGCAACATCCTGAAGGTCATCAACCTTGACACCAAAAAGGTGCGCCAAATCACCGATGGCAAGCAGCACTACGACACCGATGACTACGGCTTCAGCTTCCAGTGGTCTCCCGATGGCAAATGGTTCGCCATCACCCTGATTACCAACCGCCGCCAGCCATACACCGATGTGGCCATAGTGAGCAGCAGCGGCGACATGAAGATTCATAGCATCACGCAGAGCGCCTATTTCGACGAATCGCCCCGCTGGGTGATGAACGGCAACGCCATCATATACACCTCCAACCGCCTGGGCATGCGCTCTCACGCCTCGTGGGGCAGCCAAGAGGACGTGTTCATCGCGTTCATGAACCGCGAAGCCCAGCACAAGTTCAACCTCTCGGAGGAGGAGCACAAGGTGCTGCTCGAAGAAGAAAAGCTCAGCAAGAAGGATGCCGACAAGGACAAAAAGGACGACAAGAAGGCTGACAAGAAGGACGACAAGAAAGACGACAAGAAAGACGATGAGGTGAAGGAGATAGCGGTGGAGCTGGACGGCCTAGATGAACGCATACAGCGGCTCACGCCCATGTCATCGCGCCTGTCGGGTGCCATAGTATCGCACGATGGAGAGAAGCTCTTCTTCCTGAGCGCATTCGAGAAAGGGTTCGACCTATGGGAAACCAAGATACGCGACCGCTCAACCAAGCTGCTCAAGAAGATTGGCGGCAGCAGCGCCTCGCTCAAGCTCGACAAAAAGGGCGACAACCTCTACATATTCGCTGGCAGCAGCATCAAGCGCATGCCCGTTAAGGGCGGCGACCTGAAAAACATCACCTACGAGCCCCAGATGACCCTGAACCGCACCAAGGAGCGCGAATACATGTTCAACCGCGTGTTCAACCAGCAGGAGAAACGGTTCTACAAGACCGACTACCACGGGGTGAACCTCAAGCAGCTGCGCGACGACTACCGCCCATTCCTGCCCCACATCAGCAACAACTACGACTTCGCCGAGATGCTGTCCGAAATCCTGGGCGAGCTCAACGTGTCGCACACCGGGGCCTCGTATGGGCACCGGGGCACAAACCCCGATGTAACCTCGAACCTAGGCGTGCTATTCAGCTGGAGCCACACTGGCAACGGCCTCAAAATCGACGAGGTGCTCAGCGAGGGACCGCTGGGCCGCACCGATCGCTGCAAAGCTGGCGACATCATCGAAAAGATTGACGGAGTGGAGATTAAGGCTGAAGATGACTACTTCCCGCTGCTCAACAATAAAGCTGGCAAGAAGATGCTCGTCTCGCTACACCGTCCCAGCAGCGGCGAGCGCTTCGAGGTGGTCGTGAAGCCCATATCGAATGCCGCCCACAACGAGCTGATGTACAGGCGCTGGGTGAAGCGCAACGCCGAGCAGGTGGACAAGCTCAGCAATGGCCGCCTGGGCTACGTGCACATCCGCTCCATGGCCGACGCCAGCTACCGCGATGTGTACGCCGACATCCTGGGCAAGTACAACCTGCGAGAGGGCATCGTGATCGACACCCGCTTCAACGGCGGTGGCCGCCTACACGAGGACATCGAGGTGCTGTTCAGCGGCCAGAAGTACCTCGAGCAGGTGATCCGCGACCGCGTGTCGTGCGAGATGCCCTCGCGCCGATACAACAAGCCCTCCATCATGCTCATAGGCGAAGCCAACTACTCCAACGCCCACGGCACCCCATGGGTGTACAGGCACAAGCAGATGGGCAAGCTGGTGGGTATGCCCGTGCCCGGCACCATGACCAGCGTGAACTGGGAAACGCTGCAGGACGAGAGCATGTACTTCGGCATACCCATAATAGGCTACCGCACCCACGACGGGCAGTACCTGGAGAACGCCCAGATAGAACCCGATGTCAAAGTACGCAACACTCCCGAGAAGCTCGAGCAGGGCGTAGATGAGCAGCTAGAGGCTGCCGTGCGCGAGCTGCTCAACGACCTGAAGACGCGTAAAAGCTGGTAGTGCTCGCCGCACCGCCATCAAACACCAAGGGGCCTCCCAAAGGGGAAGGCCCCTTTTATCGTTACAAACAACTTACAAACAAGAGGTTGGACATTCTATGCATAAAAAAGTCACCTTCCCCAGTACCACCACACAAAAAAACACCTAAATTTGTCTCTCGAAACATCCCCGCCCAACATCGGGCTGGGATGCCAAACAACATTACTAACTTAAACCTCAACGCTTTATGAACGCAATCAACCGCATTGTGGGGTGGGCCCTGATGATTCTGTGGCTCATCGTGGTAATCTTCAAAGTAATCAAGGGCACTGCCTTTGGTGCCGCAGTCACTGGCGACCCCCTAATCCTATTCGCCGGTATGCTCAACCTGTGCTACGCCAAGGACATGTTCTCGAGCCGCAAAGCTCCATTCTGGGGAATGCTGGCCCGCATCTGCATCCTGCTGGCCGGCATCTGCGCCCTAGTGATTCTGCTAGCCGCCTTCGGCATCAAGATCAGCCTGCCCATCGACCCCGCATTCTGGACCGTATGCTTCTCGTTCCTGGGCTTCGTGTTCACCGTGCTCGACTGGGCCTCGGGCGGCAGCATCTGGAAGTAGTCTGGCCAGGCACCATACAACAACCAACCAAAGGCAGCTCCCAAAGAGCTGCCTTTTTTGTACGCATAGCACCACACCCCACAAATTGCCACCACCACCGCCGCTCGCGCACCGCAACCAGCAGCTCCACTGACGAACAGGTACACCCCACATCGGTTCTAACTCATATGTAGACATTTGTAAAAAACCGCCGCATTTCTACCTCAAAATTTGCCGTTCTCAAACCATTTTCACAAAATGAGCATTGCCGCAGTGCTGCATTTGATGTAGATATGGTTCACTTGATGCGCTCGGCAACTGTCCATGAGCACAGGAAATGGCCAATATTCGCATGTCCGTGTGCCTATATATAGCACTTTCATGATAAGTGGGGCATCGGTGAACAAAGGGATGATGGGTTCTAATGCAACAGCAGCACCACGCCCATTCGCAAAGGAGCTGGGCGCAAAGCTTGGCGTAATCCGCGCTCTGCCTCTATTTATAGCCTGAGTGCAACCCAAGGTTAATTATTGCTTTTTTTAGGCGATGCCAATGGCAATAAGGCTTTATGGCATCATGGTGAATAGAATAAAGGCCATCCGCTGATCGATTATATTTTTGGCGTTGAATATGCCGAAAATACTGAGCGTAAATGCCATATGCGCCAATCCTGTATGCGCTGCTAATAGATATGGGCGTAGTGATGGCTATGGCAGGAACAACACTATCGAGATGATAAGCAACGCGCTGCCAATGATAAATTACAACCTCGGCGGAGCTATCGCGGCGGCCATAAATTTTGCTCAGCGCAAATAGCAGTGACAAGCCCCAGCCCTTGCGAGCTGCGAGCACCCCGGGTAGGCCGCCCCCACCGCAAAAATGGCAGCCCCCCCAAGCTCCGCTACACGCGGCCCTGCAGCATGGGCACGAACTCGAAGCTGCCGTGGGTGGAGACGCGCACCTCGGTGGGCGAGATGCGCTCCACTAGGGTCATCTGCTGGCTGCCCTGCCCCACCGGGATGACCATCCGCCCGCCCACATCGAGCTGCTCCAAGAGCACAGGCGGAATGTCCGCCGCCCCCGCCGTTACCAGTATGCGTTGATATGGGGCATAGCTGGGCAGGCCCTTGTGCCCATCGCCGTAGGCGAAATGGGCTCGATATCGCATCTGCCCCAGCAGGGTCTGCGCCCGCAGGAAAAGCTCGCGCTGCCGCTCAATGGTGTACACCTGCGCCCCCATCTCAATGAGCACCGCCGTTTGGTAGCCCGAGCCCGTGCCCACCTCGAGCACCCGCTGCTGCGGCTCCACCCGCAGCAACGATGTTTGAAAGGCCACGGTGGATGGGCGCGATATGGTTTGTCCCGCCCCTATTGGGAAAGCCTTGTCGCTGTAGGCGAAGCGCAGAAATCCGCTGTCGAAAAAGCAGTGCCTAGGTACCCGGCCAATGGCCGCGAGCACATCATCGGCGGCGAGGCCATGGGCGCGGAGCTCGTTCACGAGCTGCTGGCGGAGCCCCTTGTGCTGGAAGGTGTCGGGCTGGAGCATTCCTATGCTGATAGATTTAGCAGCCGCAAAGGTAGCCAAATATTGGCAAACCTAAGTGCGCGGCAGGGCGATTGGGCAAAAATACCGCTGCTAATGCATGACGTTTAATGCTAAAGCGCTATCTTTGCAGCTGATAATATGGGCCTGTCAGGACACATGAAATCAACCGCAGCCATGCTACTCCTGCTGCTGCTGCCCCGGTTGTGGGCTTTCGGGCAGCCATTTCTGGAACTATACCTCGAGAGCAAGATTCCCGCCTCGCGCGGCGCAAAGATTTCGGCCATCGATGAGGAGCACGAAATTCACGTGTCGGGGAAATCGTACAGCCTACGCAAAACCTACAATGCCCATGGGCAGATAATGCACGAGCTGGGGAAGAACAGCCGAGGGGGGCGGAGCAACGAGCGCCGGTGGGAGTACCGCAGCAATGGCGACCTAATCAGGCGCAGCGGGCATCGGTTCATGAACTCGCTGGGGTGGACCCCAGAGGAGGTGGAGCTACGCTACAACGACAGCACTGGTTTTTTGGAATCGATACACTACAGCGTGGGCGATAGCTTTAAGCAGCAAGCCGAGGTGCAATGCGACTCAACGGGTATGCCCATCGAGGCCAAGGTGTACAACTCAAAGGGAGGGCTGTCGCACATAGAGCGGGTGATGGTAATACCAGCCAACAACTGCATACGCGTACTTCGGCACACTCCCAGCGGGTTGCTCTCCGGCTCGTACAACTACCCCATAGACCACACCAAGCCCGTGCCCACCAATAACCTGAAGCGCGAGTTCAACGAGCAGGGCGATGTGGTGCTAGAGGCGCTCGAAGGGCAGCTCAAGTACAACCAGGCCTACTACTACGAGTACGAATACGATGCGCATGGCAACTGGATCAAGCGCGACACCTATCAGTGCAGCATCGGTACGGGCAACCGCCCGCGCAACAAGAAGCTGGAGTATACCATCACGCGCCGGATTACCTACTAGCGCCGCCAGTCCCGATGTCGCCCCGCCCTCACCCCCCCCGCCTTGCTCGCCCCGCGATGCTCATCGGGCTGCTGCTCTGCTCCCATGGGCTGGCCGCGCAGGTAGCATTCCAAGCCGCACCTCCATCGGTGCAGCAGGTGCGAGCGCAGATAGAGCGCAGCCTGCGCCTAGGCATCGCGCCGCTAGGCCCCACGGTGGACAGCCTGCTGGGGCTGCTGCCCGACACCACCCAGCGCCGCTCCTGCCTGAGCGTATTCGAACAGCAGGGCATAGCCCTGGCGGATGCCCACATCGAGCGCTTCCTCGCCGCCTCAGCTCAGCACCCCGACATTGGGGCCCATGCGCCCCCCGCCACCGACAGCCTGAGCGCACTGCTCACCCAGCGCTTGGCTGAGCTGCTGCCAGATTGGCAGCCCCTCCTCGACACCATGTCGAACGCCGAGCAGCGACAGGTGCTGGCCCTATTCATGACCTCGGTAGGTGTGCCCAGCACCACGCCTGAGGCGCAACGGCGCTCGGCGCGGGCATTCATGCGGGCCTACCCCGCATCGGATTACTACAGCTACGTGGAAGCGCGCCGCGCTCAGCTCAACACGGCCCAATGGCGCGCTCACGCCAGCTACACCGCCATTGCACCCTACGGGTACATGGGCAATCTGGCCCTGCTGCACGGTGCCCTAACGGTGGGCACGGGCGGAGTAATCAACCGGCTATACCTGTCGGCCTCGGCCACCATGGGCCGTGGCTCCCTGCGCCGCGAAGTGCAGCAGGTGCGACCCGACAACGGTGCTCCATTCGATGCTGCCGCAGGAACCTCGCTGCGCTACATGCACATGTGCGGACGGGTGGGAGCACAGGTGTATGCGGGCCGTCACCTAGAGGCCATAGCGCGGGTCAGCCTGAGCAGCCTGAGCCTGAGCCTGCCCCCCCAAGAAGGCCGCACCACGACAAGCTCCCCCGTGGCCTCGGCCACGGGGGTTGGGCTAGGCGTACAGGGCCAGCTGGCCCTGCTACGCTGGGGCACCAATGGCCGCTTTGCCCTGGCCCTACAGCTAGGAGCCGACTACATGCTGCTACCCAAGAGCGGCAGCGCTTTGACCTTTGATGTCGGTCTAGGCCTCGCCGTGGGAAGCGGGGCAGGGCCATCGCGGCGAGCAACAGCCCAGTAGCATTTTCCCGTATTTTACTATTTTTGCAGAACGGGAGCCCCAAATAATAACAATAACATGGAGCAAAACAGTTTCATAAAATCAGAACAAATTATTGTCCGACATAATCAATGATATTCTGCCCAAAAGCAAAGCCCGTTGACATCCCGGTTGGGTATTCCTACCTCTCTAGATATCATCGATTTCCGAGAATCTCCAAAATAACCAAACTCAACAATTTTACACTCTCGATGTAATAAAGAATATGATTATCTTAAAATTCGCAAACCAGAAGACCCCTGCCACGCAAAAATCCAAAGGAGCGACAAGAACATACAAAACGTTTTAGAACTATAAGTAAGTCAATAACGATATTAGACAAGAACAATAAGCAGTAGGCAAAGAACCTTGCCCAGCCCTACCATTAAGCCAGCAATTAGGGCTAGCGGAAGAACAGTTAAAAACTATTGACTGCTAAGGCATGAGATTGTCGAATGAAAGTTGAAAAATGCTGGGGCGGCAGGCATTATAGAGCAGTTGTGCAAAAATCTTTAAAAAAGAGCAACAGGCATAAAACATACACCGCTTGTGAGAACATATAGAGACGATGAATCTGCAGAAAAGGATGAGGCCGATGGGCCCCTCCCCGATTCACAGAGGCAAACAGCTTTTGGAGGGAAGCCTAGCGCATACATATACATCTGTTTATCAAGCAATTGCATACGCATAGGGCCATATCACTAGTTTTAGCTAATTAGTTTTCAGTATATAGGCATAATGCACATGTAATCAGCACATTGTGCGATTAACCCCCAAAGAGGTAAAACCAAACATATTGGGAGCTCAATCTTTTTGGCCTACCTTAGCGGCGTCCAAATGAAACCGATGCACAAACGACAACAGCCACATCCACAGCGAATTGAACAGAAATTGGAAAGGATGAACCAGAATGACAACTCACCCTTTTTGCTAGATAAATAATTGCAACACAAACACATAACTAAATGAGAAAGATACTCACTTTGATGCTCTGCCCGTTGCTGCTGCTTGATCCCGCGCTGCGGGCCCAAACGCCAACGGTGCAGGTGACCGGAACGGTCGTAAGCTCCGAGGATGGCCTAGGGCTGCCCGGGGTGTCGGTAGTGGTGAAGGGCACCACCGTGGGCACCGCCACCGACTTCGATGGCAACTACACGCTAAGGGTGCCCAGCGATGCCACCACATTGGTGTTCAGCTATATAGGCATGAGCACACAGGAGGTGGATATTGCTGGTCGCAGCGTAATCGACATCACGCTCAGCCCCGAGGAGGAGACCATAGAGGCGGTTGTGGTAACTGGCTATGCCACAGTAAAAAAGGCAGCATTCACTGGTGCTGCCGCCACCATCGATGGGGGCAAGCTCGCGCACTCCACGGGCTCCAACGCCATCAGGGCGCTGGAGGGCAACGTGGTGGGCATGCAGATGCACAACGGCTCGGGGCAGCCCGGCGCCCCATCGAACATCTACATCAGGGGGCGCAACTCACTGAACTCCGAAACGCAGCCGCTCTACGTAATCGATGGGGTGCCCATCACGGCCACCGCCCAGGGCATGCGCTCGCGCGAGGGGGCCACGTTCTCGCCCCTGGCCACGCTCAACCCCAACGACATCGAGTCGGTCACGGTGCTCAAGGATGCCACCGCCACCTCCATCTACGGCTCGCGCGCCGCCAACGGCGTGGTGGTGGTGAAGACCAAGCAGGGCCGCACGGGCACCTTTGGCGCGAACGCTTCGGCCCGTCTAGGCGTGGAGTTCATGCCCGTGGTGCCCCGGGTCTACCGCACCGTGAACGCCGCCCAATTCGAAGAGATGGCGCTGGAGGCGGCCCGCAACGAGCTGGCCCTCAACGGCGATGGCGGCGCTATGGGGCAGCGGCTCGACTACTACCTAGGGGCCGGCCCGTGGAGCAATGCGGACATCCTCGACCTGCTCTACCAGGATCACGGCGCCCAGCGCGGCGCCGATGTGAACTGGCTCGACGAGGTGACCCGCGTGGGCAAAATACAGGAGTACTCGCTCGACATCAACAGCGGCGGGGCCGAGGAGGCAGCGGCACGGTACTTCATGTCGCTCAACTACCTCGACAACGAGGCCATGGTGATAGGCAAGGACCTCAACCGCATGGCGTTCCGATTCAACCTAGAGCAGGCCCCGGCCCGGCTCATCTCCTACGGAATCAACACCAACATAGCGCACACGCGCATGAACATGGGCACCGATGGCGGCTACGACACCGACCCCATCACCCAGGCCTACACGCAAACGCCCATCATCCCTGTGATGAGGGCCGATGGCACCTTCAACAAGGGAGTGCGGGGCTATAACCCCGTGGCCATGCGCTCGGAGCACGGCGACAAGCAGCTGAGCAAACAGACACGCATTCTGCTCGCCCCCCACCTGACGCTGAACCCGCTTCCAGGCCTCTCGCTCGCCTCGAGGATGGGCGTGGACGCCTACCTCACCGACGAGTTCTTCTACATGTCGCTGCTGCAGCCCGCCGGGCTGGCCATGAACGGTGCCGGCGAGAACAAGAACACCTCCAACCTGCTCATCACCAGCACCACCACCCTGAGCTACGTGCGCACATTGGCGCAGCACCACAGCCTCAACCTGATGCTGGGCTACGAGGCGCAGCGCAACCACATAAAGCAGGCCTACCTGTCGGCCTCCAACTACGCCGTGGACTACCTCAACGACATCGCCCTGGCCAGCGTGGCCACCTCGGCCTGGACGGATCAGAACGAGCTCATCCTGCAATCGGTCTTCCTCAACGCGCAGTACGACTACCAGAACAAGTACTACCTCTCGGCCAGCTACCGCATCGACGGCTCATCGCGATTCCAGGGGAGCAACTACTGGGGCGCATTCTGGTCAGTGGGCGCCAAGTACCGCATCAGCGCCGAGCCCTTCATGGAGAGCACCTCGGACTGGCTGTCCACCCTCATGCTCCGCGCCAGCTACGGTACCACTGGCAACCAAAACGTAGGCACAACCTGGTACGCCTCGCGCAACCTCTACGACTTTGGGCACGACTACAACCGCCGCACAGGCATGGGGCATCTGCACTTTGGCAACAGCGACCTCACCTGGGAGTTCACGGCCAAGGCCAACGTGGGCCTCGACATCACCCTGTTCGACAGGCTGCACCTCACCGCCGACTACTACGACCACCAAACCAAGGACATGGTGTTCGAGGTGCCGCTATCGCTCACCACTGGCGTGGACACCTACAGCAAGAACGTGGGGCAGCTGGCCAACTCGGGCGTGGAGCTATCGCTCACGGCCCACATCGTGCGCACCGAGGACCTCGACTGGAGCATCACCCTGAACGGCTCGCATAACCGCAACCGCATAGTCAAGCTCAGCACCGACCTGCCCATAGTGGGGGCCTACTCCATCATGGAGCCTGGGCGCGACTCGTACACCTTCAAGATGCGCGAGTGGGCTGGGGTGGATCCCCAAACCGGACGGGGCATGTGGTACAAAAACGAGCAGGGCGATGAGACCACCTTCGACTACAACGAGGCCGCCAAGCGCTACCTAGGCTCTGCCAGCCCCGCGTTCCAAGGAGCCATGGGCTCCAACCTGAGCTGGCGCGGTTTCGACCTCAGCCTGCTGCTTACCGCCTCGCTGGGCGGCAAGGTGTACGGCTCGAGCCTACGCTACGATGAGAACCAGGGTAGCAGCTGGGGCTCAAACGCCCAAACGCAATGGGTGTACGACAACCGCTGGAAACAGCCCGGCGACAAGGCGCAGGTCCCCCAGCTGGTGGCCTTCGGCTCGAACAGCGAAACCGCCCACTCATCGCGCTACCTGATGAATGGCAGCTACCTAAAGCTCAAGACCATATCGCTGGGCTACTCCCTGCCCCAGAGCATCGCAGAGCGTATATACGCCAAGAGCCTTCGGGTGCACATCGATGCCGACAACCTGTACACCATCGTCAATAAGGACTACCGCGGTTTCGACCCCGCCTCGGTGGGCCCCGATGGGGTGTCGTGGTGGAACTACCCCAACCCGCGAAGCATCGTGGCCGGCCTGACCATCGGATTTTAATCGACATTGCAAACAAACACGCTCTGACCATGAAACGGATAACAAGCAAAACCGCAATAGCCATCGCCCTGCTGGCCGCCGTGGCCGCCTGCAGCAAGGAGGCCCCCATGTTCGGCCATAGCGATGGCGACAACCTGTACCGTTCCACCCGCGACGTGGAGAACGGCCTCACTGGTGCCTACAACGCCCTGTCCGCCTACCAATTCCTAGGGCGCAACGTAATCGCCCTAGGCGACTTCGCTGCCGACCTGGCCGTAGCCGACCCCTCCACCGGCCACTTTATGGACGTGAACGCCTACCTAATCTCGGAGGAAACGGACGAGCTGCGCGACATCTGGGCCTACGGCTACAAGGTAATCGACCGCTGCGTGCGCACCACCGCTGCCGCCAAAGCCATGCTACCCTCCGCCTCGCATACCGACTCGCTGGCCCTGCAAAGCGCGCTCTACCAAGCCTACGGCCTGAGGGCGCTCACCAACCTATACCTGGTGAACATATTCGCCCTGCCCTATGCCGATGGGCAGCCCAACGATGGGCCCGGCATCGTAGTGGTGGACGAGCAGCCCATACAGCCATTCCAAAAGGTGAGCCGCGCCACTGTGGCCAAGGTGTACGACCACATCGACCAATGCATAGATCGGGCCCACGCCCACCTCGGCGAGCACAAACGCCTCGGTGGAGCCCCCCTCGGCCCGTTCTACATCACAGAACCAGGACTGCTGGGCATAGAGGCCCGTGCACACCTGTACCGAGCCAACTACGCCGAAGCTGCCCGCTGCGCTGCCGAGGCCATAGCCCTATGCGGCTCCCCAGTGGGCAACGAGGTGTACGCCGCCATGTGGAGCACCACCGCCACCACCGCCGAAGACGTGTTCTCCCTGGCCAAGTCCGAGGCCGACAACCTCTCCGCCAACTCGCTCAACAACCTGTACCAGAGTTACTTAGGTTGGGTGGGCGACACCGTGTACTCCCTGCTCGCCCCCACCGACATCCGGCTGGCATTGATACTGGACGACCCCGACTGGCTCCTGGTGAAATGGGCGGGCCTGCCCAGCTCGCAGAACACCAGCAACGTGCACATCATACGCCTATCGGAGCTATACCTCATACAAGCCGAGGCCGAGGCCCAGCTGGGCAACCTCTCCGAGGCCGCTGAAGCCCTGCTGCCCGTGGTCCAGCGCGACTCCGCCATCGCCTCCGCAGCCGACCTGCCCTCCACGCAGGCCGAGCTGCTCGACTTCATCGAGCAGGAGCGCGTGCGCGAGCTCTACGCCGAGGGCCACCGCTGGTTCGACCTGCGCCGCACCGCCCGTCCGTTCATGTTCAACGGGGCACCATTCAACGTGGCGCAGTTCTGCTACCCCATCCCCGCCGATGAGGTGAACTCGGGCAGCGGCGTGGAGCAAACGCCCAACTGGGCCGCCGCTCTGCCCTAGCCCTACATCGCCAACCATGCCAAAGCCCAGCCCCCACGCTGGGCTTTTTTGCAGGCTTAGTGCTTACAAAAGCTACACATTTTGCCACATTTGCAATATTTACAAATAACCAATTATTTGAACCGACCCACGAACACAAAACCAATGCTCGCTGCGCCATGACGCATACCATATGCACATCGAGGGGCAGAAGCGGTGTGCCATGAATTTTGGCTCTCTGAGCTATGATGGATGCCCAAAAATGGCCAGCTGCGGGCACATGGACAAACTGATGCGGCGAGAGCGAATAACGGACACACCGAGGTCGCTCCGCTCACTGAGGTGCGACAAGGGGAGCAACGATTTTGCTCATAACAAACATTTGTGCTAATTTTGCCACATTATGAAACGCATCCTTTTCGTCTGCCATGGCAACATCTGCCGCAGCCCCATGGCCGAGTTTGTCATGAAACACCTGGTGCAGCAGGCAGGTCTGCACGATGAGTTCGAGATTGCCTCGGCAGCCACCAGCTCCGAGGAGCTGGGCAACCCCGTGTACCCGCCCGCACGGCAAAAGCTGGCCGAGCACGGCATCGACTGCTCAGGAAAAACCGCCCGCCAGCTCACCCGCGCCGACTACGACCGCTACGACCACATAGTGGCCATGGATCGCAACAACCTGCGCAACATCGACCGCCTGCTGCACGGCGACCCGCAGGGCAAGGTATCGCTGCTGATGAGCCACGCCGGCCAACCAGACCGCGAGGTGGCCGACCCATGGTACACGGGCGATTTTGAGGCCACATGGCGCGATGTGCTCGCGGGATGCACCGGCCTGCTGGCCAAGCTACGCTGACGACTGCGCTACAGACGACCCTGGGGGCAAGGCACAGCTGCCCATAAAAGATCTTACCCGAAAGCGAAGGGCAGCTTGCACGGACCTCAATTAGATTGAATTCGATGCCGACATCCGCCCCCCGCCCCACCCCGAACACCGCCCCCTTTTGACACACATTTTGACCCAAAACT
>JAFTDN010000177.1 GCA_017454165.1 Bacteroidales bacterium | reverse complement strand
GTCTTTTCGTAGAGGGGCTCAAGCAATCGGGCGTTGTGGAGCAGAATGCCGATAGGAATTACTTGGTAATCAAGAAGAAAACAGTATTCCGCGATGAGCAGAACAACGTTGAAATCGTAGCCTACCCCGATGACAAGTTCAGCATGGACGTGCTGGTGGACTACAACGCGCACGTGGTGGGGCACCAATTCGCCAAGATGAACGACATCGCCGAGTTCCCCACCGAGATAGCCCCCTGCCGCACATTCGTGTTCTTCCACGAGCTGGAGGTGCTGCTCAAGAACAACCTGATAAAGGGCGGCGACCTCGAAAACGCCATCGTAATCATGGAGCATCAGGTGCCCCAGGAGGAGCTCGACCGCATAGCTGACCTGTTCAACAAGCCCCACGTGCACGTGCGCCCCGAGGGCATCCTCAACAACCTCAACCTGCACTTCGACAACGAACCCGCCCGGCACAAGCTGCTCGACCTCATAGGCGACCTCACCCTGGTGGGGGCCCGCATAAGGGGTAAGATTGTGGCCGTGAGGCCAGGCCACCATGCCAACACCGAGATGGCCAAGATCCTGCGCAAGCAGTACAAGCTGAGCCTGCAAACGCCAGAAGCCCCAGAGTACGACCCCACCAAGCCCCCGCTCTACGACATCAACGCCATCAAGAAGCTGCTCCCCCACCGCAGCCCATTCCTGCTGGTGGACAAAATCGTGCACATGGATGCCACCTCGGTGGTGGGCATCAAAAACGTGACCATGGACGAGGAGTTCTTCATGGGCCACTTCCCCGATGAACCCGTGATGCCCGGCGTGCTACAGGTGGAGGCCATGGCGCAAACGGGCGGCATCCTGGCCCTGAGCTCTGTGCCCGACCCAGAGCACTACTCCACCTATTTCCTACGCATGGACGAGGTGCGCCTCAAGCGCAAGGTGGTGCCAGGCGACACCTTGGTGATGCGCTGCGAGCTCACAGCCCCCATCCGCCGTGGAATAGTCGATATGCGATGCCAAGGATTCGTGGGCGATCAGCTGGCCATCGACAGCAAGCTCACCGCGCAGATTGTCAAAAACAAATAGGCAAACCGCATCGCATATACCCATCAAAACAACCACATGAGCACCAAACCTTTAGCATACATACACCCTGATGCCCAACTAGCTGATGGCGTGGTTATTGAACCATTCAGCTACGTGGCTGCCGATGTGGTCATCGGCGAGGGCACCTGGGTGGGGCCCAACGTTACCATCATGGACGGTGCCCGTATAGGTAAGAACTGCAAAATATTCCCAGGAGCCGTAATCTCAGCCATCCCCCAGGACCTTAAGTTTAAGGGCGAAACCACCACCGCCGAGATTGGCGACAACAACCTGATTCGTGAGTGCGTAACCATAAACCGGGGCACCGCCTCGCGTGGCAGAACCGTGGTGGGCAGCAACAACCTGCTGATGGCCTACACGCATGTGGCCCACGACTGCATAGTGGGCAGCAACATCATAATAGGCAACGGTACGCAGCTGGCCGGCGAGGTGCTCATCGATGACTATGCCATCCTGAGCTCGCACGTGCTGGTGCACCAGTTCGAGCACATCGGCTCCTACGTGATGGTGCAGGGCGGCTCGAAGGTAAACAAGGACATCCCGCCCTACATCCTGGTGGCCCACGATCCAATAGCCTTTGCTGGCATCAACATCATAGGACTGCGGCGCCGTGGGTTCACGCCATCGCAGGTGGAGGGCATACAGAACGCCTACCGTATTCTGTACGGGCGCGGTCTGAATGTGTCGCAGGCTCTAGAGGTTATAGAGTCCGAGATGCAGCAAACGCCCGAGCGCGATGCCATTGTGAGCTTCGTCAGGTCATCGGAGCGGGGCGTGGTGCGCGAGCGCTCGGTCAAGGATATGGCCTAGCCCCTCCGTCCACATCTCCCTTGGCGCATGCTGCTGCTCTACAATCTTGGAATCCGTATTTATTGGTGCTTGGCCCATGTGGCCGCATCATTCTACCCCAAGGCCAAGCTGTGGCTTGCTGGTAGGCGGCAGTGGCATCCGCGTCTACAGCGGGCCATGGCGCAGCTGCAAGTCCGCCCCGTGTGGGTGCACTGCTCATCGCTGGGCGAGTTCGAGCAGGGCCGCCCCCTGATAGAGGCCATAAAGGCCCGCAACCCGCAGCAGCCCGTGGTGCTGTCGTTCTACTCGCCTTCGGGCTACGAGGTGCGCAAGGGCTACCCGCTGGCCGACTATGTGTGCTACCTACCGCTCGACACCCGCCGCAACGCCCAGCGGTTCGTCGAGACCCTGAATCCCAGTCTGGCCATATTCGTGAAATACGAGTTCTGGTACCACATGCTCGGGGCGCTGAATGGTGCTAAGGTGCCCACATACGTGGTATCGGCCATATTCCGTCCGCAGCAGGTGTTTTTCAAGAGCTATGGGTGCTGGTACAGGCGTTTCCTGCAGCGCTTTACCCATCTATTCGTGCAGGACGAGCAGTCGGTGGAGCTGCTGAGGGGCATAGGCATATGTAACGCCACTGCCTGCGGCGACACGAGGTTCGACCGTGTGGCGGCCATAGCCCGCAGCGCGGACACGATTCCCGAGGTGGAGCGTTTCTGCGCCCTTGAGCCCCATCGGCCCGTGCTGGTGGCGGGCAGCACTTGGCCTCCCGATGAGGAGCTGCTGGCAGCTTACATGCGCACATCGTCTGGCTTGCGGCTTATCATCGCCCCGCACGAGGTACACGATGCGCACCTGAGGCTTGTGGAGCAACGCTTTGGATTTGCGGGCACGGTGCGCTACACCCAGCTGCGCGACGGGAGCTCCCCCAGCACGGGCGCACGGGTGCTCATAGTCGATACCATCGGGCTGCTGGCGGCCATATACCGCTACGGGCAGGTGGCCTACGTGGGTGGGGGATTTGGTGTGGGTATCCACAACACGCTCGAAGCAGCTGTCTATGGTATGCCTGTGCTCTTCGGCCCGAACTATAGGCGTTTCAACGAGGCGGTGGGCCTGCTGGCCCATGGAGGTGCATTCGTGGTGGATGGCCCAGTAGCGCTGGCCCGCAGTCTGGACGGGCTGCTGTCCAGCCCTGAGCACCTAGCGCATAGCGCTGAGGCATCGCGCCGCTATGTGCAATCGATGACGGGGGCCACCCAGGCCGTCATGGCGGCCATTGATGGTGCGCTTAAGCTATAGCACCTTTAGCGCGATGTGTGCTATGCACTCGGCCTGGGATAGGTTTTGTGGGTCGATGCCGCAACGCTCAGCCAGCGTGCTCAGCTTGTAGTTGGGCAGCGCGGGGCTGAACCGCAGCTTTCTGCAAACGGTGTAGGTGCATATAAAGGTGAAGTCGGGGTAGGGGAGGCCGTAGAGCTTGAATATGGACTTTAGGCAGCTCTCGCACAGCGCGCCGTTGTACGTTACCAGCGGCAGGTTGCCTATCAAGGGGGCTATGCTGCGCCATGCGTTGAGAAATGTGGGCTTTGTCCTCCCAGCGCCGTGAGGGGTATCGGGCGTTGCTATGTCCACCGACATGCGCTCCTGCAGCTGCCCGTGCCGCACCACCACCAGCGATATGTGGCAGATGCTGGTGGGCTTGTGGTTGGCTGTTCTGATGGCGATGGCCACAAAGGAGGTCATGGGAGGGGCTGGGCAAAAAAAAGCGTGAAACTTAACTGTTCCCGCTGTTAGAGGTATTTGGCCTAACCTTAGTCCACGAAATAAGTTAAGCTCACGCTAAACGTGAGCATCTCAACTCATTTCTTCGGACTATCAAATCGCCAAATTTTCTAACAGAAGAAATTAAGCCTAATGCTTACATTATGTCGGGCCGCACCTTATGCGGCGAATGGGGCAAAGGTACGCTAAATTTTCTTGATTTGCAGATGGCCAGTGGTCATAAAACATCTTCTTGTTGTATATGTTGTTGTTTTACAATATTATGCCATCATATTGTGCCCCATCTGGGCGAAAAAAGGAGAGCCCCTGCGCGGGGGCTCTCCTTAAAGGCGGGGGCTACTTGATGCCCCTTTGCTTCGGGCTTATTGCACCACGTTGATGACGCTCTTGAACAGGTCTTTGTGCTGCTGAATCTTGTTCTCGCTGCCGAATACGCAGTAGATGTTCTGCTTCAGCACGTCCTCCACCATGGGGGCATAGGAGCGGATGTCCTCCTGGGTGGTGCTCAGTACGGCCTTGCGCTCGGCGAGCTTCTGCTCTTTGGTGGCCTTGGTGAAGTAGTTGCTGATGGCCATGTAGCCACGCGACATGGGTGTGGTGGGGCTCTCCATGCCCGATATGGTTCCTATTATGTAGCGGGCCATCTCGGTGTCATCGGCCTCAAACGTGCGCAGGAACTCTGGTGCCCCGGCGTAGTTGTCGAAGGTCTCCTTGAGGTTGGGGTCGCGGTACGAGCCGAATATTACGCGGCCTGTGGGCGAGAAGCTGCAGTATCCGCCGTAGGCTCCACCCTGCACACGCACAGTGTTGTGGAGGTACTCGCGGGAGAGGACTTGGCTCATCACCCTGATTTTGCCATCCCACTTGTGGCCCAGCTGAGCGAAGCTGCCGCCCTGTATTACGTACTGCACCTTGGACGCGGATGTCAGCCCCTCGTTCATGGCCTGGTGGGCGAATTGCCATTCATGGAGGGTGCCATCGCCAGGGGCCAGGGTGTTCACGAACTCGGTGAAGCTGGGCGTGAACCCTGTCAGGTTGGAATTGGAGCACACTATACCCATGACGAGGTTCTTCTGGCAGAACAGGAGCTGGGCCGTCTGCTTGAGTTTGTCCACCACCTCTTGGCTTTGGCCGCTCTCCAGCTTCTTGTTCACTTCGGTGATGAAGCGGTAGAACTCTAGGCCATCGCATATTTCATCGAACATGCCCATGTTGCTGAAGTACGACAGCATACGGCTGGTGGCCACGTTGCGACCATTGCTCTTTACTGCCTCCTCGGCGTTGGCCTGTATGCGCAGCACTAGGTTTTTCAGGCGATCTGTGTCGTCGAGCTTGGTGGTGTTGATGATTTCTCCAATCAGCTCCATCATCTCCTTGCCCCTGTCGGCGGTGACCTTGGCACCGATTACGAACTGCGGAATCAGCTTGTTGTCATCGTTCTGCTCTAGGTAGCTGTCGATGTAGGCCGATATGCCGCCGGTGTGCTTGTTCATGGCGTTCTCCAGCGCACCGTAGGTGTAGTGCTCAGTGCTCATGGAGCCCAGCAGCGTGCCGAGCACGTTGGCGTAGGGGATAAGCTCCTGCGGTATGGCCTTTAGGTCGAACATGAGCTTGGTGTACAGGATGTTGCCCGTAAAGTCGGAGTGATGCAGGGTTTTGATGCCCGCCACGGTCTTCTCCGCTACGGTGTAGAACTTGACCTCGGGGCTGATGTCGGAGAGGGCGAGCATGGGCACCGTAGCTATGGCCTCGGGGCTGTCGGGCTCTTTTTGGTACTCGATGAGGGCCTTGGTGTCGGTCACCAGCTGCTCAAGCTGCTCGCGGCTAAGGCTCTTCTTGTACTCGGCGAGCTGCTTGCGGGTTTCGGCCTCTATTTTGGCCTCCTTGCCCACTTCGGGGCGCATCACGGTTACCAGGGTGTGGGGGTTGCTCAGCAGGTGCTGCTTCACCACGTCCTGTAGCATGGTGCCCTTGATGCCCTCTTTCACCTCGGCTATGGTGTTCTCGTAGCGCATGCCAGCTATGGGATCCTGCTCGTTGAACCACATGCTGTTGATGGTGGAGAACAGGGCCATCAGCCCTTTATGGGGCGTGTTGCCCTCGCGCAGTCGGAACTCGCGGCGGTTCAGTATGCCCTCCACAGCATCGAGGTCGAAGCCCTCGGTGGCCACTTTGTTCAGGGTCGCCTCCACTATCTGCTCGAAGCGCTCCCTGTCTTCGGGGTTGGCGTTCTGTACGCCTATCGAGAAGAGGATTTGGTTGGTGGTGGTGGCGTAGGCATGCACGTCCTTGCCTATGCCGGCCTCGCGCAGCGGGGCGGTCTCGTGGTTCACCATGGCATCGGCTATGATGCTCAGGGCCATGTTGAGCGTGCGGTCGGTGCTGCGTCCGGCTACCACGCTGTAGTTGAGGAAGGTGTTGTCGGCCGGGCTCGAACCCTCGGCTGTGCTGTAGGTGATGTCGAGGTGCTGCTTGGCCTCGAACGGCTTTTGGGGCTCCACGGTGGTGCGCTTGCCGTTGTCGGTGAACTTCGATAGGTAGTCGGTGTCTATGAAGGCCAGCTCCTTGTCGAGGTCGGCGTTGCCGTAGAGCAGTATGAAGCTGTTCGAGGGGTGGTAGAACTCCTGGTGGAACCGCACGAACTTCTCCTGCGTGAGCGTGGGGATGGCGGCGGGGTATCCGCCCGACTCCACGCCGTAGGTGTTGTCGGGGAACAGCTTGCGGTTTATTTGGTAGCTTAGCTCTGTCTGGGGGCTCGAGAAGGCCCCCTTCATCTCGTTGTACACTACGCCTTTAATAGTAATCTCATCGTTCACATCGTTGAGCTCGTAGTGCCAGCCCTCCTGCTTCAGGATGCGGTCATCGGTGCGCAGGCGGGGGAACAGCACGGCGTTCAGGTAAACGTCCATCAGGTTGAAGTAGTCCTTCTCGTTCATGCTGGCCACGGGGTATGTGGTCAGGTCGGCACCAGTCATGGCGTTGAGAAATGTGTTGAGCGAGCCCTTGAGCAGGATGTCGAACGGGCTTTTCACGGGGAACTTCTCGGAGCCGTTGAGCACGGAGTGCTCCATGATGTGGGGTACGCCCGAATCGTCGGTGGGTGTGGTGAAGAAGGTTATGCTGAAGAGCTTGTTGTCATCATCGGCGGCCAGCTTTATCAGGCGGGCTCCGCTCTTGGTGTGCCTGAACTGTAGCACATCGCAGTTCATCTCTTTCACGAACTCCTTTTTCTCGAGCTTAAAACCGTGGTAGGTTTCACCCTCTTTGTATGCGCTCCCGCTCGAACAGGAGCACAGCATACACGTGGCTGCGATTAGCAGCAAAAAGTGCAGTTTTCTCATAATGAGTATATTAAGTTGTTTTTGGGTTCGATTTTTTGAGGTACCTGTAGTTATGCCGCTTGAACTTGTACCCATATTTGGATGCGAATCGCCGCCGGGGGTTTAATGGCTCCACGGGGGGCTGCGGCCTCACCCTGATTTTGGCGTTGAAGGCGAACTCCAGGATGTAGCGCATCACCAGGTTGCCCTGGTTGGGCTGCGTGGCTAGGCTGTTTAGGGCCTCGTACACCACCATCTCGGGCTCACTGGCGGAGTGGTTGCGCAGCAGGTGCTCCATGTAGAAGGTGGGGAACTCGGGGTGCCCCTGGAAGGTGATGATGTGGTTGCCGATGAAGAATCCCTCATTGGCGCAGAACTCGCTTGTGGCCATCCGTTTGGCCTGCGGTGGGAGCTCCACCACCTGTTCGTGGTGGTTGTACACCAGGTGCATGATGCTGTTCTTGAAGTAGTGCTTGAGCTTGGGCTCGGACCTGGTGTCGAGCACCTGCGCCATGCGGATGCCCGCGCCCCATCCCTGCGGGTTGGGGCCCACCGAGCCGCCCAGCGCCTGCGCTATGGCCTGATGTCCGAAGCATATTCCCACCAGCTTCGTCTTCTCCATGTCGGCGCGGCGGATCCACTCGAGCAGGTTCAGAATCCAAGGTTGCCGCTCGTTGGCGCTGCTGTTGCTCCCCGTAATCACGTAGAGCTCATCGGCCCGCAGCTTCTGGGGGAGCTGCCCTAGGTGGGCGTTGAAGAGCTTGTACTCAAGCTGTAGCTCCATCAGATGGGCTGAGCCATCGAACTTCTGCATAAACATCCACTCATACGAGGGTATTCCAGGCGGCAGCAGGCCAGGAAATGAGTCGCATATCAAAATGTTGATTACCATTTAGTTGTGCGGTTTTGTCGGTGATTGCCGTTGTGTTTGGGGGGCAAATTTAGCGATTTATTTGGAACATTCAAAAAAAGCTGGTATCTTTGTGCCCCGAAATGGTACCGTGGCCGAGAGGTTAGGCACTGGTCTGCAAAACCACGTACAGCGGTTCGAATCCGCTCGGTACCTCCTGATTCCGATTTCTGCTGGGACTCTTAGGTTCCGCAGGGGGTAAAAATCTCCGTCTGGGTGTAACCTATGGCGGAGATTTCCGTTATAACCTAACAATAGTGTCACTTTATAATAATTCCCGCTATGACAAAAAAAGTACTTGCGCTTGCTTGGGCCTGCATGGCCATAGCCGCTATTGCCCATGCGCAGCAGGGGAGCACCCCCCTGTGGGTGGTGTCGGCGGCTGGCGGAGAGCAGGCCGTTGGCGATATGACAATCAGCTGGACCCTGGGTGAGCCCGGCGTGGGCACCCTTGAGGCCGGCGGGCTGATGCTCACCGGCGGCTTCCAGCAGGGCAACATCGTGTTCGTAAAGGAGGCCGAAACCGGCCTAGCCGACAACCGCTACGATGCCGCCCAGCTGCTCGATGTGAGCCTATTCCCCAACCCCACCAGCTCGGCGTTCAGGGTGCTGCTCTCGGCCTCGGGCCTAGAGGGGGGGGCCGTCTCGACTACCATCGAGATTGTAGACGTTGCAGGGCGGATGGTGCGTGCCGAGACCGCCATGCTCAGCCCCGGCCAGCCCTACACCGTGAGCGTGGAGCCATTGCGCCCGGGTGTGTACTTAGTGCGCCTGCGTACCGCCGATAGGGCCCGCGTGGTGAAGCTTGTGAAGGAGTAGGTTTCGGCTGTCGATGTATTACTCGATGTATTACAAGGTGTGCCCCATGGGGGCGCACCTTTTTTGTGTAAATGCTTGGCATAGATATAGTTGTATTGGTCGCCGTGTGTGGTAACATTCATGGCATATTATTTAATATTAAAAAATTGTTTTTTTTTGCCGTTGCTCCTTTCATTTGGCATATCTACAGCAGCCAATCTCGCTGGGGCAGCTGAGCAAAGCATACAGCCGCATGGCGCAGCCCACCGACTTCCCCAGCCTGCTGGCCTTTCAGCATACGGGCGCACGTGAGCACCAACGTGGAGCTCTACCTGCTGGTGGAGCGCGTGGATGCCAGCCATGTGTATGTGCTCGATGCTCAGGGCAAAACCGAAGTCATGCCCATTGATACCTTTGTAAAGGTGTGGGACGGCGTGGCCTTTGTGTTCGATGCCGAGAAGCGGGCAACGTACAGCCCCACTGCTGCTGAGCTTGTTTCGCCGTCATAGATGGGCGTTTGAATTGGTTGGGTAAGATGCTTATAGATAGATAGATAGAAGCGAAAAATAGTTGCGGAAAAATTTGGAGAGCAGGCGAGCAGCTGCTACATTTGCAACCGCATGGCATCGTCGATAGTACATAGCAATATGGGCAAAACGCTTAGGCTCATCCTACAACATGTAGGAGTTGGCAGCCACCACCGTGCGCTCTACGAACGCATGGCGCAGCATCCCGACTTCCCCAGCCTGCTCGCCTTTCAGCATACGCTGAAAAGCGTGGGTGTGGACAGCTTGGCCCTGCGCACCACGCTCAACGAGCTTCGCAACGACCTGCCCAAGCCTGCCATGGTGCACGTGAGCACCAACGTGGAGCTCTACTTGCTGGTAGAGCGCATGGATGCCAACAATGTGTATGTGCTCGATGCTCAGGGCAATACAGAGGCTATGCCCATCGACACCTTTGCAAAGGTGTGGGACGGCGTGGCCTTTGTGTTCGACACCGAGAAGCGGGCAACGTATAGCCCCACCGTTGCTGAGCGGTTGCTGGGTTGGTTTCGCCGCCATAGATGGACGTTTGCAGCCTCAACGCTCGCGCTTTTGTTGTTGTGGACGATTGCGCTGCGCTGGGTTGATATGCCTACAGCGGCTTGGGCTTTTGTTGCGGTGTACGCCCTGGTCCTGTGCTTCGCGGTGCTGCTACAGGTGCAGGGCTTCGACCAGCACAACCCGCTGGTGCGCCGTGTGTGCGGCCACGACAGCCACGGCGGTTGCTCGTCCATCCTGAGTTCCAGCGCATCGGCTTTCCTTGGTGTGCTGCATTGGAGCGATGTGGGGCTGCTCTATTTCCTGACGCTGCTCGTGGTGCAGCTGCTCTTCCCCGTTGCAAGCCTATGGGCAAGCGTGTGGCTGGCTATTATGGCTGCTCCCTATGTGGTGTATTCCATTGCATATCAACGTTTTGTGGCGCACAGTTGGTGCCGCCTATGCCTGGGCGTACAGCTTGCCCTGCTGCTCAACTTGGGCGTGGCGCTGTGGGTGCTGCGGAGCGGGCAGGTCATGCCCTTCGACATTGGTGCGCTGCTGGGGCTGCTCGTTGTGGGGCTGTTCCTGGCAGGTGTGCTGGCTGCTGTAAAGCCGCTCATCAAGAGCCATATCGCCCATAAGACCGAACACGCGCAGCATCTGCACCTGAAGCACAGAGCCGAGGTGTGCAACCTGCTGCTGCACGAAACGGCGAGCGTTGCACCGCCAGCAGCCAGCGAGGCCATTGCTTGGGGTGCGCCCGATGCTGCCACCACCATTACGCTGGTGGTTAGCCCCATCTGCGAACCCTGCCAGCACGAACTGCGCACCTTGCTTCCCCTGCTGTTGGGCAAGACTGAGACACGCGTGGAACTTGTGTTCTTTGTAGATTCTGCTCCGCAATCTGCCGACTACCGCCTTGCCCATCATTTGCTCACCCAGCATGGCGACAATCCGCACCAGCTGCTGCAAGCGCTGCATGTCTATGCCCAGCACTACCCTGCCAGCCGTGCCAAAATAGAACGCGGGCTTGCATCGCCCGAGCGTAGCGAGCGGCTCGATGCCATGGGGGCATGGTGCAAGCGCAACCGCCTGCACAGCACCCCAATGATATTCATCAATCACCATCAACTGCCCAAAATATACGCCACAGAGGAGGTGGACTACCTCTGCGGATGAAACGATATTGATTGCGCAATTCAATCGCAAGCACCCAGCGCTACAGGGGCAAAACTAAGTTTAACTAAATTCGAACAGACAATGAGCTTAGAAAAGTTCAAAAACAGTGAAAACCTGCTGTCTGCCGAGCAGATGAAGCGGGTTGCAGGTGGTCTACGAGAGGGCACCTGTGGTTGCATTACGTATGATGAGAATGGAAATTTTACAGGTCAAGGATGTAAAATTTCTAAAGCCGACGCACTTCTACGGTTCCATGAAGGCGGTGCGGGTTCACACTGGTGCTGTGATAGTTGTCAGCAGACAGATTATTGCAACGACCGCTTAGGCATACAGTAAAGCAAACAAAACTGTATAAAAAAAGAGTGATTTCGGGATGGATTTAAATTATCCCGAAATCACTTATTTTCAGTAATAAAAGTAGATGGTGTATGGTTATGCGAAGAATAATTAAAACATTGCTATTTTTAGTAGTATTTATTGTTTGGACATGTCGAAATGATTCCAAAGATATATATGTGGATACATCATATATAGTGTTGATATTTAAAAATCCTCCCTCACTGCATTTCCCTATTGGACATGGTGTTATTGCAGGGCCACATTCCTTATTGTATGTAGATACTAGTGGGGTGCAAGTTGAAGTGGGTGTTTATTTGCCCGATACGCTTACTATCGCGACGGGCGGTAGATCTTACTTGGAAATAGAACATTACGTTCGAGGGTGGGAAAAATTGTATTACCTGCTACAGGCTGGTGATACTGTTACGTTTATATACGATACAATGAAAATACCAACTGTTTATAGTCGTCTGGGGCAGCAGAATACATTTCAATATAACATCTATGCTAAGCGCAGATTTAGAGGTATGTATCGCAATACAAGTCTTATAAACATAATTAATGGGCGTTATCCATTGTCATGGTTTGATAATATTGATATAGATTCTATGAAAATGAGTGTTTCATTACGCGCTAAGCAGCAGTTTGTTGCTGATGGATTGTTCTATGATTCTATTTTTGATGCTGGTGCAATAGATAGTGTTTATTATGAACATATTCGACACCTCCGAAGGATAGATAGTCTTGATATTTTTGATGGCAGGGTTAAGAAATCTGAACTGCCTATTGATGCAAATGTGGCAAAATTATCCGATACTTTGCTTTTGCAATATCCATCGTATATATCTGCGTTTAGAAGGTACGCGTCTGAATATATCCGTCCGAAGTATGAATCGTGGTTAGATGTTTTAAATAAGATTGATGGAGACACTTCGCTTACGGAGTTGCAGCGTAAAATTGTCCAATATTATTCTATTACTACACTATATAATTATTTTGTAAACTTAAATAAATATTCCTACAACGAGATTCAGGAGTTCGCTGAGCGTTATCTTTCGCTCACTGGTGATACAGCTAAGTATAATTACGTGCAGCAAAAGATAAACAGGAAGCAGCCCATTATGCTCACCGACAACCTGGCCTTAGCCGATTTGAAGGGCGGCGCAACCATACTCGATTCGGTGATTGCGCAGAATAGGGGCAAGGTGATTTACGTTGATTTCTGGGCCTCGTGGTGCGGCCCATGCCGTGCGCAGATGCCCGATGCGCAAAAGCTGCGCGAACGCTATCGGGGTAAGGATGTGGCCTTTGTGTATCTTGCGCTCAACGACGTGCAGGAACGCTGGCTCGAGGCGGTGAGGAAGGAGCACCTCAACGATACCAGCTGCCAGAACTATATCATCACAAATCCGAAACGTGCAAGGTTTATCGAGGAGCATAGGATACATGGCATTCCGCGCTTTATGCTTTTCGACAGGCAGGGGAGGTTGGTAGACAACGATGCGCCGCGCCCTATGAGCCCGAATGTAGTTTCGGTAATCGACGAGTTGTTGAAGTAGCAATGTGAGCGAAATAATTTTTAACTTTGCTTTCTAAAGTGTTGCTTATGTTTAGAAAGACGTTTTGCATTTTGCTGAGCATCTTGTGTTTATCGGCATGTGTGCGCTCAGAGCAGCCTCCTTCCGACGTACCCACCGAGGTGGTGGTGGTGTTTAAGGATGCGCCGCATAATTTTTGGCATTGCTACCCATCGGGAGTAATGCATGGCAAGGCGTGGACGATAGCTTACGTCGATGGAGAGGGCGTGTATCGCCAGCTTGAAAATGGCCGCCAACTGCCCGACACGCTGCGTATAGGTACCGCAGGCCGTAGCCATGTGGAGCTTGAGCACTATACGCATGGCACTGACCAGCTATTATACATACTGCAAGCAGGTGATACTGTGGTGTTTACCTACGACAGCACGGGCTTTCCCACTGCCCATAGCAGCCTATCGGAGCAGCTCACGCAGGTGTATAACCTTTATCCGCAACGTCAGTTTTTGTATGCGCATAGGGGCATGAGCCCGTTGCAGATGCTTGAGCCACGTTCTATGTTGGATTGCATGTGCTATCTAAAAAAGAATAATCCAAAACTATACAATGATATTTTTGCATGTAGAGAGCGCGATTTTGTTGATACCGATAGCATAAGGATATTGGCGCAACAGCAATTTATTGACGATAAATTTTTGTACGATTCGATGTATGCTGCGGGTGCATTATCAGTCGCGCATTTTGAGCATATAAAATACCGCAGAACACTTGATAGCCTTGTGCTTTGGGACGATTTTAGAAATACAAAAAAAGGATGGACTGAAATTCCACCTTACGACATATACGATTTTGCCGATAGCCTTGCATGGTACCCTTCGGCTATCTATAGGCTATTTTCTGGATATTATGCTGGTTTAAAAAAACACGTCAAACGTCCTGATGGACAAGGAATAGGATATACTCTAAGCACTGAAAGTTATGGCAAAACATGCACAGATTATTGCATAGTGTTCGACCACATAGCCGCTAGCGATGAGCTAACCCCTGTGCAGCGCAATCTGCTGCTTTACTTCGCCGCCGATGATATTGCGGGGGAGATGCCCGTTGCTGATAAGGAGCTCTATTTGGCCAAATTCCTACAGCTAACTGGCGATACGGCCAAGTATCGCTACATAGCGGAGCGGCATGGGCTGGACTTTTCGGCCACCGACCTCAACCTGCTCGCCATCAGCGGTGGGCACCTTACGCTCGACACCCTGCTGGCGCAACACCGTGGGCAGCTGGTGTACATTGATTTCTGGGCCTCGTGGTGCGCTCCGTGCCGCCGCGCTATGCCCGATGCGGCCACGCTTCGCGCTGAGTATACTGGGCGCGATGTGGCGTTCGTGTACCTCTCGCTCGATGAGCATGAGGCCGATTGGCGCGGAGTTCTGCCACAGCTGCAACTCTCAGGTGGCGATTGCCATAATTACCTCGTCACCAACCCCAAAACCGCCCGTATGCTGGAGGACATGCGCATACCGCCCATCCCGCGCTACATGCTCTACGGGCGCGATGGTCAGGTGCTGCACCCCAACGCCCCTGACCCACATGGCGAGGCCATTCGAAGGATTTTGGATGCGGAGCTGTAGCGCAAAAGTAGCATCGTTAAATTATAATAAAAGAGGGGGCTTGCGGGCCTCCTCTTTTTGTGTTAAATGTCGGTCTTAGGGCTTACCCATTGTAGGCCCATTTCATATAGGCCGCGCCCCAGGTGAAGCCCGCGCCGAAGGTGGCGAATATGATGTTGTCGCCACGGCGGAGCTGCTGCTCCCACTCCCACAGGCAGAGCGGGAGCGTGGCACTGGTGGTGTTGCCGTACTTCTGGATGTTAATCATCACCTTTTCTTTGCCGATGTTCATGCGGTTGGCGGTGGCCTCTATGATGCGCATGTTGGCCTGGTGGGGCACCAGCCAAGCCAGGTCCTCGGGGGCTATCTGGTTGCGCTGCATTATTTCCGAGGACACCTCGGCCATGTGGGTCACGGCCGCCTTGAACACCGGCTGGCCCTCTTGGTACACGAAGTGCTGCCGCTTGTCCACCGTTTCGTGGCTGGCTGGGTAGCACGAGCCGCCGGCCACTTGGTGCAGGTGCTTCCTGCCCGAGCCGTCCACCCGCATGGTGGAGTCGATCAGGCCGTAGCCCTCGGTCGAGGGTTCGAGCAGCACGGCACCCGCCCCATCGCCGAAGATGGCGCAGGTGCTGCGATCGGTGTAATCGATAATCGATGACATCTTATCGGCCCCCACCACCACCACCTTTTTGTGCGTACCCGACTCGATGTACTTCGAGGCGGATATCATGGCGTAGAGGAAGCTCGAGCAGCCCGCGTTGAGGTCGTAGCCGAATGCGTTCTTGATGCCGCACAGGTCGCTCACGATGTTGGCTGTGGCGGGGAACTGCATGTCGGGGGTTACGGTGCCGCAGATGAGCATGTCCACCTCATCGGGGGAGGTGTTGGTTTTTTCGAGCAGCGATTTCACGGCGCGCTCGGCCATGTACGAGGTGCCAAGGCCGTCGCCTTTCAGTATCCGGCGCTCTTTGATGCCGATGCGCGTCATAATCCACTCATCGCTGGTGTCCACCATCTGGCTCAGCTCATCGTTGGTCAGGATGTAATCGGGCACGTAGGCCCCTATACCTGTGATAGCGGCGGTTCTTTTTTCCATTGCAGCTAGCTGAAGGTTTGTCTAATCTGCTCGCAGAGGTTCGATTTTATCACCTCGCGGGTTTGTAGTATCATGTTCATGATGGCCTTGGCTGATGATGCGCCGTGGGCCTTAATCACGGGCTTGTTTACCCCCAGCACAGGGGTGCCGCCGTATCGTTCGGGGTTGAAGCGGTTCACCACGGGGCTGTTGGGCAGGTCGCTTCTCATCAGGTGGTAGAAGCTTTCGGCCATCTTTAGCACCACGTTGCCCACAAAGCCATCGCACACCAGCACATCGGCCTTGTCCTTGCTGAAGAAGTGCCCTCCCTCTACGTTGCCCACGAAGTTGAAGTCGGCGGTCTCCTTCATCAGTTCGTAGGCGTTTTTCACCACTAGGTTGCCCTTGGTCTCTTCCTGGCCGATGTTTATCAGGGCTACGCGTGGATTGTCTATGCTCAAGGTATGCTTGGCGTATAGCGAACCCAGGATACCATATTGGTATAGCACATCGGGGCGGCAGTCGGGGTTGAGGCCCACGTCGAGCAGCACGTTGCTGTTGTGCTCGCCTACGGGTAGGCAGGTGGCCAGCGCGGGGCGGATGACTCCTGGTATCTGCTTCACCACCATCATGGCTCCTACCATTACGGCACCGGTGTTGCCTGCGCTGGCAAAGCCATCAATCTGGTCAGCGCCCAGATTCATGAATCCGCGTACCATGCTGGAGCCCTGCTTGCGCGAGAACGCCTTGGTGGGGTGCTCGTCCATAGCGATAACCTCTGAGGTGGGCACTATGTGGATGCGCTCGTCGGCTATGCAATCGGCTAGATGTTGGCGGATTGTTGCCTCGTGCCCGTAGAGCACGAGGTGCTCGTCGGGAGCGAGGTGTGGTAGCACCATGGCCACCCCGTTCATGGTGGCTTGGGGGGCGTGATCGCCGCCCATCACATCAACGCCTATGCGCATCATCGCGGTGTTGTGTTATGCCTCTACGCTCTTCTCGATGGCCTGACGGCCCCTGTAATAGCCGCATTCTGGGCATACGCGGTGGTATTCCACTGCTGTGCCGCAGTTGGAGCAGGTGGACAGGGTGGGCAGGGTGGCCTTGTAGTGGGTTCTGCGCTTATCCCTGCGCTGTTTCGAGATTTTCGACTTCGGATGTGCCATGGTTGTGCGTTGTTAAAAGGTAAAACTTTGTTTCAGGTCTTGCAGCTTGTCCCAGCGTGGGTCGGCTTCGGTGCTGGGGGGGGCATCTTGCTGGCCCTCCTGGAGCATCCTCCCCAGCATGTCTGTATCGCATAGGGTGGGGTCAGTCCCATTTGAGCCGTGGTGCCGTTTGATGGGTAGGCTTAGGCTGACGCTCTCGTAGAGGTATTGGGCCAGATTGAGCTGATGCTCGTGCTCATCTATGAACAGCACATCGGAGTCCGCGTTGGCCTGTGGGCGGCCCTGCTTCACGTAGAGCGTTCCGCTGTATTGCGTGGGCAGGTCGAAATGCTCTAGGCATCGGTCGCATTCTACCTGCACTGTTCCAGCTATTTGGCAGTCAATCTCCATCAGGTTGTTCTGCTTGGTCAGCAATACATTGGCTGTCAGTGTGCCCTCTTGGATTTCGCCCTCGGGGAATTCGGCAAAGAAGTCGTGGTCGAGGGAGAATTCGAAAGGATGCTTGCCTGGGCTAAGTCCTTTAAAATTAATTGAATATGCATCTAAGCGGTTGTGCACAGCTTTCCCCAAAAACAGCCACAAAGTTACAGCAATTTGCCGTTCCTCCCAAATTATGGGCCCATAAAGTTTGCCGTTTTTGTTGTATGTTGCTGTTTTATAGCGGTTTTAGTGCGTCAGTATAGGTAGAGGAAGCCCTTATACGGGCCGCGTTTGAAGAGCTGCCCGTCCCATCCCTTGCACTCTATGATGTAGTAGTACACGCCCGTTTGGGCCATCCGCCCGTGAGTTCGTCCGTCCCAGCCCTCCCAGGTGCGGGGGGGGCCTTCGTAGCTGTGCATGAGCTTGCCAGAGCGATTGTATATGCGGATTAGGCACGATTGCATGGAGCGGATGTTTTGCTCGGGGTTCACAAAGCGGAATACGTCGTTTTGTCCATCGGCGTTGGTGGGGGTGAACACGTTGGGGATGGCCTCTTCCTTTATCATTGAGGAGTCCACCTGGATCTCCAGCGCGCTGGAGTCGGTGCATCCCGATTGGACGTTCTGGGCGGTGTGTATGAGGCGGTAGCGTCCGGGCAGCATCTTCGATTTGTCGGGGTACATCGCGCCGTGGTTCGCCATGGTGCTGTCGCTCCAAATGGTGTGGTAGGTGTTGCGTGGCGGGAGCTGGGCTTGAATGCGCCACCGCTCCAAATCGGCGTTGGTGGAGGATGATTGGAGCTCAAGCTCGAGCAGGGCCTCGTACTCGCTGTCCTCGGTGTGGTCTTCCCACGCCCCGTGCTGCATGATGCGCACCTTGTGATCTGCCTTTACAGCCACGGCGGTGAGCTCGGGGGTTTGGTGGATGAGCGTCCGTCCAAAGGGTGTGCTGATGCGCACGGTGTAGCTGGCATCGTGCAGCGGGGCGGGGGTCTCCGTTAGGTCGAGCTTGTTGGGGGAGGTCAGCTCCACCTCGGACGTGGAGCTCTCCCAGCTTACTTGGCCGAAATAGGCGCGTCCGAAAGTGTTGTTGGGGATGGGGCGGGGGCGCGAGAGGTCGTAGTACACAAAGCGGTCGAAGTCCACATCCCAGCGGTTGGGCCGTGTGCGGGGCGATAGGCGCATGAAGTCGCACTCGTTCTCAACCTCTATGGTGTCGATGCGCACGTCATCGGCGAACAGCCAGACGGTGAACACCTCCACGCTGTCCGTTTGCGAGGTGATGCGCACGCGGTAGCCCCCCTCGCTCAGCCCATCGAGGGCCGACAGCGTCTGGTTGTCGTCGGTGCGTAGCGGCGCGAAGCTGTTGTTGTCGGTGCTGTAGCGCAGCCATTCGAAGCGGGCTGGCTGGCCTGTGGAGTGCTGGGCCCGCAGGTGGGCCGTGTCGAGGCTGGTGCCGTGGTAGGCAAAGATGGAGTCCTGCGCATCCGATAGCGCATAGCTGGTGATGCCTGCCCAGTGCCGACCAGGCGCAAGGAGCTGTCCACGGGCAGCGGATGGGATGAGGAGCGTGCACATCAGCACCAGCATCCCCATGGGCGGAGTTTTCAAAAAGCTTGTCAGCATAGCCATCACGCCGCAAAGCTAGCAAAATTCAAGCTAAAAAGGAAGGGGTTGCCCGTTTAGTATTTGGGCATCGATTTTGCGGTCAGCCGATTTTTACCTATATTTATGCCGTTTTTTCGCATCCGAACAGGACTATGTACAAACGCATACTGCTAAAGCTTAGCGGCGAGGCGCTGATGGGGCCCGACCGCTACGGGATAAACACTGATGTGCTGCAATCATATGCAGCTCAGATAGTTGAGGTGGCTGATTTTGGGGTGCAGGTGGGCATTGTGATAGGCGGCGGCAACATCTTCAGGGGGCTCAGCGGCGTGTCGAGGGGATTCGACCGCGTGCGGGGCGACCAGATGGGCATGCTGGCCACCGTGATCAACAGCTTGGCCCTACAGTCGGCCATCGAGGGCACCGGGGGGCAGGCCAAGGTGTTCACCTCCACGCCCATGTCGCCCATAGGCGAGCACTACACCAAGGACAGCGCGCTGGAGGCCATGGCGCGGGGCTGCGTGAGCATCATCGCAGGGGGGACGGGCAACCCGTTCTTCACCACCGACACCGCCTCGGCCCTGCGCGGCGTGGAGCTGCAGGCCGAGGCCCTGCTCAAGGGCACCCGCGTCGATGGCGTGTACACCGCCGACCCAGAGAAGGACCCCTCGGCCACCAAGTTCGACACCATCAGCTTCGATGAGTGCTACGCCAAGAAGCTCAAGGTGATGGATCTCACGGCGTTCGCCCTATGCAGCGAGAACGAGCTCCCCATAGTAGTGTTCGACATGAATGCCCCGGGCAACCTCAAACGCATCGTCTCGGGCGAGCGCGTAGGTACATTGATAAAGTAGTAAGCAACTGGTTATTAGCACAATAATATTATGGATATAGATGAGGTAAAGATGCTGCTCGACCTAGCCGAGGAGAAGATGGGCAAGGCCATCGGGCATCTCGACAATGAGCTTCGCGTAGTACGCGCAGGCCGGGCCAACCCTGCCATGCTATCGGGCGTTATGGTGGACTACTACGGCACGCTGACCCCGCTGTCGCAGGTGGCCACGGTGAGCAGCCCCGATGCCCGCACCATCACCGTGCAGCCGTGGGAAAAGAAGATGATAGACCCAATAGAGCGTGCCATCATGGCCGCCAACCTAGGCTTCAACCCGCAGAACAATGGCGAGGTGGTGCGCATAGCAGTACCAGCCCTCACCGAGGAGCGCCGCAAGGAACTGGTGAAGCAGGTGAAGCAGCTGGGCGAGAACGCCCGGGTGAGCATCCGCAACGCCCGCCGCGAAGTGAACGATGAGCTCAAGAAGCAGCAGAAGAACGGACTGGGCGAGGACGTGGTGAAAGACAACGAGGCCCAAGCCCAGAAGCTCACAGACACCTACAATAAAAAGGTGGACGAGCTGCTAGAGAAGAAGGAGAAGGAAATCCTGACCGTCTAATACATGCTGATAATCATATAATTACCAGCACAAACAATTACACCACACACATAATGGCCAAAACGAACGAGACTGAGACCACCGCCAAGAACATCAACCTGATAGGGGTGGGCACCGAGATAACGGGCAACATAGTGAGCTCTGGCGACATCCGTATCGATGGCGAGCTCAACGGTAACATGAAGGTGGCGGGTAAGGCCGTGATAGGCGAAACGGGCAAAATAAAAGGCGAAATCACCTGCAAGAATGCCGATGTGTTCGGAGCTGTAAATGGCAAGATCATGGTGCACGAGCTGCTGTCGCTCAAGTCCACCTCGAAGGTTACCGGCGACATCATCGTGGGCAAGCTGGCCATAGAGCCTGGAGCACAGTTTACGGGGCACTGCGAGATGGCCCAGGGCGGACACCCTGCGGGCATCAAGCCCGTGCAGCCAGAGCAGCAGCCCACAGCCAAATAGGCTCCGATGGGCACCTCCGCCAAGCTCGCAATCGCTACGGCCTCCATGGCTGCGGTGTGCATGGTCGCCGTGGCGGCCACCTACTGGCTCATGGGCTGGGACGGAGTGATGCTGGCCCTGCCCATCCCCGCAGCATTGGCCCTCATCAACGGCACCTTTTATCGTAGCCTGCTGCGCGTAGCGGCGCTCCCAGCCCAGCAGTTCGTCCGGCGCTACGCCACCATTAGGGCCATAAAGTTCGGGCTCAACCTGCTGACCTTCGGAGCCGTGCTGACCATAATTTTTGCCACCAAGGGGAACTTTTTGCACCCAATCGTAGTATATATAGCTGTCTACTTCGTATTCTTTGTGCACGAGATAGCCATCTTGTACACACAAATAAAAAGGAAAGGAGCGAATAATGCGTAGGATAGCGATGCTATGGGCGTTCGTTGCATTGCCCCTACTGGGCCTAGCCCAGCTAGGTGGAGCCGCCGACAGCCTATCCATAGCCGTTGGCCCCGAGGGCGATGCTGCGGTCCATGGGCCGCAGCACAAATTCGACCCCGCCTCGTTCATCCTCGACCATATAGGAGACTCGCACGAATGGCACCTCTTCACGGTGAACGATGTGCACATCAGCATCCCGCTGCCAGTCATTCTCTACAGCCAGAAAACAGGGCTGCATGTATTCCTTTCGCATAAGCTACAGCACGGGCACACCCACGAGGGCTTCAGGCTGGCCGCCGAGCCCCCCTACGCGGGTAAAATAGTGGAGCTCGATGAATTTGGGCGTATCGATGCCGAACACCCCACCCCTTGGGACTTCTCCATCTCCAAGAACGTGGCCACCATTTTTATCGTGTTCGCCCTGCTGTGCTGGGTGTTCATATCGGTGGGCAGGCGCTACCGCCAGCATCCCGGACAAGCCCCCACGGGGCTGCAGAACGCCATGGAGGTGGTCATCCTGTTCGTGCGCAACGATGTGGCCGTCCCCTCACTGGGCGAGCGCAACAGCCAGCGCTTCATGCCCTTCCTGCTCACGCTGTTCTTCTTCATCCTATTCTCGAACCTGCTTGGCCTAGTGCCCATATTCCCTGGCGGGGCCAACCTCACGGGCAACATCGCCGTCACCATGGTGCTGGCCATATTCACCTTCCTCACCATCAACCTGAACGGCAACAAGCACTACTGGGTGGACATCATCAACACCCCAGGGGTGCCTTGGTACATGAAGGTGCCCGTGCCCATAATGCCCGTGGTGGAAATCGCTGGCATGTTCATAAAACCCACCGTGCTCATGATCCGTCTATTCGCCAATATATTGGCGGGGCACATGATAGCCATGGTGTTCATGTCGCTCATATTCATCTTCGGCGCCATGCACTACATGCTGGGCTACGCGGTGGCCCCCATCTCGTTGGCATTCTCGCTCTTCATGTCGGCCCTAGAGCTGCTCGTAGCATTCATACAGGCATTTGTGTTCACCATGCTATCGGCTGTCTACATAGGCATGGCCACCTCTGAGGGGCATTGATACAGACAACACCAAACTAATCTGAGGTTCAAACTAATAATCAACCACTATGACAACACTGTTCGTCCTTCTGCAAGCCGCCAGCGGCGTGGCCCTGTCCAAATTCGGCGCAGCCATGGGTGCAGCCCTCGCAGCCCTCGCAGCCGCATTCGGCATTGGCAAAATCGGCGATTCGGCGCTCCGATCCATTGCCCGCCAGCCCGAGTCGAGCGGCGACATCCGCACCAGCATGATTATAGCCGCCGCCCTCATAGAGGGTGTGTGCTTCTTCGCCATTATCGTGTGCGTACTGGCCATATTCATGTAGATTGCAAAGCATTGAGCCATGGGCTTAGTTACCCCCGACTACGGACTAATCGTATGGATGCTGCTGTCGTTCTCGATACTGCTTTTCATACTGAAGAAATTCGCATGGACCCCCATCCTCCAGGGCCTTAAGCACCGCGAGGACTCCATCGCCCGGGCGCTGGCCCAGGCCGAGCAGGCCCGCGCCGAGATGCAGCAGCTGGAGCAACGCAACCGCGATCTGGCCGAGCAATCGCGCCGTGAGCGCGAGCAAAGCCTAGCCGAGCTCAAGCAGCTGCGCGAGCGCCTAGTGGCCGAGGCCAAGGAGGAGGCCAAGGAGGAAGCCCGACGGCTCGTGGAGAAGGCCCATGCGGCCATTGCTCAGGAACGCCTAGCGGTCAGCAAGGAGCTACAGCAGCAGGCGGCCATGATGGCCGTAGAAATCTCTGAGAAGATATTGCGCCGTCAGCTCGCCGATGGCTCGGCCCGGGCCGAGTATATCGACCAGCTGATTGGAGAGGTCAACGTCAATTAGAGCGACAACCCATGAGCGGACATTCGGTAGCCACAAGATATGCCAACGCAATGGTGCTATTGGCGCAGGAGCAGGGGCTCGACCAGCAGCAGCTCTACCGCGAGTCCAAGCTGTTGGAAGCGTGTTTGGCCCCCCGGTCGGAGATGGCCCAGCTGCTGGCTGAGCATGCCGTGCCGCTCGATGAGAAGGTGCAAATCCTCCGCAAGGCGCTCACGGGCAAGGTGCATCCGCTATGGCTCGAGTTCGTTGAGCTGATGCTGCGCAAGCACCGAGGGGTGCACATCCACAATGCGCTGCTGCTCTATGGAGAACGTCATCGGCGTGAGCATGGCATCCTAGAGGTGCAGGTGGAGACCGCCCACCCCCTGCAGCCCGCAGAGGAGCAGCGCGTGGTGCAGCTCATCACCGAGTTGTACCACAAAAATGTGGAGCTGCACGTGGAGCTGCGCCCCGAGCTCATCGCTGGGCTGGTGCTGATAGTTGACGGCAAGATGGCCGACCTGAGCGTACAGGGCCAGCTCAGAGCGGTGCGTAAAACGCTGGGGATAAATTAACCCCTGCGCCCCATGGACTAAACCATTAAAACTCAGAAAGGACGCTGTATGTCGGAGATAAAACCATCGGAAATATCCGAAATCATCAAATCGGAGCTCGCTGGCTTCAAGCAAAAGACAACCTTCGGAGAGGTCGGCGTGGTGCTACAGGTCGGCGATGGCATAGCCCGAATATTTGGGCTTAACAATGTGAAGTCCAACGAGCTAGTGGAGTTCGACTCGGGCGTGAAGGGCATCGTGCTCAACCTAGAGGAGGACAACGTGGGCGCGGTGTTGCTTGGTACCACCCAGGGGGTGGAGGAGGGCGACAAGGTGCGCAGCCTGGGCGAGATAGCCTCCATTGAGGTGGGCGATGGCCTGCTGGGACGCGTGGTGAACACCCTGGGCGAGCCCATCGATGGCAAGGGCCCCATAGCAGGGCAAACCATACCCCTACCGCTTGAGCGCAAGGCCCCTGGCGTGATATACCGCCAGCCGGTGAGCGAACCATTGCAAACAGGTCTCAAGGCCATCGACTCGATGATACCCATAGGCAGGGGCCAGCGCGAGCTGCTCATCGGCGATAGGCAGACGGGCAAGACCGCCATTGCCATCGATACCATCATCAACCAGCGGAGCCACTACCTGAAGGGCGACCCCGTGTACTGCATCTACGTGGCCATAGGCCAAAAGGGCTCCACGGTGGCCAACCTGGCCAAAACGCTTGAAGATCACGGTGCGATGGACTACACCACCATAGTGTGCGCCACCGCCGCCGACCCCGCCGCCATGCAGTTTTACGCTCCATTCGCGGGGGCCGCCATAGGGGAGTACTTCCGCGACACGGGTCGCCACGCGCTGGTGGTGTACGACGACCTGTCGAAGCAGGCCGTATCGTACCGCGAGGTGTCGCTACTGCTGCGCCGTCCGCCTGGACGTGAGGCCTATCCCGGCGATGTGTTCTATCTGCACTCACGCCTGCTCGAGCGCTCGGCCAAGATTATCGCCAGCGATGAGGTGGCCCGCAACATGAACGACCTGCCCCCCGTGCTCAAGCCCATGGTGAAGGGCGGCGGCTCGCTCACCGCCCTGCCCATCATCGAGACGCAGGCCGGCGATGTGTCGGCCTACATCCCCACCAACGTCATATCCATCACCGATGGGCAGATATTCCTAGAAACCAGCCTGTTCAATAGCGGCGTGAGGCCAGCCATCAACGTGGGCATCAGCGTGTCGCGTGTGGGCGGCAAGGCGCAGATAAAATCGATGCGCAAGGTGGCCGGCACGCTCAAACTCGACCAGGCGCAGTTCCGCGAGCTGGAGTCGTTCGCCAAGTTTGGCTCCGACCTCGATGCGGCCACCGTGGCCGTGCTCGACAAGGGCAAAAAGAACGTGGAGCTGCTCAAGCAGGGGCAGTACCAGCCCCTCCCCGTGGAGCAGCAGGTGGTAATCATCTACTGCGGTACGCAGGGCCTGATGCGGCACGTGCCAGTGGGCAAGGTGCCCGACTTTGAGAAGGAGCTGCTGGAGCGCTGCAAGATGGAGCTTAAAGCTGAGCTGGAGCAGATCGCCTCGGGCGCATTCGACGATCAAATCGGGGCCAAAATTACCCAGATTGCCCAGGAGGTGGCCCGCCACTTCAAGACCGATGAGGAGTAATCAATTAGGAAGCACACCATAAACCGCATCAGCCTGTGGCCAACCTGAAAGAAGTTCGAACCCGCATAGCCTCGGTATCATCGACCAAGAAGATTACGAGCGCCATGAAGATGGCGTCGGCTGCCAAGTTCAAGAAGGCGCAGAACACCCTGCTTAAGTTCCGCCCCTATAGCGATAGCATAGCGGCACTGGTGCATGGACTGCTGCCCACCAAGGGCATGGAGGGCTATATGGGCTCTGCCAAGCGCACCCCGCGCAATGCGCTGCTGCTGCTCATATGCTCGAACAACAGCCTTTGCGGAGCCTTCAATGCCAACATCATAAAGGAGGCCAAGCGTACCCACGACCGACTGAGGCAGGAGCATCCAAGCATTGCGGTGCATTTCTACTGCATCGGGAGCAAGGGCGAGGATTTGCTGCGCCGCGAGGGCTTTACAGTGGTGGCCCGCAACCACGAGTGCGTGGATAAACCTCGCTTCGAGGCTTCGAAGGAGGTTTTCAAGGAGCTGATGTCGTTCTACAAAGAGGGGCGCTACGATTGCATTGCTCTGGTGTACAATAAGTTCAAGAATGCCGCCACTCAGGAGCTCATGGTGGAGCCTTTGCTCCCCATAGCCCCAAGGGAACGCAGCAAGCAGCGGACGCAGATACCGCCCATCATAGAGCCCAGCCCACGGGTGTTGCTCTCCGATCTGCTGCCCTACTACCTGCAAAACCAGCTGCACAGCGCCATTCTGGAGAGCTCCACCTCGGAGCATGGAGCCCGCATGACGGCCATGCATCAGGCCACCGAGAACGCCTCCGCGCTCTACGATGAGCTGCTGCTGGAGTACAACAAGGCCCGGCAGGCCGCCATCACAGATGAGATACTGGAGATAGTGTCGGGGGCAAACGCGCTGAATGGCTAGGCAATATCGGCAGCTTGGCATTCGTGGTGAACGCTGGAGTTCATCAACTTAATATACAAGCTGATGAGGGCATACTGGTCATAGCATTGATGCTCAGATTTGCCCCCGCCGTGTTGCCGTCCAACGGTAGCTTGGTGCTCGGTTTGATGGTGAGCGTTGAGTTCTAGGACCTTAACCTAAACATAGACCAATGAGAACAGTATTAGCGCTAGCTATGATGCTGATGATGGGCCTAACATGTCTGGCCCAGGAGCGATATGTGCAGGTACATCTGAAAAACGGGAGCACCATAAGCGGCAGGCTCGAAGAGCATGTACCAGGAGAGAGCCTAAGGGTCTCTACCGCCGAGGGGAGCCTATTCGTGCTACAGATGGGCGAGGTGGAGCGCATCGACCTGATGGCCCCATCGGCCCAGCCGCAGCCCAATGGTATGAGCACCGACAGAGGGGGGCGCATGGAGCGTAGCTCCTACCGCCTGCTGCTCGATGGGCAGCCCCAGACCGATGAGCAGCTGGGCACCTTGCTGGGCACCGAGGGCTTCGACACCTACTGCGGAGCCCGTAAACAGTTCAGGTCGGGGCGCACCATGCTGCGGCTGGGCTGGGTGGCGGCGGGCCTGACTGCCGCCTCGATAGTGGCCTCGTTGGCGTTCCCTGTGGAGGTGCCCCCGGGCACAACGGTGGAGGTGGGCAGCGGCATATTCATCTACTACACCACCTCATCGGGCTCCTATATGGCCAATCCCGCATTTCTTGCGCTGGGCGGCCTGAATTTGGCTGCTGCCTGTGCGCTCATCCCCATGGGGGTTGTGTTCAAGAACATAGGCAGGGGTCGGCTCAATTGGTTGGCCGATGAGTACAACGCCGCGCAGATGACCCCCGCGCCCAAGCTACAGGTGGGGCCCGCCGTGATGTCGGCCCTGGGCCCTGATGGTACTAGGCCCGCGCTGGGCGTAGGTTTAGCGTTATCATTCTGATAGTTATAGGTTTATGTGCTGTAGAGGCCTTTTGGTGGGGGCGCTGTGCTTGCTCCCCGTTGCGCTCAGAGCGCAGGATTTGGTGGTAACCCATGGGGGCGACTCCATAAATTGCAGGATAACAAATGTTTGGGGCGAGAGGCTGAGCTTTATACGGGAGCAGAATGGTAGGTCAGTGCCGATGGAGCTGGGCATGTCGGAGGTAGCAGCATATCGGTTCAACTACTTTAGCCCCCCAACGCCATTGCCTGCTGCGGAGCAGCCAGATCCTCGGTCCACGCCGTCTCGCTGGGGTATTGGGCTAGGTGGCGGATATGCCTACCGGCTGGCCCAAATTCTAGACAATCTTGACAAGTCGTACCAGCAACACCTGCGGCGGGTGAAGAATGGGCACTACTTTGATGCCGATGTAGAGCTGTTCTTTGGGAAACGGCGGAGCAGCGGTATGGGCCTGAACCTATCCCGGTTTGTCTCGAATGCAACATCGGACAAGGTGAGGGTTAGCGATGGATATGGAAGGGTGCTAAGCGGGAGGCTGGAGGAGCGTGCAACTATAACGTATGTGGGGCCCTTTGGCAGCTCGCGCCTGATGACCGATAGGCACACCTTTACGTTTCGTTATGGCATTGGGCTGATGTTCTTTACCGATGAGGTTGACATGGCAGGCACCTATGCGTACATGAAAAGCAATACATTGGGCCTGTTTGGTGAGTTTGGCTATGGCTATAGGGTGGGCAAGCACATGAGCGTAGGCGGCAAGCTATCAATACTGAGGGGGAGCGTAACTGAGGGGAAGGTTACAGATCAGCGGATTAGGGACAGCTATACGCGCTATAGCTATGTCAAGTTCGAACAGGCAGAGGGGCTTGGCCTTCTGAAGCTGGGCTTCGAGGTGCGTTTCGACTTCTAGCGCACCTCCTCGTAGTCCACGTACTCGCCCTCGTCCTTGTTGATGATTTTGGGCTTTTGGGGGGCGGTTCGCTGGGAGGGGCTCTGCTGTTGCCCCATGCCGCCCTGCTGTTTTCTGCCCCCCCACGGTGTGCCGCCGCCAAAAAGGCGGCGCAGCAGCCCGCGTAGCGCTATGCTGCCCACAAGGGCTAGCAGCACCATGAATATGATGAACATGAACAGCAGGTGGAAGATGAACATATCGGATGCGGGCTATGAGAACGATGGGGAGCTCACCGTTACATCGTTTACGAAATCCTTGATGCGCTGCTCGTCCTGCTGGCGACAGATGAGCAGCACATCGTCGGTGTCCACCACTATGTAGCCATCGAGCCCCTGCACCACCACCAGCTTGTTGGGGTTGGTCTGGTTGAGCATTAGGTTGCTGCTATCGTAGAGCATGGCCTGCTGGGTGCTCACGGCGTTGCCGTGGGCATCGTGGGCTAGGAGCCCGTGGAGGGCACCCCAGGTGCCCAGATCCGACCAGCCGAAGTCGGTGCTCATCACCAGTACGTTGTCGGCCTTCTCCATGATGCCGTAGTCGATGGAGATGTTGCGGCACTCGGGGTAGATGCGGGCTATGGCCTCGGCCTCGCAGGGGGTGCCCATGGCGGATGCGGCCTGCTCGAATAGTCCGCTCACCTCGGGGAGGTGTTTGTCCAGCGCCTGGCTGATGGCCTCCACGCTCCATACGAATATGCCCGAGTTCCATAGAAACTCGCCGCTGTCGAGGAATACGCGGGCCATATCGATGTTGGGCTTCTCGGTGAAGGTTTTGACCCGGAATAGGGCCTTGCCGTCCGCCACGGGGGCACCCATCTGTATGTAGCCGTAGCCCGTTTCGGGGCGCGATGGCTTTATGCCGAGCGTGAGCAGGGCGTTGTTTTGGGCGGCAAAGCGCACCGTGGTGCGCATGGATTCGGCGAATATGGCCTCATTGAGGATGAGATGGTCGCTGGGGGCCACCACCATCACGGCTTGCGGGTCGATGGCGCGGATGCGCTGCGTGGCGTAGGCTATGCATGGGGCGGTGTTGCGGCGCATGGGCTCGAGCAGCACTCGGTTGGGCTCGAGCTGCGGCAGCTGCTCCCGCACGATGCCGCCGTGCTGCTCGCTGGTGACTACGAAGATGTTCTGCTCGGGGCATATCTGCGCCATACGCTCGAAGGTTTGCACGAGCAGCGCTTTGCCCGTGCCCAGGATGTCGATGAACTGCTTGGGGCGCTCGGCGCGGCTCAGGGGCCAAAATCGGGATCCGATGCCCCCGGCCATTATAACGCAGTAGATATTATTGGGGTTGGTGCTCATTGGTACGCAGGGAATGATGGGGTGCAAACCTAGCCATTTTTTTGCACTTACACAACCCGATGTTTATGGGCGTTTTTTTGCTACGGGAATAAAAAATGCGCTACCTTTGTGGGCTGTATCGCCCGCGATGGCCATTGGGTGGTGCTAAAGGCATAAGAGGTATGCAATTTTTCAGTCTACTGGGCGAGTATGTGCTGCTGCTGCGCAAGGTGTTCTCGCGGCCCGAGAGGTTCAGGGTGTACTACCAGCAAACGATAAAAGAGATGGACAAGCTGGGGTTGCAGTCGGTGGGCATCGTAGTCATCATCTCGCTGTTCATAGGGGCCATAGTTACCATACAGACGGCCTACAACCTAGGCAACCCGCTGCTCCCCCGTTATATACTAGGCTTGGGCACACGCGATGTGATGTTCCTGGAGTTCTCGTCCACCATCATTGCGCTCATTTTGGCGGGCAAGGTGGGCTCCAACATAGCCTCCGAGATAGGCACCATGCGCGTAACCGAACAGATTGATGCGCTGGAGATAATGGGGGTAAACTCGGCCAGCTACCTCATTTTGCCCAAAATAGTGGCCACGTTGCTGTTCAACCCCTTCCTGTCCATAGTGAGCATGGTGGTGGGCATCATCGGCGGCGGGCTGGCGGGGGTGCTCACGGGGGTGGTCACCGTGCAGGAGTACCTATGGGGCATACAGTTCTCGTTTGTGCCCTTCTACATAGCCTATTCGCTCATCAAGATGCTCTTCTTCTCGTTCATCATATCCACGGTGTCATCGTTCTTTGGCTACAGGGTGCGTGGCGGCTCGCTCGAGGTGGGGCGCGCCAGCACCCAGGCCGTGGTGGCCAGCAGCGTATGGGTGCTGGTGTCCAACCTAGTGCTAACCCAATTGATATTGGCATGATTACGGTGAGCCACGTGTCCAAGCAGTTCGAGGATGGCCGGGTGGTTCTCAACGATGTGTGCGCTACCTTTGAGCAGGGCAAAACCAACCTGGTGATAGGCCAAAGCGGTTCGGGCAAAACGGTGCTGCTCAAGAGCATAGTGGGGCTGCACGAGGTAACCCATGGCGACATCATGTTCGATGATGTGGTGTTCAACCGGCTCAACTTTAGAGAGAAGAAGCTGATACGTCAAAAGATGGGCATGCTCTTTCAGGGCTCGGCCCTATTCGACTCGCTCACCGTGGAGGAGAACGTGATGTTCCCCCTAGAGATGTTCACCAGCATGTCCCGCAGCGAGCGGCGCGACCGCGCCAACGTGTGCCTGAAACGAGTGAACATAGAGAACGCCAACCACCTGTACCCCGCCGAGCTCAGCGGCGGTATGCAGAAACGCGTGGCCATCGCCAGAGCCATAGCCCTGCAGCCGCAGTACCTATTCTGCGATGAGCCCAACTCGGGCCTCGACCCCAAAACATCGGTGGTCATCGACATGCTCATCCAGGAAATCACCCACGAGTCCAACATCACCACCATAGTGAACACCCACGATATGAACTCGGTGATGGGCATCGGCGACAAGGTCGTCTTCATCCACCAGGGCAGCAAGTGGTGGGAGGGCACCAGCGCCGATATCCTGCACAGCGACAACCCCGAGCTCAACCAATTCGTATTCTCATCGGAGCTCACCAAGAAGATAAAGCGATGAGCCCCGCCCATTCTAACCACAAAATTTACATGCAATGAAACTTGACGGACGCAGACAGAGCACCAACGTAGAGGATCGTCGGGGCCGCACCGTGACCAAAGCCGCAGGGGGTATTGGTATTGGTGGTGTGATTATCTATTTGATAGTGAGCTTTCTGGGGGGAGGCGACATGGCCGATGCCCTCCAGCAGATGCAAGCGCAGATGCAGCAGGCCCCCACGGAGTACGCCCAGCCCGGCACCCCTCAGAGCGCCGAGGACGAGGCGCTGTTCACCTTCGCCAAGCAGGTGCTCGCTGGCACTGAGGACGTGTGGGACAGCGAGTTCAAGAAGATGGGCCGTACCTACATCCCCCCAAAGCTGGTGGTGTTCTCCGATGCCGTGTCATCGGGGTGCGGCGATGCCACCTCGGCGGTAGGGCCGTTCTACTGCTCGGCCGATCAAAGCGTGTACATCGACCTCACCTTCTTCAAGGAGCTGCGCTCGCGCTTCGGGGCCGGGGGCGATTTCGCCTACGCCTACATCATAGCCCACGAGGTAGGCCACCACGTGCAGCATCTGCTGGGTACGCTCGATGAGGTGCACACCCAGAGGGCGCGCTATGGGCGCGACACCAAGGGCTACAATCAGCTCACCGTGCGCCTAGAGCTGCAGGCCGACTTCTACGCCGGCGTGTGGGCCCACCATGACAATAAGATGTTCGGCTCCATAGAGGATGGCGACATAGAGGAGGCCCTAAACGCCGCCTCCAAAATTGGCGACGACTACCTGCAGACCAAGGCTCGGGGCAAGGCCATGCCCGACACCTTCACCCATGGCACCTCGGAGCAGCGCTCGCGCTGGCTCAAGAGGGGCATCAGCACGGGCGATGTGCGTCAGGGCGACACCTTTTCGCCTGACTACGCTAGGCTGTAGCCCATCGGGCGGTTGGGCTGACATAAGCTAAGGGGGCGGAGCAATCTGCCCCTTTGTTTTTTTTTGCATACAAGCAGGGGGCGAAGAGCCATCCTCGCCCCCTACCAGGGTGTGTTGTGTATGTAGCGCGGGCTTACCGTTTCATTTCACCACGGATCCCGTTATGCGCAGCACGGTGGAGGTGTGCTTGGGGTCGTTTGTTATCACAGTGATGGACTTGCTCTGCTTGCCCGAGTAGCCGTTGGTGCGGAATTGGGCTTTTATGACGGTGCTCTCGCCCTTTTTTAGCACCGATTTTTCGGGCATCACGGAGGTGCAGCCGCAGCTGGGCTTCACCTTGTGGATGATGAGGTTGTCCTTGCCCCGGTTGGTGAGCACAAAGTCGTATTTCACGAGCTCCCCCTCGGGGTGAGAGTCACCAAAGTTATATGAGGTGGTGCTGAACTCGGCCACAGGCGCGTTGGCTTGCTGCTCGGGTGTGAGGGATGCGAAATCCTCCTCGATGGTAGCGCTTACCGATATTTGGTTCTGCTGGCGGGCACCGTTCACGGTAATCCAGAAGCGGTCGTGCACAAAGCCCCAATCGTTGCGCTTGTCGGGGTCGTAGGTTACCACTATGCGTCCCAGCTCGTTGGGCTTCACGGCTTCGGGTTCCACCCTGAACTGCACGAATTGCTGGTTATTGGCCTGCGTTACCTCCACGCGGGCCTCAATCATGCCCTTGTTCATGAACTTGAGCGTGTCGGTATGGGTTTTGCCCAGCACGGTTTTGCCCATCGAGAGGTGCGTTTGTATGAAGCGCAGGTCGCCCAGCTGGTGGCGGTATATCTCGTCGAGCGTCTTCACGTGGGGGCTCACAAAGCCGGTAATCTGCAGCACGGTGGTGGTGGCGGCGGCGTTGGAATGCACGGTGATGGTTTTCGAGAACTTGTTGGGCCGTCCGGCGGGGTTGTACCCCACTTTTATGGAGCCCGTTTGCCCAGGGGCTATGGGCGATTTGGGCCATTCTGGCGTGGTGCAGCCGCACGAGGCCTCCACCTTTTTGATGATGAGCGGGGCCTTGCCGTTGTTCTTGAACTCAAAGTTGTGGTAGGCCATGCCATCGTCTTCCTTTATGGTGCCGTAGTCATGCTTGGTGCTCTTGAAGTCGATGGTTTGCCCCATGGCCGACATGCCTACGAGCAGGCCAAGTAGTAGTGTTGCTGGCTTTCTCATTGCTGTGGATATTTTGCGTTGTCGGTTCAACGCGCAAATTTAGTTCCAAAGTTAATAAAAAAAACGGCGCGGTGTGTTTTTGGGGGCTACATGCCGTCCAGCACTTTATTTTTTGCCTTTATGGCTACGAAGTCTTTCAGGTAGAAGGGCTCAAAGTAGGCCACATCTTCGATTTGGCCATTGTGCAGGGCATTGTGGGCCAGCGCGAGCATGTGAGTGGCCGATGGCTCTATTCCCTCAATAAAGACGGCATTTGGATGCTGTAGCACCTCGCGGCACTTGGCCGCACCATCGCCGAAGAACAGCACGGGGCCCTGCGCCAGCTGCTCGGCGAATGCGTTGTGATCCACCACCTTGGCCATGGTTGGGGTGAGCGGGCGCAGCTGGCTGTCGAACAGGGCGGTGTAGATTTCCATGCGCCGGGCGTCCACCATGGGGCATAGCAGGGGGGGGCTGGGTAGCTCGACCTGCGAGGCGGAGTGCCGCTGTAGCGCTCCGTGGGCCATGATTTCGAGGCATCCTATGGCCACCAGCGGTTTGCTCAGGGCGTAGCATATCCCCTTGGCCAGCGATGTGCCTATGCGCAGGCCGGTGTACGAGCCGGGGCCCTTGTTGATGGCCACGGCGCTCAGCTGCTCAAGATCCAAGCCCAGCTCGTGCATGAGTTGCTCCACCATGGAGGCCAGGGCGGTGGAGTGGGCGTGGGGGTCGGCTAGCTCTTTCGCTCCCAGCGGGGGGGCTTGGGCGTGACCGATGGCCACGGAGCATAGGTTGGTGGCGGTGCTGATGCATAGAATCATGGGCGGATGCTATTTGCTGGTGGAGGCGTACACTGCGTCTTTGCTCTTTTGTAGGGTTACCAGCGCACCGTCGGCCAGCTTGCGCGATATGGCGCTGTAGGGCGCGGTGACCACTTGGTCGTTGGGGCTTAGCCCATGCGTTATTTCGATGTGCTGGTTGTCCTGGATGCCCGTTTGTACCTGCACCATGCGGGCCGTGTCGTGGCGCACTACGAATACCACCTCGTGGGGTTTCTCGGCATCTTGCTCCGTGCCGTTGGGGAGTGCGCTTTGGGCGGTGCGTGCGGTTACAGCTTGTATGGGTATGCACAGCACGCTGTCCTTGGTGTTGGTGAGTATGTCCACAGTGGTGGACATGCCTGGGCGGAATGGCCCCTGGCCTTCCGAGTGCTGTAGGTCGGCATACGATGCGGGCAGGATGGACACCCGCACCTCGAAGCTGGTGACCTGATCGGTGTTGGAGCCGCTCGAGCTGGCGGTGTTGGCTATCTGCGTAACTACGCCCTTGAAGCGGCGGTTGAGGTATGCGTCCACCTCCACCATGGCGGTGTCGCCCAGGTGCACCTTTACGATGTCGTTCTCGTTCACGTTCACGCGGGCCTCCATGCGGTTGAGGTTGGCTATGCGCAGGATTTCGGTGCCCGACATCTGCATGGTGCCCACCACTCGTTCGCCCAGCTCCACGTTGAGCTTTGAGATGGTGCCCGATATGGGTGCGTAGATTGATGTTTTCTGTAGGTTCTCGTTGGCCTCCTTGAGTGATGCGCGGGCGCTGGCCACGTTGAACTGTGCGGCCTGTAGGTCGGCCTTGGCCACCTCGAACGCGGTGTGAGCCTGTTCGAACTCGGCATTGGAGATGGCCCCCTGCTCGTGCAGCGTGGCCTGCCGTTTGTAGTGGGCCTCCTGTTGTTTGTGTTGGGCTTGGCTCTGGGTCAGCATGGCGTTGGCCGAGTTCATGGCGGCCTCGGCGCGGTCGCGTAGCGAGATGTAGGTTTCGGGCCTGATGCGGGCCAGCAGCTGGCCCCGCTCCACCCATGCGCCCTCCTTAAAGGGCAGCTCGGTAATCTCGCCCGACACCTCGGAGCTGATCTTGACCTCTAGCTCGGGCTGAATCTTCCCGTTGGCATTGGTCGATTCCACTATGGTGCGCCGTTCGGGCTGCTCGGCGAACACCTGAGTGCGTTCGGGCTGGCTCAGCCAGCCAGCCTTTTTGCCCACCGCTATGAGCAGTACCAGCAGCCCTAGGGCTCCTAGGGCTAGGCGTAGCGCGATGTTTTTTTTCTTCTTGGCCATGCGTGTTGTTGGTTTATGATTGCTATGCTTATATCGACAGGGGAAGCCCCTGGTAGAATTGTAGTATTTTGGTCTTGAACAGCAGGTCGTACTTGGCCTGCAGCAGTCCCTGTTCGGCCTCGGCCAGCTTGCTGCGGGCGGTGGTATAGTCGAGCGCGTTGAGCAGTCCCACGTTGAACTTGCTCTCAGTGTAGCGTAGCGATTGTTGCAGGGCATGGAGCTGCTGCTCGCTGGCGCGGAGCTTTTTTAGGGCGGCCAGCGCATCGGTGTGGGCCTGCTGTATGGTTTTGTACAGCTGTAGCTTCTCGTTTTGCAGGGCCAGCTGGGCGCTGCTGTGGGATATTTTGGCGTTGGCTATGTTGGTCTCTGTTTGTAGCCCGTTGAATAGGGGGATGCGCAGCGATAGTCCCACGGCGGAGCTCATGTTATTGCGCAGCTGTTCGGCATAGGGTTGGTTGGTGTGGGCCACGGGGTCGAGGTAGCGGATGGCGCCCGTGCTGAGGGAGGCGTCGAGCGATAGCGAGGGGTAGCGTCCGCTGCGGGCTATATCTATGCCCTTTTCGGTGCTCAGTACGCGTAGCTCGGCGCTGCGCACCTGCGGCATGGTCTGTAGGGCTTGGCCGAACACCTCGGCGGCGGAGGGGATGGCCAGGCTGGTGGCCAGCGAGTCGATGTTGGGGCGGGCTATGTCGAAGTTGTCGGCCTGGGGCAGGTTGAGCATCTGGGCCAGGTCGAGGCGGGCCAGGTCGAGCTGGTTCTCGGCGTTCACTAGGTTTAGCTCATCGGAGGCGCGCTGCGCTTCGATTTCGAGCATGTTGCCCTCGGGCAGGCTTCCGGCCCGTACTAGCTGCTGGGTGCGCTCGGCCTGTAGCTCCGACAGGTTCAGGGCGCGGCGTTGGGTCTCCACTAGCTCGGCGCTGTAGAGTGTTTGCAGGTAGGCTGCGGTGATGTTCAGCGCGATGCTGTTGCCTATGCGGTCGGCATCGGCGCGGGCGGCCTGCAGGTCGAGCTGGCTCTGCTGGGAGCTGCGCAGGCGCTGCAGCCCACGGAAGAGGTCCACCGATGCGCCCAGCGAGAGGTTGGTCGATTGCAGGTCGTTCGACACGCTGTTGCTGCCGTAGTCGATGGCGCGGCCAAAGGTGAGGTTGTGCGAGGCCCCGGCGTTCAGGCTGGGCAGCATCCCCAGCCGCTGGGCGGTGAGCTGGTGCTCCTTGCTCTGCACGTTGAGGGCTTGCTGCTGGGCCTCATTGTTGTGCACTAGGGCGTGCTCTATGCATTGTGTGAGCGTCCAGGGCTGTTGGGCCTTGGCGCATAGTGGGAGCGCTATGGCGAGCAGCAGCGCGAGGCGTTTGGTGGTCATATCGGTGTGTGCGCTATTTCTGGGGTGAGCGGTGTTTGTGGTCGAGCTCTAGGTAGGCCTGGGGCAGGCTCACCAAGATGGAGTAGTTGATGGCCTCGAGGCGCACCACGAGCTTCTGCCGCCCCCGGTGCTCCACCACCTCGCCGCTGAGGCCCTGTAGGCTCCCCGTGGTGATTACAATTTGGCTACCTATGGCTATTGGCTCCGCGCTGGCCTCCACGGTGAGCTCGGCCTGTCCCAGCAGCTGCTGTATCTTGACGATGTCGGCGTGGGGGACTACGGCGGGCCTGTCGCCAAAGCCTATGTAGCGCACGAGGCCCTCGGTGCTCAGTATCATGGAATGGTTGGCATTGCTCTCGCGTACAAACACATAGGAGCGTATCAGCGGCTCTTCGACCCATTTTTTTCGGTCGCTCCATTGCTTCAGCGTGCGCTGTAAGGGGAGGTACACCTCCACGCCCTGCCGGGCAAGCCGCTCGAACACCTTTTTCTCGGTACGCGGCTTGGTGTAGGCTGCATACCAGCCTATGGGGAGGGGGGTAACCATGAGCTGCTTGGGTTTCGTTATAAAATTCGCGCCAACTGTTACATTGGCGCGCTTCTCGGTGTAGCCCCAGTAGGACTCGAACCTACATTTAAAGTTTAGGAAACTTCCGTTCTATCCCTTGAACTATGGAGCCGTGATATTCGATGGTGCAAAAGTAGCAAATGTTTGACGTAAAATCAACAAGCCAGGGGCACTTTTGTTGTAAAAATCCGTGCTGAGGGATACTTGCCCCACCTCTAGCAGGAACTAGGTCGAAGGCACGGGCAGAACGGCATTTGGACGGGAGGCAACGATGCGTGGGCGGCAAATTTTTACGCCCATGGGGGAAGCTTACGTTGTGAATTGTTATTTTTACGCCGTGTTTTGTAACAATCTGTAAGCAGAGCTATGCCAGAGAGCGGATACAAGGTCGATGCGATCGACCAAAAAATCCTGTCGTACCTAGTGAAGAACGCCCGTATGCCCTTTTTGGAGATTGCGCGTGAATGCGGCATCTCGGGGGCGGCCATCCACCAGCGGGTACGCAAGATGGAGGAGGCGGGCATCATTGATGGCTCACGCGTGGTGGTCGGCGAGAAGGCCATGGGCTTCGACGTGTGCTGCTTCGTGGGCATCGAGCTGGTGTCCACCAACCGCTATACCGATGTGGTGGAGCGCCTGCGCCAGATGCCCGAGGTGGTGGAGTGCCATTTCATTACGGGGCAGTTCGCCATGCTCGTCAAGATGTACTGCCGCAACAACGAGCACCTGATGGACGTGCTGGTGAACAACATCCAGAACATCGAGGGCATATCGCGCACCGAGACCTTCATCTCGCTCGACCGCGCCATAGAGCGCCCCGTGTACGTAAAGGATCGGGGGGTGCTGGGCCGCTAGCCCTTTCGTCAAGCGTCAAACCTACGCCCACATGGAGGCCAACCTTATTCTGAATCAGCAGCTTATGCTAGGAGTGCTAGTGCTGCTGGGCGCGATGCTGGCCCGTGCGGGCATCATCACCGGGGCCATGCAGGAGGCCCTGTCGCGCATCATCATCGACATCACGTTGCCCTGCCTCATCCTGTCCACCTTTGCCCGCGCCGAGTTCGAGCCCGCCGTGCTGCGCAACGTGCTGTGGGTGGGCGGCCTCACCTTCGCCAACCTGGGCGCGCTCATGCTGGTGGGCGCCGCCGCCTCGCGGGCCATGCGCCTGCCGCCGCCCGATGCCACGGTGCACACGCTCCACACCATGTTCGGCAACATCGTCTTCTTGGGCTTCCCCATCCTCGCGGCCCTGTTCCCCGACGGCACGGGTGTGCTCTACGGCGCGGTATACCAGCTGGCCTCCAATGTGGTAACCTTCACCTACGGCATCTACCGCCTGAGCCAGGGCCAGCAGCGGGGCGGGCTGCGGGGCCTCATCAACATCAACCCCATTGCGCTGGGTATGGGCCTGCTGCTGCTCGTGGTGCACCCACCGTTGCCCCACCTGCTCATCGATGCGCTGGCCAGCGTGGGCCAGTGCACCAGCCCGCTGTCGATGCTATACGTGGGCGCGCTGCTCTCGGGCATAGGGCTGCGGACGGCCCTAAAGCGGCCCAGCATCTACGTGGTGGCGGCCAACAAGCTGCTGCTGCTGCCGGCGATGCTGGCCCTGGCCTACTTCCACCTGCTGGGGGCCATGGGTATCAGGCTCGACTTCGCCGCCTTTGCGGTGCTGGTGCTCGAGGCGGCCATGCCATGCCAGACCATAGTGGTGGTGCTCACCAAGCGCTACGGGGGCAGCTTCGAGCTGGCTGCGTCCAACATGCTGATAACCACCGTTCTAAGCTTGATGTCGCTACCCATTATCTATCGCCTGCTAGGTGCTCTTTATGGATTGTGATACATTGATTGTCAATTATATATGAGAACTGTGATACAACGGGTGCTCCACGCCCGCGTGGAGGTGGATCGGCAGGTGGTGGGCCAGATCGGCCCTGGGCTGCTGCTGCTCGTGGGTTTTGAGCCCAGCGACACCGCCGATGACCTGCAGTGGCTGGCCGCCAAGGTGGCCAGCCTGCGCATATTCGATGACGGGCAGGGAGCCATGAACCTCGCCCTGCCCGATGTGGGCGGCCAGGTGCTGGTGGTGAGCCAGTTCACCCTGCACGCCCGCACCAAAAAGGGCAGCCGCCCCTCGTTCGTGGGCGCGGCCCCCGCCGATGTGGCCCTCACGCTCTATGAGGAGTTTGTGAACACGCTGGAGCGGGTGCTGGGCCAGCCCGTGCAGACGGGGAGCTTTGGGGCCAACATGCAGGTGCACCTGCTCAACGATGGCCCGGTTACCATAATCATCGACACCAAGAACCGAGAGTAGCCCATGGACGCGCATCAATTGACCATTGACCAAGCACAGCAGATTGTTGATGAGTGGATTAAAACCCTTGGAGTGCGCTACTTCAACGAGCTCACCAACATGGCCCTGCTCATGGAGGAGGTGGGAGAGCTAGCCCGCATAGCCGCCCGCCGATTCGGCGAGCAGTCGTTCAAGGCCGGCGAGCACCCCGAGGCCCTGGCCGATGAGCTGGCCGACGTGCTATTCGTGCTGATATGCTTAGCCAACCAAACCGGCACCAACCTCGCCCAGGCCCTGCTGCGCAGCATCGACAAGAAATCGAAGCGCGATGCCCAGAGGCATCTCGAAAACCCAAAATTGTTATAACTTTGTAGGTTCAAACATGCCCGCCCATGCTCAACATCGAAAAAAAATTCAACCTCGACATCGATGAGGCCGCCGTTCGTACCAGCCTGATGCACATCGGCGCAGCCGCCCAGGCCAACAAGGCCAACGCGATAGCCCTGAAGCGCTGCCTTGCCAGCATCGACCTCACCACCCTGAACCCCTCCGATGGCCCCGCACGCGGTATGCAGTTCGCCCACCGGGTGAACGCCCTGCCCGACCACTTCGGCCCCGACATGCCCAACGTGGCCGCCATCTGCGTTTACCCCACCCTGGTGCCCGCAGTGCGCGGGAGCCTAAAAGCACCGGGGGTGCGTGTGACCGCCGTGGCCGCTGGCTTCCCATCCTCGCAGACCTTCATCGAGGTGAAGCTCGATGAGTGCCGCCGCACCCTAGAGGCGGGTGCCGATGAGCTCGATGTGGTAATCTCATGCGGAGCATTCCTCGAGGGCAGCTACTCCGCCGTGTACGATGAGCTGCGCCAGCTCAAGAGCATCTGCGGCGAGCACCACCTGAAGGTGATACTCGAGACGGGCCTCATACCATCGCTGCGCGATGTGAAGCTGGCATCGTTTTTGGCCATGGAGGCTGGTGCCGACTTCATAAAAACATCGACAGGCAAGCTGAACCCCGCCGCCACCCCCGAGGCCGTATACGCCATGTGCCAGAGCATCAAGGAGTACCATCAGGCCACGGGGCGCCGCGTGGGTATAAAGCCCGCAGGCGGCATGACCGACAGCGACGACGCCCTGCTCTACTACTGCGTGGTGAACCACGTGCTGGGCGAGGAATGGATTACCCCTGAGCTGTTCCGCCTGGGCGCCAGCCGCATGGCCAACAGCCTGATGTCGGCCATCGTGGGGAGCGAGGTTAAGTATTTTTAAAATGGCGTTGCGACCCTGCTTTTTTTGCTACCTTTACAAGATGAGCGATGAACGTAAACTATAAAGACAAATAGATATGGCACAGCAAGTTAACGACTCCAACTTCGACACCGTGGTGATGAACGGTGGCAAACCCGCCCTGGTGGACTTCTGGGCGGAATGGTGCGGCCCCTGCCGCATGGTGGCCCCCCTGGTGGAGCAAATCGCCGATGAGTACGCCGACCGCGCCATCGTGGTTAAGGTGAACGTGGACGACTGCCCCGATACGGCTGCCCGCTTCGGCATCCGCAACATCCCTACCCTGCTCTACATCAAAAACGGCGAGGTGGTCGACAAACAGGTGGGGGCGGCCCCCAAGCCCACCATCGCGGCCAAGCTCGACGCTATACTGTAGCCGATTTCCAACGAATGCCCCTGAAGCTCGAGCTTCAGGGGCGTTGCGTCTCCTACATATGCAACAGTACCTACACCTGCTGCGCTCCATTATGGAGCGTGGCACCCGCAAGGACGACCGCACGGGCACGGGCACCATCAGCATATTCGGGCACCAAATGCGCTTCGACCTGGGGCAGGGCTTCCCCCTGCTCACCACTCAGAAGCTCCACCTCAAGTCCATAGTGCACGAGTTGCTGTGGTTCCTCAATGGCTGCACCAACATAGGCCCCCTCAACGCCCACGGCGTGTCAATATGGGACGAGTGGGCCGATGAGCGCGGCGAGCTGGGCCCCATCTACGGCCACCAGTGGCGCTCGTGGCCAACCCCCGATGGGGGCCACATTGACCAGATTGCGCAGGTGGTGCGCTCGCTGCGCACCAACCCCGACTCGCGTCGCCACATAGTGAGCGCGTGGAACGTGGCCGACATCGATCGCATGGCCCTGCCTCCATGCCACGTGATGTTCCAGTTCTACGTGGCCCGGGGCCGCCTGTCGTGCATGCTCTATCAGCGCAGCGCCGACACCTTCCTGGGGGTGCCGTTCAACATTGCCTCCTACGCCCTGCTCACCCTGATGATGGCACAGGTGTGTGGCCTACAGCCCGGTGAGTTCATCCACACGCTGGGCGATGCCCACATCTACCTCAACCACATTGAGCAGGCGCGGCTGCAGCTGGGCCGTGAGCCGCTCCCTCTGCCCACCATGCGCTTGAACCCCGAGGTGCACGACATCTTTGGCTTCAGCTATGGGGACTTCGAGCTGCTGGGCTACGATCCCCATCCGCATATCAAAGCCCAGGTGGCGGTGTAGGATCCGCGTAGGCGCAAACAAAAAGGCTCACCCGCAGGTGAGCCTTTGCTCTATTTGTGTGTAGCTATCTAATTGTCAGAAATCCATTCCATTCCCTGCAAAAACATCGATTTGTCAAGACAAAGGCTCATTCCTTATGCTTTCCCTTCCCTTTTCTGCTCTTCTCTTTTGTCCTCTTATCGCGCTGTCGCATTGCTTCATGGGCCTCATCGTCCCAAACCGTTCTCTCGGGGCCGAGGGTGCCGTACATCGTGTTTTCAAACGAATATGCCAATTTAGCGGTTCTTATCAGCCTTTCGTTCTCCGTGTCGTCGGCAAAAGTGCCGAGCCTACCATAAATTTCAGGCGTTATCTCATAGTCGTACTGCTCCAGTCCCTCGCGGTTTATGTACATAATTCTAGCAAAATACCGGTTGGTTTCGGGGTCATGGTATGCAGTCCAATGGTTTCCGCGTTTTTCTGTTTTCATGTTTATATCTGCCTCAGCAGCGAGGCCAGCGATACCTTCTCGGTGAGCAGTGAGCGTAGGCTCGACACGGGTACGCGCTCCTGCGCCATGGTGTCGCGGTGGCGTATGGTTACGGTCTGATCTTCAAGTGTTTGATGGTCCACCGTGATGCAGAAAGGCGTACCGATGGCATCGTGGCGGCGGTAGCGTTTGCCAATGGAGTCTTTCTCCTCGTACTGGCAGGCGAAGTCGAACTTGAGCTCGTCCATTATCTTCTGGGCGGCCTCGGGTAGGCCGTCTTTCTTGAGCAGCGGGAACACGGCCAGCTTCACGGGGGCTAGGGCGGGCGGTATGCGCAGCACCACGCGCTCATCGGTGCTGCCATCGTCCTTGGTGAGCTGCTCCTCGCAGTAGGCCGACGATAGCACGAGCAGGAATGTGCGATCCAAGCCGATGGAGGTCTCCACCACGTAGGGCACGTAGCTCTGGCCGCTGTCGGGGTCGAAGTATTGCAGCTTGCGGCCCGACTCGCGCTGGTGGTTGCCAAGGTCGAAGTCGGTGCGCGAGTGGATGCCCTCCACCTCCTTGAACCCGAACGGGAAGCGGAACTCGATGTCGGAGGCAGCGTTGGCGTAGTGGGCCAGCTTCTCGTGCTTGTGGAAGCGGTAGTTGTCGGCCCCGAAGCCCATGGCCACGTGCCAGCGTAGGCGGAACTGCTTCCAGTACTCGTACCACTGCATCTCCTCGCCGGGGCGCACAAAGACCTGCATCTCCATCTGCTCAAATTCGCGCATACGGAAGATGAATTGCCGTGCCACGATCTCGTTACGGAACGCCTTGCCCACCTGGGCTATGCCGAAGGGCAATTTCATGCGTCCGGTTTTCTGCACGTTCAGATAGTTCACAAATATGCCCTGAGCCGTTTCGGGGCGCAAGTAGATGCTGTTGGCATCGTCGGACACCGAGCCCAGCTTGGTTTCGAACATCCGGTTGAACTGGCGCACATCGGTCCAGTTCTTAGTACCCGAAATAGGGCAGGCGATCTCCAGCTCCTCAATGAGCTGCTTCACATCGGCCAAGCGGCCTTCGGCTAGGGCCGAGTTGAGGCGCTGCAGGGCGCTATCGATGCGCTGCTGATACTCCAGCACGCGGGGGTTGGTTTGGCGGAACATGGCCTCATCGAAGCTATCGCCAAAGCGCTTGCGGGCCTTTTCCACCTCCTTGTTGATTTTGTCCTCCTGCTTCTGCGCCCAGTCCTCCACCAGCACATCGGCGCGGTAGCGTTTTTTGCTATCGCGATTGTCGATTAGTGGGTCGTTGAACGCGCCCACATGGCCCGAGGCCACCCAGGTTTTGGGATGCATGAAAATTGCTGCATCGATACCCACAATGTTCTGGTGTAGGCGGGTCATGGCCTCCCACCAATAGCGACGGATGTTGTTCTTGAGCTCCACGCCGTTTTGGCCGTAGTCGTACACGGCGCTCAGTCCATCGTATATTTCGCTAGATGGGAACACGAAGCCGTACTCCTTGCAGTGGGCTATCAGTTTTTTGAACAGTTCTTCCTGGGTCATGGGGTCGTTTTGCTGTTTTTGCTGGCGCGGAGGTATGGGTGCGCCGTGGTTGATGCAAAATTAGGTATTTGTGGGCAAAGTGCGGGCATGGTGGCGCAAAAAAAGGGATGCCCGTTCGGCATCCCCTTTTTTTGATTGGCGTTGAGTGCTTAGTTGTTCTTCACGCAGCGCACGGTGCCCACCTGGTCGGTTTTGGCGTTTTGCACCGTTATGCTGCCAGCTCCATGGATGCGGGCGCGCTGGGTGTTGAAGGTGACCATTGTTGGCTCACCGTTATCTAGCGCCCAGTACTTGGCGGCGGTGTTGTCTATCACCATCTCGTTGCTGGTGTCGTAGCTCACCACGCCAGCGCACACCGAGAAGCCAGTGGTGTTGGTAAGCTCCATGCCAGCGGGCTTGTTGGCCCAGTTGCCGTTGGGGTCGAGCACCAGCTCCACAAAGCCCGTGTAGTTGGTTACGCCTGTTTCCGTAGCATCGGCCTGCTTGTTGGCATCGAGCAGCTCGAATAGCTGCTCCCAGTCAGCCTTGGTGGCTATGTGCCATCCGTCGGGGCAGAGCTGGTCATTTTTTACGGCCTCCCAGAAGTAGAATATGTAGTTGCCACCTGCAAGGTAGTGGGTTTCGGTCCGTAGCGGGTTGCCGTTCTTGAGCTGCGCGGTTTTGATGTCGGCTGCGGTCCAGGTCATGGAGCTGAGCTTGGTGGTGGGCACATCGCCCTGGCCTGTAACGCTGAGGTTGGCCCCAGGCTGGCCCACGTAGTTGCGAGCACCGCTGGCGCGTCCGCCCACCAGCAGGTCGCCCTCAGAGTATATTTGGTTGAACGTGGCCTTGTCCTTGTTCACCACCATGTAGTTGTTGCCCTGCATGTCGCCCACCACAAAGCTGCCTATGTCGTTCTGGCCTGTGCTGCTGCTGCCGAAGGTGATGTTGGCGTTGTTGGCTGTAACCTCAAAGTAGTTGCGGCCCGAGGCGCGTAGGCCGCGGCCTAGGCGGCCAGCCACAGCGAAGCCGCCGCGTGGGCTGCGGGTGCCATCGTTGATGTAGATGCGGGTGCTATCGGGTGATACGTGCAGTAGGCTGGGCAGCTCATCGGCGCGGCCCAGGCGGCCAGCCACGGCGAATCCGCCGCGTGGGCTGCGGTGCTGGGTCTCATCGATGGTAATCTGGGTGCTGGACGGCGTTACGCTCAGGTACTCGGCGCTGCTGGCCTCGCGGCCTAGGCGGCCAGCCACGGCGAAGCCGCCGCGTGGGCTGCGGGTGCCGCCGTTTGGCTCCTCATCGAAGTAAACCTCGGTGGACGTGGATGTTACGGCTAGATAGGGTAGCTCGCTAGCGCGGCCCAAACGGCCAGCCACGGCAAATCCGCCTCGGGGGCTGCGGTCGTTTGCGCTGTTGATGTAGAAGCGGATGCTGTCGGTGGTTACCGCGAGCAGCTCGTTGGTGGGCTGGCCTAGGTCGGCCACCACGAATCCGCTCTTGCTGCCATCGCGCGAGCTGGAGGCAACGTAGCTATGCACACCGTCTTCGTACACCTCGAACACCACCTTGCCCGCTGAGTTGCGCACGGTGAAAATGGGCGCGTCCTTGGGGTGGTTGGCCGATGGCGATATGACCACTGGGTGGGTTTGCGATAGCTCCGAGGCGCGGGTAGCCTCGGTGGCGGTCAGGGCTACCCCTGCCTCAGCCGCGTTTTGGGCGTAGAGGGCGTAGGGTACGGCCAGTATTTGGGTGGTGCCCAGGTTGGTGAAGTTGCTGCCCCCCTCGCTAATCTCCACCTGCATGAATATGCCGTCCTGCCACGGCACCTTGGTAAACTCGGCTGAGGGGGACTTGCCCGCACCCACGGCCACAGCCAGCACACCGCTGGCTGTGGTCTTGCCCTCGTGGGTTTCCGCATACTGGGCGTCGCCCTCGGGCGAGCCCGAGCGCAGGGTAATGCGCATGGTTACGTCTTTATTGGCCAGAACCTCGCCATTGGAGCCGCGCAGCACCGCTTGGTACGAGAAGCTTTGGGGGGCCTGAGCCAGCGCTAGGCTGATGCTGCTCAGCAGCACGGCCAAAATTGAGCTGATCCGTTTCATGATTGTATTCTGTTGTGTAGTGAATTCGGTGAAAAACATTGGAAAAAGCTGTTAGGGGTGGTGGGGGAGGTCTCCTATGTTGCGTACACATCGAATGGCCCCCACCTCCTGGTCGAATGTCCCGCTCCCGATATCGAGTAACGTGGGGTTCTCTGTTTCTCCAGACCATAGGAGGCACAGTGCGGCCTCGTTGAGGATGGACTTGGCCATGAAATTCAGTAGATCATGCGATTCTTGATTCACGCCACTTAGGTCAGTGTACGAGCCCGCCGCGAAAAGCTCTATCTCGTCCTTATTGTTTAAGGAAATTGCCTGCTGCAAATTTGTTAGATCCTGTGGCAGTTGATAGCCATCGGGGCAAAGGTCGTTGGCTTGCGTCACGGCTATGCGGTTGTAGCACGTTACTCCGTTGAGGACAATGGAGAGAGGGCTGTTGCTGCTCGCTAGTTCCGTGGGGGATTGTGCTTGGGTAATATCTCCAGGGAGCTTTAGCTCGTCTATCATCCACTCTTCCTGACCGATGATGGCGGTGCGGTAGGTGTTGCCATTGTGAGAGACTTCGCTGATTCCCTTGGTAGTAATGCTGTACACCTGGCTGGGCATGTCCATTTTTTCTCGCCATGGTTGTATGTACCTCACGTAGTAGGTCGTGTTGGGGATTAGACCTATTAGGGTGTGGCTAAAGTAATTTTCCTCCATAACAATGGTGTCCAGTTTAGCGTTGGACATATCGCTGCTGGTGCTGTATTCGATTATCTTCATCGGTTCTGGGCTTATGGTGTTGCCGCTGATGTAGCCATCGAATAGTATCGTTTTTGTACCAGCAATGCTGCGAGCCATGATTGGCTTTGCTCCCTCTAGTGTTACCTGTATGGCTTGGCTCCACGTGATGATGGGTTCGGATGTGGTGTTTTTGGGGGCTATGCCCACGCGAATGGTGAGGGGCAAATCTTTTGTGGGGTCGAAGTCCTCAGGCTTACTGAATAGCTCGTGAGTTATGGCAGCCATAGTCCAATCTCCTTGCATCTTCTCTATCTCTATGTCCATCTGTTTGGAGTTAATCTCCACATAGTGGTGATACCCTTGGAGGGAATGGAGTATGTTTGTGGAGATGTCTAGTTGTATTCCATAGTCCATTATGAGGCTCGACGTGATGCTGATTTGCGGTAGGGCGGGGGTTTCAAAACCATTGGTCTCGCTGTACCTCACCTCGCCGTTCTCGAATATGGCAAATGCGCGCACGTAGGTGGAGCAGCCAGGGGTGGTGGGTATGGTGGCTTCCCATGGCGATGTTGTTCCCTCGGGGGCAGTTACGTAGGAGCCTGCAATGGTGGGAGCCTGCGTGGTGGTGCTGTAGCATACGCCGAATGATTTTGTCTCCAACGGATTGCTATTGGTGTTGAGAATTACCGTCCATTGGTTGTTGGGAGTTGTAGGTCTGAGGGATATGTCGGGGTAGCTCTTGGTGTGCAACCGTGTCTCATTGGGTTCTTCGTATCTGTCCATGTGATTTACGGCGTAGGCCCTCACATTGTATGCACCTCCAGCCTGAAGCCCAGTGAGCCTGTGGCTGAACTTGCCCGTGCTGTAGGTGCTGATGGTGTCGGGTTTTGGTGCCGTGGCCTCCAAATCGGTCACAATAAAACCATAGTCGGAGAGCGGCATGCCACCATTGCTGATCACCTTACCTGTGAGCAGGGCCGATTCGGCCATCACCTCGGTAATGTTGGTAAGATCGAGCTGTGGCCCTTCTTTGCCCTCCACGCATCGCACGGTGAGCTTTTCGCTTGGGAATTGATACTCAGCACCAACAACGAAGCCGTCTTTTTCGGAGATGAAGATTTCGTAAGGCATTGAATTTGTTTGGGCCGCAAATGCAGCTTCACTTGGGTGGCTCCCATCTTCATATCCTGTTAATGGGAAATATAGGCTCAGCCGGCTGTTGAGCAGGGAGGGGGTAACATCGGTTGCACCCTTAAGGTCAAATGTGCGGATGGTGTAGTCTCGCAGGAACTTCCAGTCCTCGAGGGTGGCGATGTGCCATCCATCGGGACAGCCCATATAAGAATATCCGTTATCGTAGAACGAGCCGTTTATGCTGTCGGTGGCGCTCGTCCTTAGGTTGGTCTTGAGCCAGCGGTAGTTGCCCACCTTGGCAATCGCATACTTGTTGCCGTTGGGGTCGGTGGCTATGTTGGGGTTGTAGCCCTCGGTTTTGCCTCCAGCGGCTGTGGCCTCCTGTGCTTGCATGGCGGTGGCGGTGGTCTGCTGCTGGTTCACGGTCATGTAGCTGGTGTAGTCCTGCACCTGTTGGCTGATTGCGCCCACATCGAAGGTGTTCACCAGCTGGTTGGTGAGGATGTCGTTGGAGCCCGCTCCCTCGGAGCGTAGCTCCACCAGGGTGGGGGTTAGGCTCATGTAGCTGGCATTGCCAGCGCGCCCCAGTCGGCCCGCCACGGCGAACCCGCCGCGTGGGCTGCGTGTTTGTGCATCATCGTTGAAGTAGATGTGGGTGCTGTCGGAGGTTACGTGCAGCAGCGGTGCGGTTGTGGCCGCACGTCCCAGCCTGCCCGCTACGGCGAACCCGCCGCGTGGGCTGCGGGCCAGCCGCTCGTCGAAGTAGATGCGGGTGCAGTCAGGCTGCACGGTGAGGTAGCTGGTGGTGCTGGCGGCACGCCCCAGCCTTCCCGCCACGGCGAACCCGCCGCGTGGGCTGCGGGAGCCATCGGTGGGGTTGAACTGTATGGCGGTGCTGTCGGTTCTTACGAGCAGGTAGGTTTGCTCGGCGCTGCGGCCTAGGCGCCCGGCTACGGCGAACCCGCCGCGTGGGCTGCGGGCGTTGGCCTCATCGATGTAGAGGCGGGCGCTGTCTGGGGTGACGAGCATGAGCGGGGTGGTCGTTTGGGCCTGCCTGTCTCGGCTGTGCACGGTGAAGCCGCCAGTTGCGCTGCGCGTTGAGGCCACCCCAGCGCGTATGCCGTTGTCGTAAACGGCGAACACGGTGTCGCCCATGCTGTTGAGCACGGCGAAAAGCGGGCTGCCGCCCATGGGCATTGGGCCGTTGATGGTTACCGCGCTGGCTACCTGCTGCGCCCTGTTCACCTCGGCGATGGAGCCTACCCGTAGGGCGGTGTCGGCCCTGTGGGCGTAGAGGGCGTAGGGCAGGGCGCGTAGCAGCTGCGGTGCGAGGCTCACGTAGTCGGCCCCGTTGCGCTTGATCTCGGCCTTGATGTAGATGGAATCGGGGTAGTGCCACGGGATGTTGTTGAAGTAGCCGCTGAGGCGCTTCCCGCTTCCCACTGCCAGCTGCACGATGCCCTGTGAGTTGGAGCGCACCGTGTGCTCTTCTTGATACACCTCAGGCCCCGTTGGGGAGCTCTGCATGAGGGTGATTCGGACTGCTACCTCCTCGTTGGCCAGCACGGCTCCGCCGTTGGAGCTGCGGAGGGTGGCCTGCCAGGCGAAGCTGCCGCTGGGGGTCTGCGCTCCAGCGAACAGCGCTGGTAGGAGCAGCGCTAGGAGTAAGAGTTGCTTTTTCATTCTCAGAATGATTTTGTGTTTGTACATCGTAAGCCCATCGCCAGCACTTTTGCCCTTATGGGGCTGGATGGTGCTGATGGGCTTATAAGCCTTATACGGGATTGATGCCGCGATGGTTGCGTTTTTTATTTGGCTATCGTGATGGGCTTGGCCACGTACCCCCGCATGGCGATGGCTTCGAGCACGAATGGAAGGGCATGGCGCAGGTTGCGCTGGGCCTTTATGGAGTCGTGGAACACCACTATTTCGCCGGGCTTGATGTGGTTCATGACGTACTGCGCCACGCGGTGCTCGGGTATGTAGCGGCTGTAGTCCATGCTCAGTATGCTCCAGAGCACCACGTGGTAGCGCTGTCTTAGGAGCCTGATTTGCTTGGGGGTGAAGCGTCCGTAGGGGGGGCGGAAAAGGTTGGTGTTGAGGTAGGTGTTGGCGTAGTCCACGTCCTCTACGTACTGCTTTGTGGGGGTGAACCATCCCTTGATGTGGCTGTAGGAGTGGTTGCCCACGGCATGGCCCTCGGCCACTATGCGGTGGAATATCTCGGGGTAGCGCTCCACGTTTTTGGCCAGGCAGAAGAATGTGGCCTTGGCGTTGTACTGGGCCAGCAGGTCGAGCACCCAGGGGGTGACCTCGGGTATGGGCCCATCATCGAAGGTGATGAACACGCCGCGTTCCTCGTTGGGGAAGCTCCAGATGATGCGCGGGAAGAAGCGCTGTAGGAATTTGGGCGGGCTCAGGTTGATCATGCGGCGTGGAGGCTACGGCCTGCGGGCATTGGTGGCGGTGGGCTGCTCCATCATGGGGTAGTACAGCTCTATGGTTTGGCTGAGCTGCTGGGCGTGGGCGGCGTTGTGGTGCTGCTGGGCGAACTGCCATAGGTTTTGCAGTATGGCCATGCTGATGCGGGCATCGTTGCTGAGCCATGAGCGCTGGGCGGGGCTTATGGCGGTGAGCAGGTAGCGCAGCTCATCGGAGGCCTGTTGGGCCATGGTGGTGGACATCTGGGTGGCCCGCTCCTCGTGGCCAGCGCGGTAGTACGCCTCCACCAGCGACAGGGCTAGGTAGTTGAGCGGGGCCACCTCGGGGGGCATCAGCTCGAGGCAGCGGTCGAGCACCTCTACGGCGCGGATATTCTCGCCTTGGTCTATCAGGGCGTGGGCTAGGCGGGCGAACATGCTGCGGTAGCTGGCCACGGTGCGCGATTTGGTCTCGTCGATGTACATGCGGGGGTGGTTGAGGCCGCGGAAGCGGTACTTCTCCATGATGTTGGTGTACATCTGGTCCGCGTTCACTGCGCCCACGCCTCGGTTGTGCTTGGTTTGGACGGGCACCACCCGGTGCATCATGCCCTCGAGCTCGAAGAAGCGGTCGAGGCCGTGGTAGGTTTCCGAGGCCACGGTGGTGCCGAAGTATATTGGGCGCTGCCAATGGTTGTTGGCCAGCAGGTCGTATATCACCTGTCCCTGCTTGGTGAGCATGCGTTTGCTGAGCTTCCAGCGCATGGTGTCGAGCATTTGGGACATGCGGTGGGGGGGGAGCGTTTGCGAGCTGGCCACCTGGGCCGAGTCTACGGGCAGGAATAGGTTCGATGAGGGGATGTAGTTCACCCTAGCGTTGGGTTCGAATGGCGATGGCAGCTCGGTGGCGGGGTTGTCGGAGAGCCAAAAATCGATGGCCTGTGGGAGCGATATGGGCTCGGGCAGCTTGTCGTATACGAGCACGGCATCGCGCTTGCTGTTGTAGTATTTGTCGAACGTGGCCTGGAGGGGCAGGGGGTCGCTCTGGTGGGCCTTGCGCTGCATTTGGGCTATGTACCAGTCGCCGTGGAGGTAGCTCAGGTTGGCCACGCGCACATCGGTGCGCACGCCCTCCACCTCTTGGTTGTACCATAGGGGGAAGGTGTCGTTGTCGCCGTAGGTGAACAGCACGGCATTGGGCTTGCAGCCTATTAGCATGTTGTAGCCGAAGTCGGCGGGTAGGTAGCTGTGCGAGCGGTCGTGGTCGTCCCAGTTCTGTGCGGCCATGATGGCTGGCACGGCCATGCACAGCGCGGTGGAGGCAGCGGCCATGGCTGGTTTGCTGCTTATCCGTTGGGCTAGGTTGTAGAGGGCCAGCGCGCCTAGGCCTATCCAGATGGCGAATGCGTAGAACGAGCCAGCGTAGGCGTAGTCGCGTTCGCGGGGTTGATAGGGTGTTTGGTTGAGGTAGAGCACAATGGCTATGCCGGTCATGAAGAACAGGGCCATCACCACCCAGAAGTCGGGCTGGTGGCGGCGCATCTGGAAGGCCATGCCTGCGATGCCCAGCAGCAGGGGGAGCATGAAGTAGCGGTTGCGGCCCTTGTTGGCCGCGTAGGTGGAGGGCAGCAGGTGCTGTGGCCCTAGGCGGGCGTTGTCGATGGGACCTATGCCGCTGATCCAGTTGCCCTTAAGGCAATCGCCGTGCCCCTGGATGTCGTTCTGCCGTCCCGCAAAGTTCCACATGAAGTAGCGCATGTACATGAACCCTATTTGGTAGCTGAGCAGGAAGCGCAGGTTCTCGGCCATGGTGGGCACGTAGATGGTGGAGGGCTGGCCATCGGGGCCGTAGCCCTTCACGGGCCTCCCCTTGAAGCTGGACCACTGCTTGTACGCCTCCACATGGCTGGGGTCGGGGCTGAACATGCGCGGTAGCAGCATCTTGTGCTCGCTGGGGTACACCAGGCTGTACTTCTTGCGCACCTCCACGTAGCGCCCGTCCTTTGGGGCGTATTGCGCCCCGTTGGCCTGCCGCTCTATGGCTTGGGCGGGGAATGTCTGCCCGTAGAGCAGCGGGCGGTCGCCGTACTGCTCGCGGTTGAGGTAGTATAGGAGCGAGAACATGTTGTCGGGGCTGTTCTGATCCATGGGCGGGTTGGCCAGCGAGCGCACCACCACGGCGGTGTACGAGCTGTAGCCTATCAGTATTACGGCAAAGCCGAGCAGCACGGTGTTGAGCAGCACCTTGCCGCGTCGGTGCGTTGTGGCAAGCCCCCAGGCCAGCATCCCCACCAGTGCCACCCCCAGCACCAGCACCCCCGACATGATGGGCATCCCCAGCCCGTTCACCAGCAGCAGCTCGAACTTGGAGGCCAGCAGCACCACTCCCTGTATGATGCCGTAGAGCACGACCAGCAGCATTGCGCCCGATATTACTATGGTGATACACAGTCCCTTGAATGAGTAGGGGTACTTTTTGAAGTAGTACACCAGGGCTATGGCCGGTATGGCCAGCAGGTTGAGTAGGTGCACACCGATGGAGAGGCCCATCAGGTAGGCTATGAGCACCAGCCAGCGGTTGGCGTAGGGCTCGTGGGCGCACTCCTCCCAGCGCAGTATGGCCCAGAACACCAAGGCGGTGAATAGCGATGAGGTGGCGTACACCTCGCCCTCCACAGCCGAGAACCAGAACGTATCGGAGAACGTGTAGGCCAGTGCGCCCACCGCCGCCGCGCCCATGGTGGCCACTAGGTGGCCCCAGCTCATGCTGCCATCGGGGGCTGAGGGCACCAGCTTCTTGGCCAGGTGGGCTATGCTCCAGAATAGGAACATGATGGTGAGGCCGCTGGCCAGCGCCGATAGCGCGTTGGCTAGCACCGGCACTAGCTGAGCCGATGGGGCGAACATGGTGAAGAACCTCACCAGCAGCATGAACAGCGGTGCGCCGCACGGATGCCCCACCTCGAGCCGGTTGCCGCTGGCTATGAACTCGCCGCAGTCCCAGAAGCTGGCTGTGGGCTCTAGGGTGAGCAGGTAAACGGTGGTAGCCATGGCGGCCATTGCCCAGCCCGCTATGCGGTTCACTTGCCTATATCGGCTGGCCGTGCAGGTGGTGGTGGTTTTTTGCATAACTATTTGTTATTTAGGTGTTTGTGCGCTTGATGTGATGCTCTGAGGCGCAAAGATATGCAATTTTTGCGACATGGAGCGGCGGGGCGTAATGCCCCCAATGGGTGCCCTAGAGGGTGGAGGCTCGTTGCGCCCTTTCAGGGCGGCGCGGGCATACCCGCCCAGGACGATGCCCCGGGCAATATCTGTCGCAGCGCTCCGCGCTGCCCCCTAGCGGGCATACCCGCCCATGATGCCGCCCGCAGCTGCGGCAGCTGAGCCTGCCGAAAACGG
>JAFTDN010000176.1 GCA_017454165.1 Bacteroidales bacterium | reverse complement strand
GATCATGCGGGCCACCCAGAAGAAGATGATGTCGGGGGCGGTGATTAGATCCGAGGTGGGGTAGTAGTAGTTTATTTCGGGGTTGCTGGGCTGCTCAATGCCATCGAATAGGGCTATGGGCCACAGCCACGAACTGAACCAGGTGTCGAGGCAGTCGGAATCCTGGCGTAGGTCTTCGGCGGCTATGGGGTAGTCGGCGGTTTGCTGCGCCAGTCTCAGGGCCTCTTCGGGGGTCTCGGCCACCACATAGCCGCCCTTGGGCAGGTAGTAGGCGGGTATTTGGTGCCCCCACCACAGCTGGCGGCTGATGCACCAGTCCTTGATGTTCTCCATCCAGTGGAGGTAGGTGTTCTTGAACTTCGGGGGGAAGAATTTGATTTCATCATCCCTTACGGCCTTTATGGCGGGCTGTGCGGCATCGTCCATGCGCATGAACCATTGCATCGATAGCTTGGGCTCTATGGGTACGCTGGTGCGCTCGGAGTAGCCCACCTTGTTGGTGTAGGGCTCCACCTTTTCGAGCAGGCCGGCGGCCTGCAGGTCGGCCTCAATCTGCTGGCGCACCTCGAATCGATCCATGCCCACGTATAGCCCCGCTGCGGGGCTTAGGGTGCCATCGTTGTTGAATATGTCGATTGACTCGAGGTTGTAGCGCTGGCCGAGCATGTAGTCGTTCACATCGTGGGCGGGGGTAACCTTTAGGCAGCCTGTGCCGAACTCTGTGTCCACGTAGTCGTCCTCAATTACGGGAATCTCTCGGTTCACTAGGGGTACAATCACCCGCTTGCCCCGTAGGTGCTGATTTTTGGGGTCGTTGGGATTGATGCACATGGCCGTGTCGCCCATGATGGTCTCGGGGCGCGTGGTGGCCACCACGGCGTAGCCGTCCTCGCCCGCGATGCGGTAGCGCAGGTAGTAGAGCTTGCCGTGGTGCTCGCGGAAGATTACCTCCTCATCGGATAGGGCGGTCAGGGCCTTTGGATCCCAGTTCACCATGCGTACCCCGCGGTATATCAGCCCCTTGCGATGTAGGTCACAGAATACTTTGATTACGCTGTGCGAGCGCACCTCGTCCATGGTGAAGGCCGTGCGGGCCCAGTCGCACGATGCGCCCAGCTTTTTGAGCTGCTCTAGGATGATGCCGCCGTGCTTTTCCTTCCATTCCCACGCGTGCTGCATGAATTGCTCGCGGCTGAGCTCCGACTTCTCTATGCCATCGGCCTTGAGCTTGGCCACCACCTTGGCCTCGGTGGCTATGGAGGCGTGGTCGGTGCCGGGCACCCAGCAGGCGTTCTTGCCCATCATGCGGGCGCGGCGCACCAGCACATCCTGTATGGTGTTGTTCAGCATGTGGCCCATGTGCAGCACGCCGGTTACATTGGGCGGTGGGATTACCACGCAGTAGGGCTCGCGGCCATCGGGCGTGGAGCGGAAGAAGCCCTGCGTTTGCCAATAGCTGTACCACCTGTCCTCCACTTCGTGGGGGCTGTATTTTGAGGATATTGCCATGTGTTATGCGTTGTTTGGTGATGGGCATTTGCGCTGTTGGCGCAAATGGAACGGCAAATGTAATAGATTTTTATCGAATTTCGCCCAGCCGCAGCGCGGGGGCGCGAGGTGGAGGGGCGGGATGAGCTGCGCGAGGTGTGTATTTATCTGGTTCTTACGAATTTAATAAATACGGCGAGACATGCGAGCGTGGCCGCGCCGCCAATGGCGTAGCCCGCTATGGGTGGCAGGGCGAACCCCTCGGGGGCCATGCATATATAGGTGCTGCACACCATGGTCATGAACAGCGCGGGCAGCAGCGCTATGGCGTAGAGCTTGCGCTCGCGGGCCAGCCAAACGCTCAGCGCCCACAGCGTGAACACCGACAGCGTTTGGTTGCACCACCCGAAGTAGCGCCAGAGCACGTTGTAGTCGAGCATCATGATGATGCCCGAGAGGGCGAATATGGGCACCGCCACCATCAGCCGGCGCCGCAGGCTGCTCTGCTCCAGATGCAGGAAGTCGGCGGCGATGAGCCGCGCCGAGCGCAGCGCGGTGTCGCCCGAGGTGATGGGTGCCGCCACCACGCCCACTATCGCCAGAATGCCCCCGAACGGTCCCAACCAGCTGCGCGATAGCTCGTTGACGAACGTGGCCGATGAGTTGCCCTTGGTGGCGAAGTAGGCCGATAGCCCCTCGTAGGAGCCGCCCATGTAGGTGATGGCCGCCGCCGCCCAGATGAGCGCCACCGCGCCCTCGGCCACCATGGCCCCGTAGAACACGCGCCGGCCCAGGCGCTCGTTCTTGATGCACCGCGCCATCAGGGGCGACTGCGTGGCGTGGAACCCCGATATGGCCCCGCAGGCTATCGACACGAACATCATGGGGAATATGGGATGCGCCCTGGGGTCGGGCTGCCGGTTGGCCAGCCCCGCGCCCGAGAGCATCTCGGGCATGTCGGCGGCGTGGGCGAATAGCCCCGCCATGATGCCCACCGCCATGAACAGCAGCGCGAAGCCCATCAGCGGGTAGATGCGCCCTATGAGCTTGTCGACGGGTAGCAGCGTGGCCAGCACGTAGTAGAGCAGTATGGCCACCACCCAAACCGCCAGCATGGTGCCCTGTATGTCGCTGGCCTGCACCGACATCATCCCCGCTATGCCCTCCACGGTGAGCATGTTGATCAGGTTGGCCGGGTTGATCACGAACACCGCCCCTACCAAAATCATCAGTACTAAGGCGAATGCCCTCATTATCTGCTTGATGCCATTGCCCAGCTGTCCGCCCACCAGCTCGGGCAGGCTCGCCCCGCCGTTGCGCACCGAGAGCATGCCCGACAGGTAGTCGTGCACCGCCCCGCCGAGCAGCGTCCCCAGCACAATCCACAGGTAGGCCGCAGGACCGTACATGATGCCCATGATGGCCCCGAATATGGGCCCCAGCCCAGCTATGTTCAGGAACTGTATGAGGAAGACGCGCCACGTGGGCAGCGGCACAAAATCGACCCCATCGGCATGGGTATATGCAGGCGTGGCCCGCTCGGTCCGTGCGCCGAACACCCGCTCCACAAAGCCCCCGTAGATGAGGTAGCCCCCCACCAGCACGGCCAGCGATACGATGAACGTAATCATACCTTGTTGGGAAGTATGCGAAACCTATTTTAGAATGACGTAAAATTAATAGGTTTCGGGCAATCATCCGCGCCGCAACCGTAAAAAATATTCGGCAGGGGGCAAAAATCTCGATGCTTATTGCTAATATTGCAGCTACGCACAGTGGCCCAGCTGCGGTGCCCCGAAAGGGCACATAGGGGGCAGGTGCTCAGCATTCGCAACACAAACACACAAAAACAATCGCTATTATGAAAAGAATCAGCATCATGGCCGCCGCCCTGCCCCTGCTGCTGGCGTGCGGAACGCAGCCCAAACCAGCACAGCTGACGGGCTCCATCGAGGGTTTCAATGACCGCCCGTTGCTCGTGGTGGGCGATGAGGTGGACACCCTGACCCTGACCAACGGCACCTTTGAGTGCTCAAAGACGATAAGTAGCCCCGTTTACGCCACCCTGCGCATGAACCGCAGCGAGGTGGGCCTATATCTAGTGCCCGGTGCCTCGCTATCGGTGAAGACCGATGCCAAGGCCATGTCGCCCGTGTTCTCGGGCCAGAACGCCGAGTTCATGCAGCAGATGCACAGGGCCGACTCCACCTTCAGCTTCCTGCTGGGGCAATGGCGTACCATATACGCCATGGAGGAGGCGCAGTTCACAGCCATGCTCGACTCCGTGATGCGCACGGTCGGCCTAGGCAAAGCCCCATCGAAGGCACTGGAGGAGCTGGAGCAGGCCCGCTTGGCCTACAGCCGCTTGGCTTGCGAGATAGGCTACCCCAACACCCATGCCTACCTGACGGGGCATACGCCCGACCCCACTAGCCCCGCCGCTGTCTTCGGTACGTTCAACCCCAACCATGTTCAGCACATGATGTTTCCCAGCTACAGGGAGCTGCTCACCGCCTATGTCAGCGCGAAGGCAGGCGATGATGATGACGATGACCTGAACCGCAGCTTTATGCAGATCGACAGCCTAATATCGGCACCGCAATGCCGCGACTACGTGAAGATGACCTCCTTGGTGAGCCGCCTATCCTATGGAGCTTTCCATAAGCAGGGCGATGCCGTGGCCAGCTTCGTGCAGAGCTGTCAAACACCGGCCTATGCTCAGAAGGTGCAGGAGCAGTACGAAGAGCTGATGGCCGCCCTGGCTCCGGGGATGCCCGCCCACAACCTCGAGGCCAAGGACATGAAGGGCCAGCCCGTGGAGCTCGACCAATTCCGTGGCAAGTTGGTGTACGTGGATTTCTGGGCCACGTGGTGTGGTCCCTGCCGCGCCGAGCTGCCCCATTTGGAGAAGCTGCAGGACGACTACAAGGACAAGCCCCTGGTGTTCATCAGCCTATCGCTTGATGATGACACCGATGCGTGGCAGAAGATGGTAACCGACAAGCAGATGAAGGGTGTCCAGCTGCATGCCGAAGGTGCTTGGCTCTCGCCGGCCGCCACGGCCTACAGGGTGCGGGCCATTCCATCGTTCTGCCTCATCGGGGCCGATGGCCGCCTGATTGACCCCCGCGCCCCGCGTCCCTCCACCGCCGAAATCCGCGCCCTACTTGATGCTGAGCTGGCCAAGCTGTAGCGCACAGGCTTCGCATTATGATGATTTTTATAAAAAGAAAGCCCCCGCCAGCACGGTGGGGGCTTTCTTTTTACGGAAAAAATCCGCTACTCGAATTGGGCCACTATGGCCTTGGCCTCGTCTACTTTCTGGCGGAGCATGTCGGGGCATTTGGCCTCGGCTATAAATCGCAGGTAGGGCTCAGTGTTCGAGGGGCGGATGTTGAACCACCAGTCGGCGAACTCCACCCGGTAGCCATCGAAATCCATGCTAGCCGTGGGCTGCTCTGTGCCTGTAAAGTGCTTACGCATAGCGTCCATAGCCTCCTGCTTGCGCTCTACCCTGAAGTTGATTTCGCCCGAGTTGGCGTAGGTCCCAATCTGCGCAATGGCCTGCGATAGGCTTACACCATTGGCCTTCAGGCTGCTGGCGATGTTCAGGATGAGGATGCAGGCCAGCAGGCCCGAGTCGGAGTAGAAGAAGTCGCGGAAGTAGTAATGCCCAGCCAGCTCTCCGCCGTATATGCCATCAATCTCGCGCAGCTTTTTGGCGGCGTAGGCACGGCCCACGCGCCAGGTGTGCATGGTGGCCCCCTTGGGGGTGAGGTATTCGCCCACGGCCTTTGAGGTGCGGATGTCTTGCAGCACGTTGCCCCTCAGCCCCTTCTCATCGAGGAAGTATAGGCCCAGCAGGCCTATCATCAGGTCGGGCGAGATGAAGCGCCCGCGCTCGTCCACGAACATCACCCGGTCGGCATCGCCATCGAATATCACGCCCAGGTCGCAGCCGTACTGCGTTACGAGCCGCTGTAGGTCGGCCACGTTTTCGGGTATCAGCGGGTTGGCCTCGTGGTTGGGGAACGTGCCGTCGAGCTCATCGTAGAGGTATATGGGGCCCTGACCCAGGATGTCCTTGATGAGCAGGGCGGCCATGCCATTGGAGCAATCGATGCCTATCTTGAGGTTGTCGTAGCTGCGCCTGAACGAGTTCAGGAACTCGACATATTCCTGGCGGATGTCGTGGGGGACTATACGCCCGCGCTGGGCTACGGGGATTGGGCTGCTGCTGCGCATCTTCTCCTCTATTAGTCTTAGGCCTGTGTCGTAGCCCACGGGCTCGGCGTTCTGGCGCGATATCTTTAGGCCGTTGTACTCCTTGGGGTTGTGCGAAGCGGTAATCTGCGCCGAGGCGCGGAACCCACCCTTGGCCGTGGCGTAGTACACCATGGGCGTGGTGGCCAGCCCTAGGTCGTACACATCGGCCCCGGCATCGGTGATGCCCCGGGTGAGGTGCTCGAATATCTCATTGGACGATAGGCGTACATCGCGGCCCACCAGCACCCTGTCGGCCCCGAGCACCTCCACCATGAAGAATCCCACCAGATAGGCATCGTGCTTGTCGAAGTCGCGATTGTACACCCCTCTGATGTCGTAGGCATGGAATGCGTTCATTGTGTGCGCTATTTGTTGGTTCGTATTGGGCGGTAAAGGTACGAAAAGTTGCGCCCATGCCAAACGGCCCGCTTTGGGGGCGGGCCGCTTGGCATGGGTTGGATGGGTGGGCTACCGTAGGTTGGCGAATATGCTGCCCCCCAGCTGCAGCAGTGCCTCGTGGAATAGCCCGTAGATGTTGGTGGAGCCTGCGGTCTGCTTGTCGTTCACCATGCCATCGAACAGCGCCTCGCTCAGCTCCAATGGCTTCGAGGCCTTACTGGTGATGGTGGTCTTGCACACCGGCAGCACACCCTTGTTGGGGTATATGGTGATGTTGATGGTGAGTATGGGCTGTATCTGATTGGGCTCCAAGATAGTCTGCAATGAGTCGGGCTTCTGCCCGCTGGTGGAGTAGATGGGGTTGGCCTCGGGCTTCAGGCTGATGTCGAACCGCAGGTAGTACTTGCTGTCGCCCTTGGAGATGGCCTTGTTGGGATTCATGTTTGGAAAGCCGTAGTCGTTGTATGAGAAGCGCTTGCCGTAGGCATCGAGGGGCACGATGAGCATCCCCGTCTGCTCCTCCAGCGCCTCCCGCACCATGTCCCACGAGGTGTAGAGCAGCTGGTTCTTGATGGGATGCCGCTTGCTGTCGTTGCTGGGGCGGAATAGGTGCTCGAATTGTTCGAATTTCTGCATATAGTCGCCATCGATGGTGAGGTCGTAGAAGATGAGCGCGGTTTCGCGTTTGTAGAACTTTTTGCTCTGCGCCGATAGCGTGGAGGCCATAAGTACGCAGGCCATTAGCGTGGTGAGTGCTCGTTTCATAAGTGGTCAGATATGGATGAGATGTTCTTTTAGGGGGTGCAAAAATAGTTCCAAATCGCCGTGCGGGATTATGATTTATGTCAGCCCTCGCCGCAATTGTGGTGGTGCTGGCGTTTCCAGCGGCGGTGGGTCCACAGCCAGCTGCTGGGGCTCTGCGTTATTGCTTGGGCCACCCGATTCATGTAGAGGCGGGTGAGCTCGCCCTCGGGCAGTTCGGTGGGGTGCTCGCATAGGGGGCTGAGCCTGATTTCGTAGCCCCCCCGTCGGACGCGCTGTATGTCGATGTACACCACTGGGTAGCCGTATAGCCTAGCATACTTTTCGGGGCCGTGGATGCATGGCGTGTCGCGGCCCATGAAGTCCACCCAGATGGCCCGCTCCATGTTGCGGGGGGCAGGGGACTGGTCGGCCAGCAGCAGGTATATGCAGGGGTGGCCCTTGTGGAGGTCGAAGGTGCTGTAGGTGCTCGACGTGGGTGCCAGCACCGTGCCCCGCAGCGAGCGGTGCCACCTTATTACCCTGTCGATGGCCCTATTCGACAGGGGGCTGTATATGGCTATGGGCGTATGCATTAGCTGCAATGCCGCCGACATGGCCCCCCACTCCCAGTTGTTGATGTGCGCGGTGAGCCCAATCACGCTTTGCCCCCGCTCTAAATAGCCGTTGAGCAGCTCGGGATTCACGATTCTATGCCGCGTGCGCACTGCGCGGCGGCTCATGGTGAACCCCTTGAGCGTCTCCACCGCGATGTCGGACAGGTTGCGGTACACCTCCACCTCCAGCGCGGATCGATCCTCCTCCTTCAGGTCGGGGAATGCCCCGCGGAGGTTGTCGCGCACCACATCGAGCCTATAGCGGACCACTCGGCGCAGCAGCAGCGCCACGGCATCGCTGAACCCATAGAGCAGCCTCCAGGGGGTAATGCCCACGATCAGCAGGGCCGTCAGGAACAAAATGAAGTAAAACGCGGACAGCATGGGCGGCTGGGGCAATCGCGCCCCAAAGTTATGAACAAAATCCCAAGTGCGGCACTCTCGGTGGGCGCTAAATCTTACGATGTATACACAAATAATTGATTGTTAAGTTGTTATGCTGCTATGCGATGGGCTAGAACCTAAAGCACTGATTGCTAGCCCACCATATCGTTGGATGGCGATCGGACGGAGCGCAGCGACAAATTCTAGTATAAATTTATGATATTAATAATCAGCATTATGCGCACCTGTTGGTAATCTTTATGGTGAAAAAATTTTGATAAAACGAGGGCAACGCTTACCTTTGTAGAACTTTAGTTCGGATCATGCACGGAGAGACGAGCGGAATACAGCACAGCCTTCGGCAGAAGGTGGAGCATTTGGTGGCCGCCTATGAGCAGCTACAGCGTGAGTACGGGCAGCTACAGGCCCAGTATGCAGAGCTGCAGCAGCAGCTAGCCAACAAGGAGCAGGCCTATAGCGAGCTCAATGTCCGCTACACCACGCTCAACCTAGCGCAGGCCATCAAAGGTTCTACCTCCGACATGCACGACGCCCGGATTAAGGTGAATCGAATTGTGCGGGAAATCGACAAATGTATCGCTTTGCTAAATAAGTAGGCATTGACGCTTGAGGCATCATCATGACGGACGATGAGAAAATATCGATAAAGGTGAACGTGGTGGACAGGCTGTACCCGCTCCGAATCGAACGAGTCGATGAGGAGAAGATCAGGAAGGCCGCCGCGCTCATCAACGAGAAGGTGATGCACTACAAGCAGCGCTACGCCGACAAGGATATGCAGGACTGCTTGGCAATGGCCTCATTGCAGTTCGTGACGAAGCTAATCGAGGCCGATGGCCGGCAGAGCAACGCCGAGATGGTGGATGGCCTGGCCGACCTGGACGAATGGCTGGGCGCATACCTAAAAGGGCAAAACATCAGTTCTTTCAAATAGAGCAGCATACCCGCATTGCCGCTTTCATTTTGTGCGAAACTCAACACTACACAAATAGAAGCCGAGGTTTATTTGCTAAAATCAGGCCTATTCACCGCTAGCCGGGATTCCTCGTTTGAGGGACGTTGGACTTTTGAGGCAGATGCCAGCTTCTCCCATGTCAGATTGGGGTTTCAACAAAACAAGGCGGCTTTGCGGGTTCTTTTTTTTGTGAACATAAACTCAAACTCAAATCACACCCATGATGTACTACGTAATAATCGGGATAGTGGCCTTCGCCGTGGGAGCGCTCCTGTCCTACAGCCTTTGGAGCAAGATCCTCAGAACAAAATACCAGAAGGCCATCAAAGAGGCCGAGGCCGAGGCCGAGGTCATCAAGAAGGAAAGGATGCTACAGGCAAAGGAAAAGTTCCTGCAGATGAAGGCCGAGCACGAAAAGAACGTAAACGAGCGCAACAGCCGTATCGTGCAGGCAGAGAACAAAATAAAACAGCGCGAATCCGTCCTAAGCCAAAAGATGGAAGAGCTGCAGCGCAAGCACAAGGAGGCCGAGACCATCCGCGATAGCCTCAAGACCCAGATGGAGCTGGTGGATCGGCGCAACGATGAGCTGGAGAAAGCCCACCGCGCCCAGGTCGAGAAACTCGAGCAGATGTCGGGCATGTCGGCAGAGGAGGCCAAGAACCAGCTCGTGGAGTCGCTCAAGGCCGAGGCCAAAACATCGGCCATGTCATACATCAACGAAATAGTGGACGAGGCCAAGATGACCGCCAACAAGGAGGCCAAGAAGATAGTAATCAAGACCATACAGCGCGTGGCCTCCGAAACCGCCATCGAGAACTCGGTTACCGTGTTCAACATCGACTCCGATGAGATCAAGGGCCGCATCATAGGCCGCGAGGGCCGCAACATCCGCGCCTTGGAGGCCGCCACGGGCATCGAAATAGTGGTGGACGACACCCCAGAGGCCATCATCCTCTCCGGGTTCGACCCCGTGCGCCGCGAGGTGGCCCGACTAGCCCTGCATCAGCTGGTTACCGATGGCCGCATACACCCCGCCCGCATCGAAGAGGTGGTGCAGAAGGTGCAGCGCCAGGTGGAGGAGGAAATCGTAGAGGTGGGCAAGCGAACCGCCATCGACCTGGGCATACACGGCCTGCACCCCGAGCTCATCAGGCTCGTGGGCAAGATGAAATACCGCTCGTCATACGGGCAGAACCTGCTGCAGCACTCCCGCGAGGTGGCCAACATGTGCGCCATCATGGCCACAGAGCTGGGCCTCAACGCCAAGGCCGCCAAACGCGCCGGCCTGCTCCACGACATAGGCAAGGTGCCCGACGATGAGCCCGAGCTGCCCCACGCCATCCTGGGCATGAAGCTGGCCGAGAAGTTCAAGGAGAAGCCAGAAATCTGCAACGCCATCGGGGCACACCACGAGGAGATAGAGATGACCTCGCTCATCGCCCCCATAGTGCAGGTGTGCGATGCCATATCAGGAGCCCGCCCCGGCGCCCACCGCGAGGTGGTGGAGTCGTACATCAAGCGCCTGAAGGACATGGAGAACATGGCCCTGTCGTACCCCGGAGTGCAGAAGACCTACGCCATACAGGCAGGCCGCGAGCTGCGCGTAATCGTGGGCAGCGACAAGGTGTCCGACGAGGCGGCCAACCAGCTATCGTTCGACATCGCTAAAAAGATACAGGACGAGATGACCTACCCTGGGCAGGTGAAAATCACCGTCATCCGCGAAACCCGCGCCATCAGTTACGCCAAATAGGATAGAACCCAGGAGCCTTGCCGCCGTAAAAAGGGGCAGCAAACTTAACCCAATCTGAGCATAGCCATGAGTTCGGACAAAATAGCCATGTGCGACCTGAAAGGTCAGTACGAAAAGATCAAGCACGAAGTGGATGCGGCCATCCATAACGTGCTCAACACCACGGCCTTTGTAAAGGGCCAAGATGTAGGCGGCTTTCAGGATGAGCTGGCGCAATATATTGACGTTAAGCATGTTATAGGATGTGCTAATGGCACAGATGCGCTACAAATCGCTCTGATGGCCCTCGGCCTCAAACCCGGCGATGAGGTCATTACGCCCGACTTCACCTTCATAGCCACGGTAGAGGTGGTGGCCCTGCTGGGCCTCACCCCCGTGCTGGTTGATGTGAGGCCCGACACCTACACCCTCGACCCGCAGCAGCTCGAACGCGCCATCAGCCCGCGCACCAAGGCCATCATCCCCGTGCACCTGTTCGGCCAATGCGCCGACGTGGACGAGATAATGCGCATAGCCAACAAGCACGGTATACCCGTGGTGGAGGACAACGCCCAGGCCCTCGGTGCCCGCTACACCTTTGCCAATGGCCCATCCCGCATGGCCGGCACCATGGGCAGGGTGGGCACCACGTCGTTCTTCCCGTCCAAAAACTTGGGCTGCTACGGCGATGGCGGCGCCATATTCACCGATGATGATGCCCTGGCCGATGAGATCAGGGCCATCGCCAACCATGGCATGAGGGTGCGCTACCATCACGACCGCATTGGCGTGAACTCGCGGCTCGACACCATGCAGGCCGCCATACTGCGCGTAAAGCTCAAGCATTTAGATGCTTATAACCAAGCCCGCATCGCCGCTGCCGACTACTACGACAGCCGTTTCGCCCAATGTCCGCACCTGAACGTCCCTCAGCGCAACCCGCAGAGCACCCACATCTTCCATCAGTACACCTTGACGCTGAAAGATGTTGATAGGGAGCTGCTCATCAGTCACTTATCCTCATTTGGGATACCCTCCATGGTCTACTACCCCATCCCTCTACATAACCAAAAAGCGTTTGCTCCGTATGCGCAGAACAACCAAGCGTTCCCTGTGTCCACCGAGCTGGCGCAAACGGTGCTATCGCTGCCCATGCACACCGAGCTCACCCAGGAAACCCTACAGTTTATAGCGGACAAGCTGTTAGCATTTTTTTAGGCGATAACAAATATGGACGGTTACTTTGCGCACGAAACAGCAGTAATAGACGATGGGGCAAGCATCGGGAGGGGAACCAAAATATGGCATTTTAGCCATATAATGACAGGCGCAACCATAGGCGAGGGCTGCAACATAGGCCAAAACGTGGTGGTGTCGCCCCAGGTAGTGCTGGGCCGCAATGTGAAGGTGCAGAACAACGTATCCATCTACACGGGCGTAACCTGCGAGGATGACGTGTTCCTTGGCCCCTCCATGGTGTTCACCAACGTGATAAACCCACGCAGCGCGGTGAACCGAAAGAGCGAGTACCAGCCAACCCGCGTAAAGCGCTGCGCATCGATAGGCGCCAACGCCACCATAGTGTGCGGGACAACGCTCGGAGAGTATTGCTTCGTAGGTGCTGGCGCGGTGGTCACTAAGGATGTAAAGCCCTACGCGCTGGTAGTGGGCAACCCTGCACGGCAGATAGGCTGGATGAGCCAGCACGGGCATCGCCTGCAGTTCGACCGCGATGGCATCGCCCAATGCCCCGAAAGCGGTGCATCGTATAGGCTTATCAACGAACAAGTAGAAAGGTTAGACTGAGCACATCATGAAAAACTTCGCACTGATTGGAGCGGCGGGCTACATCGCCCCGCGCCATCTTATGGCCATCAAAGAAACCGGCAATAGGCTCGTGGCCGCCCTCGACAAGCACGACTGCGTGGGCATCATGGACTCCTACTTCCCCGAGGCCGACTTTTTCGTGGAGTACGAGCGCTTCGATCGCCATATCGATAAGCTGCGTCGGAGCGGCATAAAAATCGACTACGTGAGCATCTGCACTCCCAACTACCTGCACGACTCGCACATACGCTTCGCCCTGCGGCACGGTGCCGATGCCATCTGCGAAAAGCCGCTTGTGCTCAATCCATGGAACGTAGACGCGCTGATGGAGCTGGAGAAAGAGACGGGACACCGAGTGAACACCATCCTGCAGCTACGTTTGCACCCCGCCATAGTGGAGCTCAAGAAGAAAGTGGAAGAAGCCCCCAAGGATAAGGTGTTCGACATCGACCTTACCTACATCACCAGCCGGGGCCGTTGGTACCACATCTCCTGGAAGGGCGACCTCCAAAAATCGGGCGGAGTGGCCACCAACATTGGGGTGCACTTCTTCGACATGCTTACCTGGATTTTTGGCGATGTGAGGGACAGCAAGGTGAACATCTCCAGCCCCAGCAAGGCCGCAGGGGTGTTAGCCCTAAAACGGGCCAACGTGCGCTGGTTTATGAGCCTCGACTACAACGACATCCCCGAGACCGTCAGAGCTACGGGCAAGCGGACGTTCCGCACCATTATGGTCGATGGCAAGGAGGTGGAGTTCAGCGAGGGCTTCACCGAGCTGCACAACGAAAGCTACCGGCGGATACTCGCAGGCAATGGATTCGGCCTCTCTGATGCCAAAGCCGCCATTCAAACCGTGCACGACATCCGCAATATGGCTGAGGTGGGGCTGGTGGGCGACTACCATCCCTTTGCAAGGACATGCAAATAGAAAGAACTAAAACCATCATATCGCTATGTACCAAGAGCTAATCGACAAAAAGGCCAAACTAGCCGTTATCGGTTTGGGCTACGTTGGGCTGCCCATAGCCCTAGAGTTCGCCCGCAAGCTGCCCGTAATAGGCTTCGATATAAACCCCAAGCGCGTGGAGATGATGCGCAACGGCATCGACCCCAGCAACGAGCTCGAGGCCGAAGCTTTCAAGGGCTGCGACATCAGCTTCACCTCCGATCCCGACGACCTGCGCCAGGCGCAATTCTTCATAGTGGCAGTGCCCACCCCCATCGATGAGCACAACCAGCCCGACCTGCAGCCCCTGCTGGCCGCCACGCGCACCGTGGGACGCGCCCTCAAAAAGGGCGACTACGTGGTGTACGAGTCCACCGTGTACCCATGCTGCACCGAGGACGACTGTGTGCCCCTGCTGGAGTCCGAGTCGGGGCTGCAGTTCAAGGCCGACTTCAAGGTCGGCTTCTCGCCCGAGCGCATCAACCCCGGCGACAAGGAGCACACGCTCACCACCGTAAAGAAAATCACCTCGGGCTGCGATGCCGAGGCGGCTGAGGAAATCGCCAAAACCTACGAGCTGGTGGTTAAAGCAGGAGTACATCGCGCCAGCAGCATCAAGGTGGCCGAGGCCGCCAAAATCATAGAGAACACCCAGCGCGACATCAACATCGCGTTCATGAACGAGCTGTCAATCATATTCGACCGCATCGGCATCAACACCTTCGAGGTGCTCGAAGCCGCTGGGACCAAGTGGAACTTCCTGAAGTTCTTCCCTGGCCTGGTGGGCGGGCATTGCATAGGCGTAGACCCCTACTACTTGGTGCATAAGGCCAAGGAGCTGGGCTACCATCCACAGATAATAAGCGCGGGGCGCTTTATCAACGACTCCATGGGCGGCTACGTGGCCAAGCATACGGTGAAAAAAATAATCGCCGCCGGGAAGAACCCCAAGGAGTCCCGGGTGCTCATCATGGGGGTTACCTTCAAGGAGGATGTGAGCGACATTCGCAACTCCAAGGTGGTGGACATCTACAGCGAGCTGAAATCGTTCGGCGTGGGCACAATCGATGTGTTCGATCCCAACGCCGATGCGCAGGAGGTGCAGCACGAGTATGGCTTTAGCACCGTGGAGCAGCCTACGGGTGGATATGCGGCCATAGTGGTCGCCGTGAGCCATAAGCAGTTCACGGACAAGGATGAGGCTTGGTTCAGGCAGTACGCCGCTCCGGGTTGCGTGTTCGTTGATGTGAAGGGGATATTCAGGGGGAGGGTCAACGAGCTGACCTATTGGAGCTTATAGAGGTCGCTGCGGCACCGTCCGTCCGCAAGCCCCTTGATGGGGCTTTTTTTGTGCCCACGGCTTTGGTAGGGGAGAAAGTTTTTGCTACCTTTGCCCCATACATCCCGCTAGGTCATATTCTGTCGATGTGGCTGACGAGGCGGAGCTGTATTCGCACATCAACGTATTGTTCTTTACATGATTAAGCGCATCTGCTGCATTGGCGCGGGCTACGTTGGCGGGCCCACCATGGCCGTAATGGCCCTGAAAAATCCGCAAATGCGTATTGATGTGGTGGATGTGAACGCCGAGCGTATTGCCGCTTGGAACACCGACGAACTGCCCGTCTACGAGCCTGGACTGCTCGATGTGGTGAGGCAGGTGCGTGGACGTAATCTGTTCTATTCCACCGATATAGATGGCTGCATCGATCGCGCCGATATGGTGTTCATCAGCGTGAACACGCCCACCAAGGATTTTGGTGTGGGCAAGGGCAAGGCCGCCGACTTGCGCTATGTTGAGCTGTGCGCCCGGCAGATAGCCCGCGTGGCCAAGTCCGACAAAATTGTGGTTGAGAAATCGACCATCCCCGTGCGCACTGCTCAGGCCATCAACACCATACTATCCGAAACAAGCCATGGGCCTAAGTTTCAGGTGCTTTCGAACCCCGAATTTTTGGCCGAGGGTACTGCCATTCACGATTTGCTCAACCCCGATCGCGTGCTGATTGGCGGAGCACAGACCCCAGAGGGGCTGCAGGCTATCGAGGAACTTACGGCCATCTATGCCAGCTGGGTTCCCCGCGAGCGCATCATACAAACCAAACTGTGGTCGTCGGAGCTCTCCAAGCTCGTGGCCAATGCTTTTTTGGCGCAGCGCATATCGTCAATAAACAGCATATCAGCCCTGTGCGAGGCCACAGGAGCCGATGTCGATGAGGTGGCGCACGCCATTGGGGCCGACACGCGCATAGGCGCAAAGTTCTTGAAAGCCTCGGTGGGCTTTGGTGGCTCGTGTTTTCAGAAAGATTTGCTGAATTTGGTTTATCTCTGCCGCAGCTTCAATCTGCCCGAGGTGGCCGACTATTGGGAGCAGGTGATTAGCCTGAACGACTACCAAAAACGGCGCTTTGCGCAGAATATCATCGGCACGTTGTTCAACACCGTGTCGGGCAAAAAGGTGGCCATGCTGGGCTGGGCGTTCAAAAAGGACACCAACGACACCCGCGAGAGCGCGGCCATCTATGTGGCCGACCACCTGCTGAGCGACATGGCCAACATCTGCGTGTACGACCCTAAAGTGCCTGCTGCTAAGATGTACAGCGACATCAATGCGCTCGGAACGCGCAGCGATGAGCAGAACGGGCAGCAGTTGTCGGTGGTGGATTGCCCCTACGAGGCTTGCAATGGCGCGCATGCCGTGGCCGTGCTAACCGAGTGGGACGAGTTTAAAACCTACGATTGGCAGCGAATATACGACAGCATGATGAAGCCCGCTTTTGTGTTTGATGGGCGTAATATTTTAGACCATAAGCAATTGGTTGATATTGGTTTCAAAATCAAAGGAATAGGAAAATAGCATGAAGGGAATAGTTTTAGCTGGTGGTAGCGGAACGCGGCTGTATCCGATAACCAAAGGCGTATCGAAGCAGATTTTGCCCATATTCGATAAGCCCATGATTTATTACCCCATATCGGTGCTGATGTTGGCCGGTATTAGGGAAATACTCATTATTTCTACACCGCAGGATTTGCCGAGTTTTCAGCGTTTGCTTGGAAATGGCGACGACTACGGTGTGCGCTTTGAGTATGCCGAGCAGCCATCGCCCGATGGACTTGCGCAGGCGTTTATTATTGGCGAAAAATTCATCGGCAACGACTGCGCTTGCCTCGTGCTGGGCGATAATATATTCTACGGTAGCCATTTCACGGCAATGCTACAGAATGCTGTGGTTTTGGCCGAAAAAGAAAATAAGGCAACCATATTTGGATATTGGGTTAAAGACCCCGAACGCTATGGCGTTGCCGAGATTGATGCTGCAGGCAATGTGCTGAGCATAGAGGAGAAGCCTAAAGTTCCCAAGTCTAATTACGCTGTTACAGGTTTATATTTTTACCCTAACAGTGTGGTGGATGTGGCCAAGCAGATAAGGCCATCGGCGCGTGGCGAATTGGAGATAACCTCAGTGAATCAGTGCTTTTTGGAGCAGGGCGCACTGAAATTGCAAAACCTTGGTCGCGGCTTTGCGTGGCTCGATACGGGTACGCACGATTCGCTCAGCGAGGCTTCCACTTTCGTGGAGGTGATAGAGAAGCGTCAGGGATTAAAAATAGCCTGTTTGGAGGCCATTGCCTACCGCAAAGGTTGGATTGACGAAGCAAAAATGCGCCAATTGGCCGAGCCGATGATTAAAAATCAGTATGGCCAGTATTTGCTACAGGTGATTGACGAACTAAAAAAGCCATAACCATGAAACGAAATATACTGATTACAGGCGGTGCAGGATTTATAGGTAGCCATGTGGTGCGCCTGTTTGTGAATAAATATCCCGACTATCGAATTGTAAATCTCGATAAGCTTACATATGCAGGCAATTTGGCTAATTTAAAAGATATTGAAAATGCGCCAAACTATGCCTTTGTACATGCCGATATATGCGACTTTGACGCGATGTTGGATGTTTTTAAACGCTACAATATTGATGGCGTTATACATTTGGCAGCCGAGAGCCACGTGGATAGGAGCATAAAAGATCCGTTCACCTTTGCGCGAACCAATGTGATGGGTACGCTCAGCTTGTTGCAGGCAGCCAGGCTGTGCTGGACCGATGGTTTCGAGGGTAAGCGGTTCTATCATATCAGCACCGACGAGGTTTATGGTGCGTTGGAGTTCGATGGCACGCTGTTCACCGAAACCACCAAATACGACCCGCATTCGCCCTACTCGGCCAGCAAGGCCAGCAGCGATCATTTTGTGCGAGCCTACCACGACACCTACGGACTGCCAACCATTATCACCAATTGCAGCAACAACTACGGCCCCTACCAGTTTCCCGAGAAATTGATTCCGCTGTTTATCAATAACATACGGCATGGTAAGCCGCTGCCGGTGTATGGTAAGGGTGAGAATGTGCGCGATTGGCTTTTTGTCGAGGATCATGCTCGCGCCATCGACATAATATTCCACAATGGTAAAATTGCCGAAACCTACAATATTGGTGGATTCAACGAGTGGAAAAATATTGATTTGATCAAGGTTATAATAAAAACCGTTGACAGGTTGCTTGGTAATCCAGAAGGGCATAGCGAGCACCTGATAACCTACGTAACCGACCGTGCAGGCCACGATTTGCGCTACGCCATCGACAGCCGCAAGCTCAAAAATGAGCTTGGATGGGAGCCGTCGCTACAGTTCGAAGAGGGCATAGAACGCACCGTGCGCTGGTATCTCGACAATCAGCAGTGGATGGACAACATTACCAGCGGCGACTACCAGCGCTACTACGAGGAGATGTATAGGGGGAGGTAGAAAATGTTGTTTGTATGAAACGCTTAAGTGATAAGGAACGGGAGGCGCAAATGGCAGCAATGGCAGCATTCGACGAGCAGATGCCTTGTGTGGGTATTTTTTGGTACGATAGTGAAGAACGTGTGCTGTTTGGCGTTCGTAAGCAAGAGCTAACGCCCAAGCAGGTTGAAGAGGCGGCTGATAAGGGTATTCCGTTTGTAAATTATCCGCATTTGCATCGACAGGTTTGGGCTAAAGAGTATTTTCGAGCGCAGGCGCAGCATTTAGACACTAAATTTAAGGGAGACTATACGCAGGTGCCACGCGGTCGTGTGGCATGGACAATAGATAAATTTATAGTGCTTGTTGGCAATTGGGCAAGGCCCATTCAGGATGAGTTGACGGAACTGCTTGAGCAGGAATTTTCGCTACCCTATTTTGAATTTGTCTATGATGAGCATTGGGATCTTGGTCGCGGATGGTCGGGCGATATGCCATAAAATGAGCATAGATGGTTGAATTTTTCGTTTAAATATAACCCCAAACCAAATTTTGTCATGTTCACACTAATCGATTTGCCCTACGCTCCGAATGCCTTGGAGCCTGTAATTAGCGCACAAACGCTGTCGTTTCATCACGGCAAGCACCTGCAGGCTTACGTGGACAATCTGAACAAGCTGCTTCATGGCAGCGGTTTGGAGAACCTAGCGCTCGAGGATATTGTAAAAAAATCGAACGGTGCAATTTTTAACAACGCAGGGCAAATACTGAATCATAACCTATATTTTACGCAGTTTGCGCCTGCGCCTGCTACAGAGCCTACGGGTAAACTTGCAGCGCAGATAGCCAAGCAGTGGGGAAGCGTTGATGCTTTTAAGGCAGAGTTTGAGGCCAAAGGCGTTGGACTTTTCGGCAGCGGTTGGGTTTGGCTCGCAGCGGAGGCCGACGGGACGTTGATTATCTGTCAGGAGCCGAACGCTGGCAATCCTATCACTAAGGGGCTGACTCCGTTGCTGACGTTCGATGTGTGGGAGCATGCCTACTATCTCGATTATCAAAATCGCCGTGCAGGTCATCTATCCGCGCTTTGGGGCATAGTGAACTGGACCGAGATAGAGCGGCGGTATGGGAAGTGAGTTTTGCATTTTGTAATATATCGAAGATAAATTGTTTTTGTCGATTATAAATTAGGTAATTATATTTATGCAAAAAAAGAGTATCAGATATACGACCAAGGATGAGCATAAGGCTCTTGTGGATTCTATGCGTGAATTTTGGGACGATGGGAAGCCGCAAGTTGGCATTTTTTGGTACGATCCTGTTGCCGTATCGCTTTTTTCGGTGTAGAAAAAGAGGATGCGGATAGAGCTTTTTTCATCAATGGTCGTGCGACAATAGGAAAACTACACAAATCATATTGGCAAAAGCAGCATCATAGGGCTGTTGCAAAGGGAGACGAGCGTTCTATCTTTTATCAGGAACGTAATTATACTATGATTCCTCGTGGATGTGTTTTTTTGGACGAGGTGAGCGAACGTTTTTATGTTTGTGTGGGCAGCTGGCTTCACGATGTGAACGAAGAGCAATTTAGAGTGCTACTAGAGGATGAATTTAATCTGCCGATCGATTTCGATTTAGTTGTAGATGAGCATTGGGATTTAGGGCATGGATGGTCGGAGGAGGTGTTCTAACCTTGGCACTGCATTATGCAATTAGTATCGCAGTTTTAATAGTTTGTTGAGCTTTTATTTGGATGTATAATTTAAGCATCTAGATGCAATGGTTGTAAAGTTGGTATGAGTTTTGATGCCACGACATGGACAATGAAAGATTGGAAGATCGCCGTGTAAAAGCTATGAATTTGTGATTGTTGGGTCGTGATTATATTTGATGATGAATTGTATTGTTGATTTTGAATTACTTAAAACATTAATGCTATGAAGAGGATTTTAATCGCAGCGATGTTTGGGCTGCTGTTTGTGAGATGTAGCACGGCACAGAGTGTGGACAATGCCCCGGTGGCTGCGTTGGATTTACAGCGCTACCTTGGCGACTGGTACGAGATTGCGCGTTTCGACCATGTTTTTGAGCGTGGGCTGGAGTTCTGCAAGGCCAACTACGCCCTACGCGAGGACGGTACGATTGCGGTAACGAATACAGGCATCAAGGCGGGTAAGCCCAAGACATCCAGCGGTAAGGCCAAGATCACCGATACGCCAGCATTGCTGCGCGTGTCGTTCTTCGGCCCGTTCTACTCCGACTACCGGGTGATGCTGCTCGATGCTGATTATCAATGGGCGCTTGTAGGCAGCAAGAGTGCCGACTACCTATGGATTCTTGCCCGAAGCCCTGAACTACCGCAGGAGACGTTAAGCGTCGTCATCGCCGAGGCTCAGCGTCGGGGCTACGACACTTCGAAGCTTATTTGGGTGAAGCAGAAATAGGTTCTGTGTGCGTGTATGGATGGTTATATGTGTTTGATTTGTACCACAAATTTTTTGGAAACCTATGAGAGTTTTCAAGAATATTGGTTGTTAAGCGGATATTGCATATAGGGCATGGAATGTATACCAATAGTGCAAGTTCCGCGATGAGGTGTTGATTAGATGGATTTGGATGTTTCGGGGCAGGCAGTTTTTCTAAATAGATAATAGGTAAATGTATTGGGTGAGGTGACTTGTAATGGAGATTCGTTTGCTGATGCTTGATAATAGTTTGCGTGATAAAGTGAAGAATAGTGACGCAGGTGTGGCAGCTAATATCCTAGAGTTGGCGAATTCAAATAAGCAGAAGTTGAAACTAAATCGCATTGAGCATGGCGAGTGGAACGACAAAATCATATTCTTTGAATTTTAAAGGGTATTGGAGAGAAAAAAATAAGGAAGGAGTGCCCTCTAGGTCTGGTATATATCTTGTTTATCGTTGTGTTTATGAAAAGGAGAGTAATACCGTTGGGCTGAGGGAAATTATTTATATTGGTCAGGCTGTAAATGTTCGAGAACGTATTGCTAATCATGATAGGTTGGGGGATTTTGAAAAAAAATTACAGAAAGGCGAGGAGTTGTGCTATTCAGTCGCGGACGTTGAATCTTCCGATTTGGATATAATCGAGAATGCCTTGATTTTTGCGCAGAAACCAATTCTTAATGATGAATTGAGAGATTTTAATTATGGCGGAGTTACAGTTAAATTAGATGGACGCTGTGCTTGTATGAAATATACAGATTTTAAAATTTCATAGTTTATGAGTAAAAAAGTTATTGATAACATTGATTCTTGGGATAAAGATAAAGAGAGGATGATACTGTATGCTGATATTATGGGTTTTAAGAACACCATCTTTTCCAATACCCATGATGAAGTTAAGGAGAAGTTGTTGAAGTTTAAACGGTCATTCGAGAGAAAAATAGAACCTTTGCGTACTGGTGATCACATGAGGTTTGTGCAGTTTTCGGATTCCATTATAATAGTGGTTAATGGTACAAACTCGAAGATGGTGAACCTAGTAACAAAAGCAGGAATTATTTTAATGCATGAGGCAATGAATGCTGGATTTCCGATAAAAGGGTGTTTGTCCCAAGGGACGTTTACTTACGATAAGGATAATGAGTTATATTTTGGCCTTCCCCTTGTAAATGCTTTCTTATTGCATGATGAATTGTATTATTATGGCATTGTGGTTCACCATTCAGCAGAAAAAATCATAAAAGACAACATAAGTATTGACTGTCCCTACAGGATAAGCCCTGTTGTTTAAAAAAGGGGAAAATTTCGCATTATCATTTGATGTGGAATAAGCTTAAACTTGACTTGAGTCCAGGTGATATTACTGATAAAGCTGTTAAGTGGCTTGATAAAATTCAAGAAACATGTTCTGGATCTCCAAGGATTTATATAGACAACACGAGATTAATCTTAAAAGATGATTCAGACAATTGTTCAGATTTAGTTATTAATCCTAAGGCAAAATATGTTTCTGGGTATTATTCAGGTGGCTAATTTTGTTTATTTACTGTTGTTTTGTTTTTCTTGTTAAACGAAAATTATTCAACTATGCTGTTATATAATTTATGGCTGTTGAGTGGCTACTTAGTACCAATTACAGGTTGTCGGAGTTTTAATAGCAAAGAGTCGTTGTTCTTGTAAAAATTTAAACTACATACACTTGATGATGAGTGTCAAATTTGGAAAACCTTGACACACATCATTTTATCTTATCTGTATGTGCTTGTTTTAGTTATTTTATGAATCGGCTATTTTTATGCTAATACAGTTGATTTTGTTATTATAAGATATGTTGAGTGATACTGCGCGCATAGCAAAAAATAGTATTCTTTTAGTTGTAAGAATGGCGATAGTGATGATTGTTTCCATTTTTACAACGCGTTATCTTATTAAAAATTTGGGTGTCGAAGATTATGGTGTATATGCTGTGACGCTCGGAGTTATGGTGTTATTTTCATTTATGACTCCTGCGTTATCCAATGCTAGTCAGAGATTTCATCGCTATGAATTTGATAAGAATGGGATAGATGGGGCGATGAAAGTGTTTAATTCTGGACTGCTAATACAGATTATATTGGTTGTATTTTTTATTGTAATAGCAGAGACTATTGGATTATGGTATGTTAAAGAGAAATTGGTTGTCCCTGACGGAAAAGAGGGAGTCGTATTTTGGCTGTATCAGATATTAGTTGCATCTTCCTCTCTTTCAATGCTACAGGTGCCATTTGTTTCTGCTATTTTGGCGCACGAGCGTATGAATTTTTATGCTATAATATCTGTTTTTGATGCGATTCTGAAATTGGTCGTTGCAATTTGTATAGTTTTTTCTCCAGTTGATCGCTTGTTGTTTTATGGTATATTGTTGTTGGGAGTGTCGATAATTGATTTTGCGTTATATTTGTGCTATTCTGTGTTTAATTTCGAAGAAGTTAGGTTGAAAATTGATGTTGATAGGTCATTATTAAGTAATATGGTGTCTTTTTCGGGATGGAATATTGTGGAGGCTCTATCAAGAATTGGGAAAGAGCAGGCTTGTACTCTTCTTTTAAATTATTATTGTGGTGTGGTGGTTAATGCTGCGCGAAATGTTTCGAACCAGGTTTCTTATGCATTAGCCAGTGTGGTTGATTCTACGGTTATGGCCTCTAAGCCCCAAATGGTGTCTAATTATGTTCAGGGTCGTGTGCAGGCATCGCTTTCAATGTTTAATGCGTTGAGTAAATGGACATTGTTTATTGTTTTTGCCATGTCGTTGCCAATACTTTTAGAAGCGGAAACTATTATTAAATTGTGGCTTGGGGATTTTGCCCCCGAGTTTGCCGTGATTTTTATTAGAGTGTCTGTTTTGGTTTTGCTAATCGATAAGTTGGCTTCTCCCATAACGGCACTTGTTCATTCAATAGGGAATGTAAGAATGTATCATTTTTTTTCTGGGATTATGAACATTTTGGCGATACCTATTGCTTGGTTGATGCTTGAGGCGGGGGGAGGCCCAGTTTCGGTTTACCTAGTTGTTCTATTTGGTGTGATGATTTCGCATGTTCTTTTTTTGGTTGTGATAAAACGCTTATTGCCATTTTCAGTTCGAGATTATTTTGGAAAAGTTTTTTATCCGTTCTTATTGGTCGCAATTTTTGCGGCACCGATTCCGATATTATTATCATTGACAATGCAGGGGGATCTTTTTCGGCTAGTGGTTGTTTTAATACTATCGGAGGTCTTGGTTGCGTTCGCTATATATGCATTAGGGCTGACTAAGGCAGAGAAGGAAGTTTTGTGGGAGGTGGTGAAAAGAATCAGAGGATGAGATGAATAGGTACGATGTATTATTGGTTTTGCTGATAGTGTCGTTGGCGGGAGGTTTGTATGGAGGGGCTCTTGTTGCAGCCAGATTTTTAGCGATACTGTTTTTTCCAATACTCATCGCAAGAATGTCGAAGTGTGGCTATATAAAATCGTTTATTTTTTTTATTATTATTTTTTATGCATATTGTCTTGTCTCTATGCTTTGGACTCCCGATAGAGTGCAGGGGGCGAAAGAGTTAGTGTATTGGCTTGTTCATTTTGTGTATTTGTGCGAGATATTGGTCTTTGCGGGTTATGCGAACAAACCTTTAAAAAGTATTTCTTGGGGCTGGACATTGATGATTTTTTTATGTTCAGTAGTTGCAGGTTGGGAGTTGCTAACAGGCGAACATTTATATATGGATGCTGATGTGCATGTGTGGCAAACAGTGGCTACCTCTACCTTTGGGAACCGTAATACGTATGTTAGTGTGGTGTGTTCTAGTTTGCCTTGGATTGCTTATCTTATGTTCAAGTCATTTGAAAGCGGTTTTATTGAGAAAATTATTTTGTGTTTTGTTGTTTTAATGTCTGTGGTAGTCTTGATATTCAATGGGTCGCGTGGAGGTTTTATTTCGACTTGTATCATGGTGTTTGTTGGTTCGATTGTGTATGGGCATGTTTTTATAAGGCGTGGCTTTAAATCGTTAGTTGTGATGTTTTTTTTTGGTGTTGTTTTTTATGTTTTATTTAATCATGTGCTTGCATTTTTTGTAGCGGCGGATGCGCGTGGGGGGCTGTTACATGATAGGGATCGCATGTCGATATGGGGTGCGTGTTTGCAGATTTTGTATAGCTATTGGCTTGTTGGATGTGGAATAGGGGGGGGGGGGCATCTTTGCAAACTTATAAACAGATTTATGGTGTCGATATTGTTCCCGCGCCTCATAGTTTGTTTGTCGAAATTTTAATGCAATATGGTGTTGTTTTTTTTGTAATATTTGTACTTTGGTTGGTAAAAGTATTCGTGAAATCGTGGAATTTGGGAGAAATAAACCGCCGCGCTGTGCTTTTTATGTCTTTGTTTGCAATGCCAGTTTACACGATTATTGGTGGCACCTATTTGCTCTCTCCCCATCTGTTTGCGTTAATGGGGAGTATTTATGTTTTTGCCAATGAGGAGAAGATTGCATTTGCTATGTCGCATACTCCGCAGGCTCTCAAAATTAGATGATATATGAAAGTGTTGATTATCAGTTCTGGCTTGCCATCTAAAAAGTATCCACTTAATGGGATTTTTGCTTTTGATCAGGCGAAAGCGTTGGCGGCTCATGGTGTGGATGTGGCCTTTTTTTCAATTGATTTGAGGTCGATTAGGAGGTTTAGACGGTGGGGGTGTAATTCTTATGTGATAGAAAATATTAGATGTTTTGAGTACAATTTTCCTGTGGGGCCGCTCGGTTGGCGTGTTCTTGACTATATAGGTCGCAATGTTGTTAGTTTTTTGTACAAAAAGGTATTTGGGCAGGAGCAAAAGCCAGATGTCATCCATACCCACTTTGCATCTTCGTTAGGCGCGTTTTTGGCAGAAAAGACAGGTATTCCTCTCGTTATAACGGAGCATTCTAGCGAAATGAACCGTGTGGATTTGCCACAAGCCACAATTGATAGGGTTAAACGGGATTATATAAAGGCGAGTGCTGTGATTGCTGTTAGTTCCATTTTGGCTAGTAGTTTGATGGAAAAGACAGGCATTGAATGCCGTGTTATCCATAATATCATTGATGTTAGTTTGTTTTCTAAGAATGTTAGACGTAAGCATTCTGGATTTACATTTGTTACTACAGCATTGTTGTCCGAGAGGAAGCGTATTGATCGAATAATCTTAGCGCTCAGGCAGTGTCCTGCAGGTGTACGTCTGGTTATAGTAGGAGATGGACCAATGCGGACTGAGTTAGAGCGGTTGGTATCGAATAATCGGCTGGGGGATCGCGTTGAGATAAAAGGGATGCTGTCGCGGGCAGATACTGCCGACGTGTATGCAGGCTGTGACTGTTTTGTTTTGCCATCATCGCGGGAAACGTTTGGGGTTGTTTATGTAGAGGCGATGGCGGCTGGCCTTCCTGTTATAGCGACAAGGTGTGGAGGTCCAGAAGATTTTGTAAATGACGAGAACGGGGTGCTGATAGATGTAGACAATCAGCACCAGCTGGAAGATGCAATGAATTATATGATAGGCAATATTGGTCGATATGATGAGGACGGTATAAAAGCATATGTGCAATCTAAATTTTCGCCTGAAGTAGTTGCTGAACAAATTTTGGAGTTGTATGCAGAAATATTAAGTGATAATGGTTAATTTGAGAATTGGAAATTTATAAATTATGATTTGGTGTTGTATTGAGTGTGTGAGTAATTTTTTTAGGCGATGATATTTTCGTACATATACGCGAAGTTGTTGAAAAAATTGAGGGGGAGTGCTGTCGTTGATAGCATTATTCATCCAACATCTAAAATTGAATCTGGCTCCTCCGTTGTTTCATCTGCAATGGGAAGGTATTCTTTTTGTGGATATGATTGCGAAATAATTAATTGCGATATTGGATCCTTTTGTTCGATAGCTAATAGAGTTGTTATAGGGGGTGCTATGCATCCTGTGGATTGGGTTTCAACCTCTCCTGTTTTCTATAGCGGAAGGGATAGCGTGAAAAAAAAATTTTCAGAATATCCGAGGGATTTGGACAAGAAAACTGTTATAGGACATGATGTCTGGATAGGCTATGGGGCGTTCATAAAGCAGGGAATTACAATTGGCAGTGGGGCGGTAGTGGGGATGGGGGCTGTGGTTACGAAAGACGTTCCCCCTTATGCTATTGTTGGCGGAAACCCTGCACGTATTATTAGGATGAGATTCGATGAAAAAATGGTTAATAGATTGCTGGAGAGTGAGTGGTGGAACTGGTCAGATGAAAGGATACGCCACATGGCTGAGTACATTCAAATGCCTGAGGTGTTTATAGAGCAATTAACGAGCAAAACAAAATGAGAATATTACACTGCTGTTTAGCGGCTTTTTATATCGATGGATATAATTATCAGGAAAATGTTCTTCCGCGTATCTCAAAAGAGAAAGGTCATGATGTTTTGATAATTGCGTCCACGGAAACGTATGTTGGCAATACAAGTTTGGGGTACGTTGCACCGTCCGATTATATTACGGAATATGGTGTTCCTATTAAACGTTTGCCGTATAAGCATATCGTTTCGCACAGGATTTCTAGGAAGATTAGAAAGTATATTGGATTGTATGATGCGATAGAAAGGTTTGCTCCTGATATTATCTTTTCACATGATATATCTTATGCTTCGGTAATCGATGTGGTTGAATATGTGAAAAATCACCCCAACGTTACATTTCTTGCCGATACGCATACTGCTGCGTATAATAGTGGATTGAACTGGATGTCGCTAAATATATTGCACCGGTTAATTTATAAAAGATATATAGGCAAGACCATCCCATATTTAAAAAAATATTATTACATTGGACCTGCAGAAAGAGATTTTTCGGTTATAAATTATGGAGTTCCAGAGGGGGTGATGGAGTTTTTGCCTCTCGGAGGAATAATTCCAGATGCTGCGACATATATGCGGCAAAGGGAAAAATTTAGAAGAGAATTCGGCGTGGCAGAAGGCGAATTGCTACTAGTCCATAGTGGTAAGTTGGTGGCAGAAAAGAAGACCGTAGAGTTGCTTAGAGCCTTTAAAAAGGTTGAATCCATGCGAGCGCGTATGGTAATTATAGGCAGCATCCCTAAAGATACTGAGACTGAAATATTAAGTATGATAGAGACTGACGAACGGGTTGAATATGTGGGCTGGCAGCAGTCAGATTTTTTATTGGGATGTTTATGTGGTGCAGATCTATACTGTCAGCCAGGTTCTGTTTCGGCAACATTGCAGAATGCAATTTGTTGTAGAGCTGCTGTAATGGCCCGTCCTGTGGATGCGTATAAAATGTTGGATAAAGGTAATTTCTTTTGGGTCGAAAAAGAAGAGGATATTGTGAATGTTCTGAGGGTAGTTTGTGAGAATCCGCAGGTGGTGATGGACGCAAAAAAAGCGTCTGTAGTATGCGCAAAGGAGTATCTCGATTATTATCAGATGGAGAGAAAAATAATTTTGGAAAGATGAATGTAGGTGTAAAAGTTATGCTTTTGCATAATGTACTTTCACTATAGTTGTATGAGTAGAAGCGAAATAAAAACCTGCACACGCTGTGTGATGAACACAACCGACACCAATTTGGTGTTAGACGAGAATGGGGTATGCGATCGCTGTCATGACTATGACAGTCGGATTCTTCCATGGTGGAATCATGGAAATGGTCATGAGGTTGAGCTGCAAAAACTCCTCTCCGATATCAAAAAGAGAGGCGAGGGCAAGCAATACGACTGCTTGTTGGGACTTAGTGGTGGCCTAGATAGCAGTTATATGCTACATTTGGCCGTGCGGGAATGGGGCTTGCGTCCATTCGTCTTTCATATTGATGCAGGATGGGATTTGCCGGAAACGGTGGAGAACTTGCGCAGGATGGAGAAAAAAATGGGCGTTGAGTTCCATAATTATAAGATGGATTGGGAGGAGATGCGCCAGATGCAGATTGCTTTTTTCAAAGCAGGCATTGGTTTGGATGTGCCTCAGGATCATGCATTTATTGCGCTGGTTGATTATTATGCATCCAAGATGGGCATAAAGTATATCCTTAATGGATACAATGTTGCCACCGAGGCGGTGGCTGATCCCGAGTCGTGGGGTGATGGATTTCAAACTGCCGATAGGTCATTCGTGAAGGACGTGCTGCGTAAGAATGGCTGCCCAAAGCCCAAGCATTATGTGTGGACCACTGGCTTTAGGCATAAGTTTTGGCTGCCTTATGTAAAGGGAGTTAAGACAGTGCAGCCTTTGAATCTTATACCGCTCACGCGCCAGCAGATGATTGACACTTTGGTTCAGGAATATGGGTACGTCCCCTATGGCCAAAAGCATTTCGAGGATGAGATAACCAAATTTGTAGAGGGGTATTGGAACTACTATCGATATGGGCGGGATATCCGCATGGTTTGGAACTCTAGTCTTGTGATGACAGGGCAAATGACGCGCGAAGATGCGTTAAAAGGGATGGAGCGTCCGCCTTTGTTGGAGGAAGAAGGGCGGCAGATGTTTAAGGACATTGCTAAAAAATTGCAAATCTCTGAAGAGGAGTTGCAGTCCTACTACGACCGAGGATCTCGTGGACTCAAGTATCGTAATAATAATTGGGCATTCAAGTTGGGGATCAAAATCTACACAATGCTCGGTTTGGATAGGCGAATACGGAAGTAGGGTGGGCTATTTATGAAGAAGAATAAATGAGCAGGTTCAGATGAATGTATCATCTTTTTTCAAGGATGAGAGTCGTAAATAGACCGGTGTAACTGCGGGTGTATTGGGTTTTCTTTCGGACTGTCTTTTTCTGAGGCGACTGAGAGGCAGTACGGCTTTAGAGCGAAAATGTCGTTGCTTTGCGAAAAAGGGAAAGGGTGTCTCGGTTCTCATTGATGAGGTGCGGACATGTAAAAAAGAAAATTATAAGAAAAACGAATTAAATGCGCGTAATTTTCCTTACCATGTCGAGCATTAGTGGTGTTGCCGAGAGAGTCTTATATGTGTAATTAAATTGTACGACAAAATATAAATTGATAGTATTATGTCGGAAACAACCTATAGTAAAATAGCTTTTGTTGCGATGATAGTTTTGCTTTTTGCAAAAAAACACCACCGCACGGAGGCTGTTATATACCAGTATATTAGTAGATACGGAGGCGATCGTTTGTTGATTGATAATTACGCAGATCTGCATACGTGTGATTTTGCTCAGGTGGTTGATGATCTGGGCGACTACTGTCGGCGCAAAGGAGGTACGCTATGAAGCTGTATCATGGAAGCAATGTTGTAATTGAGAAGATAGACCTATCCAAATCGCGCCCGTTCAAGGATTTTGGCCGTGCATTCTATCTGTCGGCTGATGAGCAACAAGCATGGGATAGAGCTTATGCTGCTATGAACTTGTGGGGAGGAACTCCACAGGTTACAGCCTTTGAGTTCGACGAGCAGTTGCTTTTTTCCGACAAGATGAATGTTTTACGCTTTGAGGCCTACACCGAGGCTTTGGCAGAGTTTATATTTTCCAACCGCGACAATCGTAGTCATGCGTTACATCATGATTATGATATAGTTTATGGACCCATAGCGAACGACAGAGTGGGTGAACAAGTGGCTTTATTCAGGGGTGGTTATATCAGCAAGGAGCTTTTTCTGCGTAAACTACAGCACATGCGTGGTATCACCTTCCAGTATGCCTTCTGTACGGAGTTTTCTATCCTTAATTTAAAGAAGTTATGACTGCCTTAAAGCGCATAGAATTTCTTAGGCTCAAGCTGACAGAGGATTTGGTTGCAATATTGATGGAAGAAAATGGATTTGCAATAGAAGAGGCGTTTGCAATATTATACCGTTCGCAGACATACGCCCATCTCTCTAATCCCAATACCAAGCTTTATATTCAAAGTGCTGGGTATGTTTATTCCTTGTTGGAAGAAGAATTGGAAAAAGTGAATAAAATTTAGTTGTTCTTGTTAAAAAAATGAAAACTTTTATTTTTATGTATTTGACGATTGCGTTAAGCGTTTTGTGAGAACATCGGAGTGAGTATGCGCGTAATTTTCCTTACCATGTCGAGCATTAGTGGTGTTGCCGAGCAGGGCATATACACCGACCTTATGCGCAAATTTCGCGATGAGGGACATCGCGTAACCATTGTTTGCCCGATGGAGCGACGCATGGGGCAATCAACTGCATTACACGACGTTGATGGGGTTAGAATACTCGGAGTTCGCACGCTCAATTTGCAGAAAGCGAATATCGTTGAAAAAGGTGTTGGGCAACTGCTGGTAGAAAGACAGTTCAAAAATGCTATACGCAAGTATTTACCGTCCGAACAGTTCGATTTGATACTCTATAGCACACCGCCCATTACGCTAACTGGTGTGGTGAATTTTATTAAGAATAAGAATCCGCATGCAGTTTCGTATCTTTTGCTTAAAGATATATTTCCGCAAAACGCTGTAGATTTGGGCATGTTCGGGGTGTGTAGCATTTTTTATAGATATTTTAGAGCTAAAGAGATTGAGTTATATAAGCAGTCAGACTACATTGGCTGCATGTCGCCCGCCAATGTGGCCTATGTGCTTGAGCATAATGCATACATCGATGCCAGTCGGGTAGAGGTTGCCCCTAATTCGGTGGAATTGTCTGATGTAGATGCCATTAGGCCAAGCACAAGCCGCAACGAGATTCGTCAAAAGTATCATTTGCCCACAGATAGTCCTATTTTTATTTATGGCGGCAATCTGGGTCGTCCACAGGGTGTGCCGTTCTTGATACAATGCCTGGAGGCTAATGCCAATAGGGCTGATTGCCATTTTGTAGTGGTGGGCGATGGCACGGAGTATCCGCAGCTGGAGGCGTGGCATAAAGCGACGATGCCCAAGAATGTGTCGGTGTTCAAGCGTCTGCCGTCGGAGGACTACGATGCGCTTGTGAGAGCGTCTGATGTTGGGCTAATATTTTTGGATTATCGCTTTACGATACCCAATTATCCATCGCGTTTGCTTTCGTATCTAAAAGAGAAAAAGCCAATTATTGCGGCCACTGATTCTGTGTGTGATATGGGGCAGTTGGCCGAGGCCAATGGGTACGGATTGTACTGTCCGAGCAACGATGTAAGCGCATTCACACGTTGTGTCGATCGTATGTTGAGTTCCGATTTGATGCAGATGGGAGAACGAGGGTATCGTTTTTTCATCGATAATTACACCGTAGATAAAACTTACGAGGCAATTGTAAAGCATTATAATTTATGAGCATATTTGAGAATAGGGTTCTGTTAATTACGGGCGGCACAGGCAGTTTTGGTAACGCGGTGCTGCGTCGTTTTTTGAACAGCGACATAAAAGAAATACGCATTTTTAGTCGCGACGAGAAGAAGCAAGACGACATGCGGCATTTCTTGCAGGCACAGCGTCCAGAGGTGTCGCATAAGGTTAAATTTTATATCGGTAATGTCCGCTATCGTGAGTCGGTCGACATGGCCATGCGTGGCGTCGATTACGTTTTTAGCGCGGCTGCGCTAAAACAGGTTCCGTCGTGCGAGTTTTTCCCCATGGAGGCCGTGCGCACCAATGTCGATGGCACAAACAACGTGTTGCTGTCGGCCATTGAGCATGGGGTTAAAAACGTGGTGGTGCTCTCAACCGACAAGGCAGCCTATCCCATCAACGCTATGGGCATCTCGAAGGCTATGATGGAGAAGGTGGCCATAGCGCAGGGACGCGCTTTGGGCGACGATGCGCCAACCACCATCTGCTGCACCCGCTATGGCAATGTGATGGCATCGCGCGGAAGCGTTATCCCGCTGTGGGTGGAGCAGATGCAGGCGGGCAAGCCCATCACCATCACCGACCCCAACATGACGCGCTTTATGATGACCCTTGACGATGCTGTGGATTTGGTGGTGTATGCCTTTATGCATGGGCGCAATGGCGACCTTTTTGTGCAGAAAGCCCCAGCAGCTACGCTAAGTACGTTGGCTCAGGCACTGAAAGAAACCTATTCGGCTGTCGATAAAAATATGCTTAACGCTGAGGTTCGCGTTATTGGTACGCGTCATGGCGAGAAACTTTACGAAACATTGGTTACCCGCGAAGAGATGGCGCGTGCCATCGATATGGGCGACTATTTCCGTATACCTTGCGACAGCCGCGATTTGAACTACGATAAATTTTTTACCGAGGGTAACGAAACTATTTCAGCTATAGAGGATTATCATTCACATAACACTCTTCTTTTAGATGTGGCCGGGATGAAGGAGCTGTTGTTGAAACTACGTTTCGTTCGCGAAGATTTGGGTTTAGAGCCGCGCACGAAGT
>JAFTDN010000175.1 GCA_017454165.1 Bacteroidales bacterium | reverse complement strand
CTCGGAGTGAATGGTGCACGTAGCAGTTTGTATACCTATATTGTTGAAGCGGTTAGCCGACTACAACCCAAAGTCTTTGTAGCCGAAAATGTTGGAGGGCTACTGCTGAAGCAAAATGAGTACTCGTTAAGAAAAATATTATTCGACTTTGAGCAACTGGGGTATGCTATAACATATAAGCTGTATAATGCAGAAAAATATGGTGTCCCACAAACTCGTGAACGGGTTATCTTTGTAGGGACAAGGGGCGATATATCTCCATTTGAACATCCAATGCCGTGCGTAGATAGACCATTGACTGCAAAAGAAGCTATGTCCGATTTGGAAGCGCACGATGAAGATCGGGCGTTTGCTCACATTTGGAGCAGGGCCAATGCCAGTGGAGAGCAGGGAAATAGGCGCATGGTGGCCGACCGACCTGGCTACACAATTAGGGCCGAATGCCATGGTAACATACAGTTTCATTATGCCTTGCCGCGGCGCATATCTATGCGTGAGGCTGCCCGCATACAGTCGTTTCCAGACACCTTTGTTTTTCCATGTGGGCTGCGTGATACTGAAAGACAGATAGGCAATGCGGTGCCTCCAGTGTTGGCCTGGCATATCGCAGAGGCGCTGAAACGAATACTGAAATGACAAAGCTGGAGTTTGAGGCAATTCTAGATAAATGTTGTGCATTGCTGTCTACAGAAGCGCAGCGGGTCATATTTCGGACATCCGAGCAATTTGAGGCTAGAGTACGTTGGGTACTGAACGATTTAATGGCAAATTCCGAATATGTCATCGATTTTAAACCTCATCCGCAGGCGTTTCCAGACATTGCAGTTGGGGAGTATGGCGTTGAGGTCAAGTTTACGCTCAATGATACATGGCGGAGTATTGCCAATAGCATTCTTGAGACTCAACGTGTCGATACCGTAAAATACATCTATATCGTGTTTGGGAAAATGGGCGGGAGGCCAGATGTGCGTTGGGCCGATTATGAGCAAAGCGTTATACATGTGCGAACCTCGCATGTTCCACGTTTCGAAGTCGAGCTATCAACAGGCTCTATCGCTGTGAAAAAATCCCTATTTGAACAAATGGGGATTAAATACGATGATTTTAGAGAACTGACCATGCCCGAAAAGATGAAATACATTAGGGCATATGCAAAAAAAATTCATCCCGATGGACGGCTTTGGTGGATTGATGAAGGCCAAGGAGATACTCATACATTGCCCATTCAGGCACGGCTGTATACAAATTTGCACGCCGAAGAGAAAACGAGGTTAAGGGCCGAGGCTGCATTGCTATGCCCTAGGATAGTAGAATCGGGGCGTTCGCGCAATAAGTATGATGATATGGTGCTCTACTTGCTCACCTATCATGGAGTCATTTGCCACCAAGCTCGAGACTTATTTTCGGCAGGCAGCGTGGCCAATCCTAAAAACGATAACGAAGGTGGCATATACATTGCCAGATCGTTGAAACTAATAGAGAATGAGATGCGAGAGGCTGCTTTGAGGCTGGATGATGCTCTGTTTGTAGAATACTGGGGCGAAAGTGTCCCCCCGCAGTATCGCATCAAAAAGTGGTTGACCAAGGCCGATGCCCTAGCCAAAGAATGGAAGCCATCAGAAATGCTGTTCACCGAAACATAGCTCTACCCTTTCTCTCCCCTCCTGCTCCCAACCAGTTCGTCATGAATTGCGTTATTGCCGCCCAAATCTTCACGCTGTGGTGCTATTTACCTGCGCTATGGCTGCATCTGCATCAAAACGTAGTTTGGAAGCGATTTGATATTGAATCAGACTAGAGTTTAGCAAATCGATATGCCAAGCTGGAGTATTCGCCGCTACGGGCGGCTTTCAAGTTGGAGCGCAGCCCAGTCAGGGCTCCTCGGAGCAAAGGCAGGGAGTGGCCCTGGTACTTTTCGCTCAGGAAAGAGATATAATAGGCATCATAGACGAGTTTATGGGTGTCGATGTAATTAAAACCTGCCGATGTTATTATGCTCCGTATGACTGGTTCGGAGAAATGGTTCAGGTGGCGGGGGACATCCCAGGCTGCCCATTTTTCGCCATAGTATTGCCCGTCAAAGGACCGGTAATTGGGCAGGGCTATGACCAGCCGTCCCCTTGGGCGCAGGAGGCGTTGCAGCTCGTCCACCTGCCAACGGAGGTTGTCCACGTGCTCCAGCACATGCCAAAGCGTGATTACATCAAAAGATGCATCGGCCAGTTCGGTGGAGCGTGAAGGCGGCATGGGGGTGAAGCCAAGCCTGTCGGACGCTATGGCTGCCGCATCTTCCGAGGGTTCTATGCCGCATATCTCCCAGCCCTGCCGTTTCGCACCCAGGAGGAAATCACCCACTCCGCAACCTATGTCCAGGAGGTGCCCTGAGGGCAAACCGCCTATCGCCAGTTTGACTTTGTTTTTGACATTGAAAGATTTTACAAACTCGTAAGCTCGGGGAACCAAGCCGTGCCTGTTTTGTTTGTGGCTATAGTAATCGTCAGATTTGTAGTATTTTCCCATCAGCTCCGGGGCTGGGCGGGGGGAGGTATAGAGCAGATGGCAATGCCCGCATTCTATGATTTCGAAGTTTTCGTGGCTCAGAAAATCGTCTTGTAGCTGAAGATGGCTGTGCGCTTGGGTGCTTTGGCACCATGGGCATTCTTGGGGTGTAGTATCCATGCGGTACTGCGTTTTTCGCTTATACGAGTTTTCGCCGCTATAAGGTTTGGCTCGCTGTCAAAATGTGCGCTTGCTACTGCACGTGTGCCCCCATTTTTCGCTATCTTTGCGGCTTGCATAAGCGCCCATCGCCTTGCCCAACCAGCTCATCGATATAGACCGCGTTATTGCTGCCAAAAGCCCCACGCTGCAGCGCTACTTGCCCCGAATGGTGGTGCGATACCTCAAGCGCGTCCTGCATCAGGACGACCTCAATGGCATCCTGGAGCGGCACGGGCACCTGCGCGGGGCCGAGCTCATAGGCCACGCCCTCAGCGACATGCAGGTGAGCTACACCGCCCATGGGCTGGAGCGGTTCCCCGGCGATGGGCGCTACATCTTCGCCTCGAACCACCCGCTGGGCGGCCTCGATGGCATGGTGCTCATCCACCTGCTGGGCTCGCGCTACGGCGGCATCAGGTTCCCCGTGAACGACTTCCTGATGGCCGTGGAGCAGCTCCACGATGTGTTTGTGCCCATCAACAAGGTGGGCGCGCAGAGCGCCGAGAACCGCCGCCTGCTCGACGAGGCTTTCGCCTCCGACGCACAGATGCTCTACTTTCCCGCCGGGCTATGCTCACGGCGGCAGCGCGGCAGAATAGAGGATTTGGAGTGGAAGAAAACCTTTGTGCTGAAGGCCGTTGAGCATCGGCGCGATGTGGTGCCAGTGTTCTTCGAGGGGCGCAACTCCAGCTTCTTCTACGGCCTGGCGCAGCTGCGCAAGCTGCTGGGCATCAGGTTCAACATTGAGATGCTATACCTTGTTGATGAGATGTTCAAGCAGCGCGGCAAGCCCATCAGCGTGTGGGTGGGCGAGCCCATACCCTATAGCACCTTCGACAGCAGCAAAACGCCCGTACAGTGGGCCGAATGGCTCAAGCAGCGAACCTACGCACTAAACCCCCGACCATAAAGACGCACATGAAGCAGATCGTAGAACCCGTATCCCGCGAACTTATTAAGGCCGAGCTCACCCCCGAGCGTTTCATACGCCGCACCAACAACGCCGACAACGAGCTCTACGGCTTCAATGGTGCCGAGGCTCCCAACCTGATGCGCGAGGTGGGCCGTCTGCGCGAGTGGTCGTTCCGCACCGCTGGCGGGGGCACGGGGGCCGAGGTGGACATCGACGAGCTGGATCTGCGCCCCGATGGCTATAAGCAGCTGATCGTGTGGGATCCCGCAGCCCATGAGATACTGGGGGGCTATCGCTACATACATGTGGACCCAGGCCGCGATGCGCTCGAGAAGCTTTCCACCAGCCACTATTTCAGCTTCTCGGAAAGGTTTGTGGCCGACTATGTGCCGCGGATGATAGAGCTGGGCCGCTCGTTCGTGCAGCCCAAGTACCAGATGACTGGACGGGCGGGCAAGGGGCTATACGCCCTCGACAACCTGTGGGACGGGCTGGGCGCGCTCATCGTGCTGAACCCCCACATTCGCTACTTCTTCGGCAAGGTAACCATGTACAACTCCTACAACGTGCATGCCCGCAACCTGCTGTTCTATTTTTTTGAGAAGTATTTTTCTGATAAAGAGGAGCTTGTGAAGCCAAAAAATCCTGTGCACGTGGATATTGACCGCGAGCAGATGGCCCAAATATTCACTGGCCCATCATACAAGGATGACTATCGTATTCTAGGACAGAAGATCAGGGAGTATGGCGAGCGCATTCCACCGCTGATCAACTCCTACATGAACCTGAGCCCATCGATGAAGGTGTTCGGCACCTGCATCAATCCCGATTTTGGGCAGGTGGATGAGACGGGCATACTCATCACCATCCCCGACATATATCAGGACAAGCTCGAGCGGCACATCAAGCCCTTCGGCATCATCAGGCGCATACGTCAGGCGCAGTGGCTGGTTAAGGCCAAGCCCAAAAAGGCTGCCAGCAAGAGCAGGATCACCGAAAAGGCCGTAAAGCCCCGTAAATCACGCAGGGCTAAGGCTAAATCAGAGCCCAATGTCTAGTAGGCCCGCTCGTTGCGGTTCTCTATGTAGTTGATAAAGGCGTTGTTCACCACGCGGTTGCCGCCTGGGGTGGGGTAGTTGCCCGTGAAGTACCAGTCGCCCAGATCGTTGGGGCAGGCCCTGTGCAGGTTGTCTATCGACTGGAACACGATTTTCACCCGAGCGTTGATGCCTGCGGGCGTGAGCAGCTCGGCTATTTTCTGGCTCACCTGCTCATCGCTGAACGGGCGGTAGATCTCCTTCACGTAGTTGATAATCTCCTCCTTGGGCAGATTTTGCTGCTCCTTGCACTGCTTATACACGGTGTTGATTACGCCCTCCTGCCCCGTTTCGCGCAGCAGCTCGATGGCGGCGCGGAACGCCACTAGGTCGCCCAGCCGGGCCATGTCGATACCATAGCAGTCGGGGTAGCGTATTTGCGGCGATGACGACACCACCACTATGCTCGTGGGCTGTAGCCGGTCGAGTATGCGCAGTATGCTCTCCTTGAGCGTGGTGCCGCGCACTATGGAATCGTCGATGATCACCAAATCGTCGAGCCCTGGGCGGATGGTACCGTAGGTGATGTCGTACACGTGGCCCACCAGGTCGTCGCGGCTCTTGTCCTCGGTGATGAACGTGCGCAGCTTCACGTCCTTCACGGCCACCTTCTCGGCCCGCAGGCGGGTGTTGATGATGTCGTCGAGGTCCTTCTCGGTGAGCTTGGCCCCCTTGGCCAGCAGGCGGCTCTTTTTGTCGAGCTTGATGTAGTCCTCCATGCCCTTGATCATGCCAAAGAACGCGCTCTCGGCTGTGTTGGGGATGTACGAGAACACGGCGTTGGCGTAGTTGCCGCCTATGGCTTTGAGGATGGCCGGGGTGATCAGCTCGCCCAGCATCTTGCGCTCGCGGTAGATGTCGGCATCGGTGCCGCGTGAGAAGTAGATGCGCTCGAACGAGCATGAGCGCTGCTGCTGCGGTATGCGTATTTCCTCGTGGCTCACCTGCCCGTTGCGTTTCATTATCAGCGCGTAGCCCGGGGCTATGGGGCGCACGTTGTCGATGCCGACGTTCATGACGGTCTGTATCACGGGGCGCTCCGAGGCCACCACCACGATCTCATCGTCCGTATAGTAGTAGGCAGGGCGTATGCCCCACGGGTCGCGCACCACAAAGGCATCGCCGTGGCCTATCAGGCCGGCCATGGCGTAGCCGCCATCGAAGTCCTTGGTGGCGGCCTGTAGCACCTTGGTCAGGCTCAGGTTTTCGGCTATCAGCTTGCTGATTTCGATATTGGGGTGGCCCTCGTTTTTGTATTGGCGGAACAGCTGCTGGTTCTCCTCGTCCAAAAAGTGGCCAATCTTTTCGAGCACGGTAACGGTGTCGGAGTAGTCGCGGGGATGTTGCCCCAGGGCTATGAGCTTTTGGAACAGCTCGTTCACGTTGGTCATGTTGAAGTTGCCGGCCAGCACCAGCGTGCGCGATTTCCAGTTGTTGGCGCGCATCACCGGGTGCACATACTCAATGGCGTTGTTGCCAAAGGTGCCGTAGCGCAGGTGCCCCAGGAACAGCTCGCCGGCGAATGGCAGATGCTCCTTGGCCCAAAGCGGGTCGTTGAGCAGCTCGGGGCTGTCGGCGTAGGGGGCCATGCCGCGGTTCACGGTGTCGAACACATCGCGGATGGGGGTGGTGGAGTTCGACCGCTGGCGTTCGATGTAGCGGCGGCCTGGTTGCAGGTCGAATTTGATGGAGGCCATGCCCGCGCCGTCCTGCCCGCGGTTGTGCTGCTTCTCCATGAGCAGGTACAGCTTGTGCAGGCCGTAGCGCCAGGTGCCGTATTTGGCTTGGTAGTATTCCAGCGGTTGCAGTAGGCGTATCAGCGCTATGCCGCATTCGTGTTTCAGCTGTTCGCTCATGGTGGGGGGGATTAGTCGAGGTCGGGGAAGTTAATCCAGTCCGATACCAAAAAGGCTTTCGGGAAATCGTTGCGCACCTGCTGGTAGAATTTTTGGGCGCTCTCGCGGGTTCTAAAGTCGCCCACCGACACCTTCCAGTAGGGGTTGTCGTAGGCTTGGTAGAACTTCACGCCGGGGTATTTGTTGGCAAATCGCTCTATGGCCAGCTGTGAGTTCTCGCGGGCGTTTTGTCCAGTTTCAGAGAATATCCGTATTCTAAACCCCTCCATGCCAGGCTTTTGCGCGTTCCTCCACAGCCTGTCGTTGAGCAGCTGGCTGATGTGCTGGCTCTGGTTTATCGTCACGGTGCCCTGTCCGTTCACCTGCTCCTGTAGCACTTGCAGGATATTCTGGGCCTGTACCTGTTGCGCCTTTGCGCTTTGGATGGCGAGCAACATGGTTATGAAAGTCGCTGCGGCTATGCCTTTCGTGCTGTTCATGAGCGCATTGTTTTTACGGGCAAAGGTACTAAAAAAATGAATGTGCATAGCGCGATGGCCGCATATGGCCGATGTGCATCTCGTGCTGTCGCTGGGATGGAGCTTCGGCAGGCTCAGCCTCCAGCGGCATGAGGGCAGGGCAGCGCGGAGCGCTGCGACAGATATTGCCTAGGGCATCGCCCTAGGCTCGGGGGGGGCATGTGCGATGGTAATGCAGCCTGTAGGGCTGCAACATCGGAGGCTGGCGGTGCCATCAGTGGTGCCTGAGCTTGTCGAAGGTACCTTTCCCCTCCTGCGCCTTCGGCAGGCACAGACACCCCAAAAAACAGCAGAGGAGGGGAGCTCCCCGCCTCTGCATCTATCGCGGCTGCGATGGTGCTGCAGCCCTACATGCCCACTGGCTTTGTCTACATGTGCACCACCTTGGCGGCAGCATTGCCTACGCGGATGATGTACATGCCCGAGGGCAGACCGCTTAGGTCGATGTGGATGCGGCCCGTTGCCGATGGGGCTGAGCTTGTCGAAGTCCCCTGCATGGGCACACGCACCACCAGCTGGCCGCTGGCCGTGTACACCAGCACTTCGGCGGCGGCGGTGGTGCCTGAGCTTGTCGAAGGCACCGTTACCCACAGCTCGCCATGCGTGGGGTTGGGGTAGATGCTCAGGCTTTCGCGGTGGGTGTCGAGCAGGCCGGTGCTCTCTTCGCCCTCGGTGCTCTGCTCCTTCTCGAACACGGCCACCAACGTGCGGCTGCCCGTGCAGGTGAAGGTGTAAGTGGTGCTGGTGCTCACCTCGGTGCCGCTCTCAGTCCAACGCACGAAACGGTAGCCGCTGTTGGCGGTGGCCGTGAGCGCTACAGTGCTGCCCACGGTGTAGCTACCCGCACCGCTCACCGTGCCTCCCTCGGTGGGGCTGGCCATGGTGCTGATGCTGTACTGCGTAGCGGCAGGCTTCTTTATGCTCCAGCCGTGCCATAGCTCATCGGCGATGTCCCCATCATCGATAGCTAGGTAGATGGCGCGGGCGGTTTCGAATGCGCTGCCCCTGAGCGGCTGGCCGTCAGCATCCACCAGTTCCAAGGTGCGCGGGGTGGGGCAACCGTCGAACGACCCATTACCTCCGCTGATACGGGCAGCAGTGGGCGGGATGGCCCCCAGCTGTAGCTTGCTCAACTTGGCGCAGTCCTTAAAGGCACTGGACGCAATGCTAGTGACTACGGGCAGGCTTACGCTGACAAGCTCGGTACAACCATAAAATCCACTAATACTCGTGGCTTTGGGCAGGTTGATGGTGGTGAGGCTCGTGCAATTCCTGAATGCATTACCAATGGTGATAGCCTGCGGCAGTTCTACGCTAGCGAGTCCAGCGCAATCTTTAAAGGCATTAGCTCCAACAGCTGTAACCTTGGGGCCTACGAATTTTTGGAGGGAGATGCCGAAGAACGGCCCTCCATCGGGCAGCTTCGCCTCGGTGTTGATGGTAAATTGTGTGAGCTTGCTTAGCGTGGTCGTATTGGAGGCCAAAAGAGTCCAATCGCCTCCCAGAAGGTCTCCTTCTATTATTTCTATGGTCTCAATGCTGCCATAATCGATGCTGCTGGCTGCTAGTGCCTCCTGCAACGAGCCTGCGGTGATTTCATCGCCGCCGTTCACCTTCACCTTGAGCTGGGCGGGGGTCTCGTTGATGCGCCAGCCATACCACAGGTTGTCCTCGGTATTGCCGTCATCTACAGCCCTGTAGGTGGCCATAGCGGCATCGATGTCGGTTATCCCTGTCTCTATCGCCATCACCTTGGCCCTAGCCGTTTCTAATTTCGATATGGCATCGTCCAGCGTTGTAGTCGTTGTCAGCGTCAATATCTGCGGGTTTGTAGGGGTAACGGCATCTACCAAGTCTTTTGCCTCTTTGAGGCCGAGTCCCGTAACATTTTGCACTGCTTTTACGACCGATAGTTTGGTAGGCCCTACATTCATCAGCAGAACGGAGTTGCCGACTAGCTGTAGGTAGCGGGGGCTAGCCAGGGGGTCGAATGCCTTCGATAGCACTGTGGGCGGAGTGGCTCCCAGATATATGGTTCTGAGCGATGGATTGCTACTAAAGGCATCGGCAATTGTGGTAACCGATGGTGCCACAACCGTGGTGAGGTTCGTGCAGTTGAAGAATGTGCCATTGGCCAGGGTGGTAGCTGCGGGCAGGCAGATACTGGTGAGGCTCGTGCAGTTGCCAAAGGAGCTGGAAATTTTGGTGGCCACGGGCAGGTAAACCTCTGTGAGCTTGGTGCAATATTCAAAAGCATTGTATTCGATATCGGTGGCTGCGGGCAGGCTCACTTTGGTGAGGTTGGTGCGCCAATAAAATGCGTACCAGCCAACCTTCTTCACCTTGCTGCCCGAGAATTCCTCAAGCGCAGTGCCGAAATAAGGGGCAGTGGTTGTGGTAGTGGGAATGTCGGTCTCCACGTCTATTGTAAAGGATTTGAGCTTGTTCAAGGTACTTGCGTTATCCCGCAGGTGTATCCAATCGCTGGCCAAGAATGTGCCCCCGGTCACTGCTATCGAAGTTATGCTACCGTAGGCCACGCCGCTGTTTTCTAACGCCTCTTGCAGCGAGTGGCAGGTAATCTCCGCACCGCCGTTCACCATCACCTTGAGCTGGGAGGGGGCCTCGTTGATGAGCCAGCCGTACCACAGGTTGTCCTCGGTGTTGCCATCGTCCACAGCCTTGTAGGCCGCAATGGCATTGTTGAGGGCCGTGCCTGTGAGCGGCTTACCATCGGCATCTACTAGTTGTAGATAGCGCGGGGATGGACAGTTAGTAAAATCATTGGTGCCCACCAGCACGGTGGGCGGTGTAGCCCCCAACTTAAGCGTAGTGAGGACGGGGCAATTCCTAAAGGCTGGGGCATATCCACCAGTCCATGTGGCGTTTTCCTCTCCAATCGTGGTTGCCGCAGGCAGCGACACCGTGGTGAGCTTCGAGCAGTCCCAGAATGCATCAGCACCAATCGTCTTTGCCTTGGGTAGATGGATGGAGGTAAGCCCGCTCCCACCAAAGGCCTGTTGCTCCACCCCTACAGTTCTAGAGAAATCTACCGATTGTAACTTTGAACAGCCATAGAATGCTCTTTGGGGCACCTTATTGTCCATGAATAATTTTATAGACACAAGCCCAGAACTCTCAAACGCGCTATTGCCGAGGGGGAAATATGTAACCTGCTGGAATGTAACACTGGTAAGCTTTGAGCATCCGAAGAATGCTAATGCACCCACACGGCTCACATTAGGTGCATCAACTGTTGTCAGGCTGCGATGGCCTCTCAGGGCCTCTGCGGGAATGGTAGTGTACGCATCGGACATGGTGAGGGTGGTAACGGCGGTGAGCCTCGTGCGCAGGAACTGCCAGTCGGAGCCCGTCATGTCGCCGCTTACGAGCTTCAGCGTAGTGATGCTAGCGGGGGGTACACCGCTGGCGTCAATGGATGCCTCCAACGAGCTGCCCGCAACCTCTGAGCCTCCATTCACCTTCACCTTGAGCTGGGCGGGGCTTCCTATGGTGAAACCGTACCACGTGTTGGCGGTGGTGCTCCAGCCCGCATGCGCTTTGTAGGCATTCTCGGCGGTGGTGAGTGCCGTGCCCGTAAGCGGAATGCCATTAGCATCCACCAGCTGTAGGAAGCGCGGCGAGGGGCAGTTTTTGAAAGCAGTAGCGACATTGACTACAGTGGGCGGTGTAGCTCCCAGCTTGAGCGTAGTGAGGGTTGCGCATCCATTGAGCGCATTTGCTGCAATATTGCTGGCTTTGGGAGCGCATAGCGTAGTGAGGCTGGTGTGGTCAAAGCCATTCACCGTGGTTAAGTTGGGAAGCTCCACCTCGGTGAGGGGGCAATAGCTAAACGCGCCTGCCCCGATGGTGTTCACTTTGGGCAGGTTTACCGAGGTCAGCATGTAGCATTCCGAGAAAGCATTTTCCCCTATCTCCTCGCAGTCTGGGAGGTCGAGCGTGGTGAGGCCGCACTCCCCCATCTGCTCATGAAAAGCATCCGCCCCTACCTTTTTCAGCTTGGCAACACGGAATAGGTTGAGAGGCCGATTGCCCCCTAGGGTATTATTACCGAGCATGAGGTCGGCCACCTCGGTAACCGTGGGGCTGATGATGAAGCTGCTGAACTCGAATTGGTTGAGCCGGCTCCAATCGGCATCGGTGAAGTAGCCCCCCACAACCCTCAGCGAGTCGGGATTACCGCCTTTGGCGGCAATGGCGGCGTGGAGCGATGCCGCATCGTATTTTACGCCATTCAGATACACGCTGATGCCCGGAACCTCATCGGTACGCCAGCCATACCACAGCGCATCGGACGTGTTGCCATCGGCTGCGGCTTTATAGGCATTGCGGGCGGTGGTGAGCGCTGAGCCCGTAAGCGGCTGGCCGCTGGTGGCGTTCACGGGTTGCACAAAGCGCATGGTGGGGCAGCTTGTGAATGCATTGGCATTAGCCACCGTAGGGGGTGTAGCACCAAGCTGTAGGGTAGTCAATGATTTACACCCATTAAAGGCATTGGCCGCTATGCTCGTAGCCAACGGTAGGCTGGCGGTGTACAAGCCAGTACAACCGTCAAAAGCATTTCCCTTTATCTCGGTTGCTTGGGGCAAACTTATCGTGTGTAGGTTTCCATAGCACTTGGCAAATGCATATGTTCCAATGCTGGTGGCATCGGGCAAGTTGACCTCCTCTAGTCCTGATAAATAGAAGAATACACGGGCATTCACCGTCTGCATCTTATGCACAGTAATCCTGCGCAGGCTACCGTAGAAGTAAACATTGTTGGAGCCATTAGAACTTGCCGGAGCATTAGCCACCGAAGATGCTATTGCCTATGGTGAACTCCTTCAGCGATTTCATTGAGGCACGGTTGTCTTTGAGGTAGTTCCAGTCGGCCTCGTTGAACGTGCCCGCTGTGATCTCGAGCATGGTGATGTTACCCAATGCCATACCGCTGGCCTCTATGGCCGCTTGCAGCGAGGCTTG
>JAFTDN010000174.1 GCA_017454165.1 Bacteroidales bacterium | reverse complement strand
GGCCGAGCCCACATTGATTTTGATGTCCTCGGCGGTGCGCTCGCCAATCTTGATGTTGTGCTGGTGGCGCATGTAGGCCTGAATGTCGGACGTGAAGCCATCGCCAGCTATGCGCACCGATTTGTTGCACACCACGCCGCCCAGCGCGATGACGGCAATCTCGGTGGTCCCACCCCCGATGTCCACCACCATGCTGCCCTCGGGGGCCAGCACATCAAGCCCAATGCCAAGCGCAGCGGCCATCGGCTCGTACACCAAGTAGATTTCGCGCCCATCGGCGTGCTCGGCCGAGTCGCGCACGGCGCGAATCTCCACCTCTGTGCTGCCGCTGGGGATGCCTATCACCATGCGAAACGAGGGGGTGAACAGCTTGCGCTTGCTGCTGATCATCTTGATCATGCCCCGTATCATCTGCTCGGCGGCGTTAAAGTCAGCTATCACGCCATCGCGCAGCGGACGGATGGTCCGGATGTTCTCGTGCGTCTTGCCATGCATGGCGCGGGCCCTATCGCCTATGGCCTTGAGCTCGCCCGTGGTTTGGTCAATGGCCACTATCGAGGGCTGATCCACCACTATCTTGTCGTTGTACACGATGATGGTGTTGGCCGTGCCCAAATCCATGGCCAGCTCCTGCGTCAAGAATGAAAAAAGTCCCATTGCGTTCGATATTCTCTATTACGTTTATACCCTGTATCTAGTATTGATAAGGTGCGCTAATGCTTGAAATGGCGGATGCCAGTGAACACCATGGCCACGTTGCGCTGATTGCAGCAGTCCACCACCTCCTGGTCGCGCACCGAGCCGCCGGGCTGCACCACGGCATCAACGCCGGCATCGATGGCCGCCTGAACGCCATCGGCGAAGGGGAAGAAGGCGTCGGAGCCCAGCGATGCCCCCCTTAGGTCGAAGCCAAAGGCGCGGGCCTTGGCGATGGCCTGCCGCACGGCATCAACGCGTGAGGTTTGCCCCACGCCGCTGCCCAGCAGCTGCTGGCCCTTCACGAGCGCTATGGCGTTGGACTTGGAGTGTTTGGCTATGATGTTGGCCAGCAGCAGGTCGTCTACCTGCTCGGGGCGGGGGGGGCGCTGGGTAACCGTGCGCAGCGCCTCGGGGGGTTCGCGGTGCGCATCGCGCTCCTGCACCAGCACGCCGTTCAGGGCCGTGCGGAAGGTGCGCTGCGGCTGCTGGGCCTGCTTCTGGAGCAGCAGTATGCGGTTCTTCTTCGACTGCAGCAGCGGCAGGGCCTCAGTGGCGAAGCCTGGTGCTATGAGCACCTCGAAGAAGAGCTGGTTGATCTGCTCAGCGGTGGCGACATCTATGGGCCTATTGGCGGCGATTACGCCCCCGAATGCCGACACGGGGTCGCCCGCCAACGCATCGACCCACGCCTGCTGCAGGGTGGAGCGCACAGCGACCCCGCAGGCGTTGTTGTGCTTCACGATAACCACGGCGGGGCCATTGAGCTCGGCCACTAGGGCCGTGGCCGCATCGATGTCGAGCAGGTTGTTGTACGACACCTCCTTGCCGTGCAGCTGCTCGAACATATCGGCAAACGGGCCGTAGAACGCGGCCTGCTGATGGGGGTTCTCGCCATAGCGCAGCGGCTTGAGGCCGCCCAGCTGGCATACGAACGTGGGGGCCGATGGGGTGTCGCTGAAGTGGGCGGCTATGGCGGTGTCGTAGCGGGCGGTATGGGCGAACGCCATGCCGGCGAAGCGCGCACGCTGCTCGGCGGTGGTGGTGCATTGGCCCTGCCGCAACAGGGTGAGCACCTCGGCGTAGTGCGCCCGGCTGGGTACTACCAACACGTGACGGTGGTTCTTGGCCGCCGCCCTTATGAGCGACACGCCGCCTATGTCTATCTTCTCTATAATATCGGCCTCCGAGGCTCCAAAGGCCACGGTTTGCTCGAATGGGTAGAGCTCCACCACCACCATGTCCACCTCAGGGATCTGATGGGCGATGAGCTGGTCGAGGTCGGCATCCTGCTCGCGACGGGCCAATATACCGCCGAACACCTTGGGATGCAGCGTCTTAACGCGACCGCCAAGGATTGACGGGTAGCCCGTGAGAGACTCCACCGAGACGGCATCAACTCCTTGGCTTTTAATGAATTCCAGCGTACCCCCAGTGGAGTATATCCTTACGCCGTGCTGTGCGAGCAGCGCCACGAGCTCGGACAACCCCTCCTTGGAGTACACCGAGATGAGCGCGCTTTTAATGGTCTTCGCTTCCTGCATATAATATATAAATCAGCATGTTGGCAGCCGATTCAGATGAATCGTTGGGAGCGTAAAGTTCGCAAATTCCCCGCTCTATGCAAACAGCGGTGCAAAAAAAATAATCAACACGTTATCAACATCGCGTGGACAGCGGGGCGGATGGTGCTTTCGGACTTTATTGCTACCTTTGCATCGCACCCCAAAAGCTAGCAGCATGAGCACAGCCCCGGCCATCCTCACCATCGTAACCGACTGGCACAACGATGATTTCTACACCGGCATGCTGCTCGGGCGGCTGCTGCAGGTGGCCCCCAACCTGCGCGTGGTGTCCATAAGCCACCGCATCGCGCTGCACAACCACGTGCAGGCCGCATTCGTGATGCGCAGCTGCTACAGGAGCTTCGCCCCGGGCACGGCGCACCTATGCATGGTGGGCAGCGACACCCACCCCAGCAGGCAGATGCTGCTGTTCGAGCTGCATGGGCACACATTCATCGTGCCCGACAACGGCATGATGGGCCTGCTCGCCGACACCCCGCCCGAACGGGTGTACGCCATCGCCATGCCCGAGGAGGGCAGCTTCGCCGCGCTCGACTGCGTGGTGGGCGCCATCGGGGCTATCGCCAGGGGGGGGGCCATCCACGCGCTCCCCACCGCCGACAGGTTCGTGCGCAGCACCCGCATCGAGCCGGCCCGCGATGGGCACCACATCAGGGGCAGCGTGATATATATCGACTCCTACGGCAACGCCATCACCAACCTCAGCCGCGAGCTGGTGGAGCAGATCGGACAGGGCCGCCCGTTCGACATCATCGCCCTGCGATACTCGCAGAGAGTGCTGCTCGAACGCTCCTACCACCGCGCCGAGGAGGGCGAGCTCATCGCGCTTTTCAACTCGATGGGCCTACTCGAAATCGCTGTCAAGCTGGCCTCCTACGCCACCGGCCACAGCATCAGCGTGGGCGAGAGCGTGTCGGTGCGCTTCCTCAATAACGACCTCGAACTTAAATAATCCCATAAATACGCTATGGACATCGACCCAAGACCCGATAGGCAGAAGGCCGCCAGCGCATTCGTGCGCCTGCTCGACATCATGGACGACCTGCGCCAAAACTGCCCATGGGACCGAGAGCAGACCATGGACAGCATCCGCACCAACACCATCGAGGAGACCTACGAGCTGTCCGATGCCATCATCCGCAGGGACATGCCCGACATCCGCAAGGAACTGGGCGACCTGCTGCTGCACATCGTGTTCTACTCCAAGATGGCCAGCGAGCAGCAGCACTTCGACATCGCCGACGTGATAGGCGGCATCTGCGACAAGCTCGTGTTCCGCCACCCGCACGTATACGGGCAAGCCGCCGCCGACAGCGTGGGGCAGGTGCTGCAGAACTGGGAGCAGCTCAAGCTGAAGGAAAAGGACGGCAACCGATCGGTGCTGGGCGGTGTACCCTCCTCGCTGCCCGCGCTCATAAAGGCCACCCGCATTCAGGAGAAGGCGCGGGGCGTGGGCTTCGACTGGGAGCAACGCGAGCAGGTGTGGGACAAGGTGCACGAGGAGCTCGGCGAGCTGCAAGCCGAGATGAAGCACGGGACGCCCGACAGCACAGAGCTCGAGCTGGGCGACTTCCTGTTCGCCGTGGTGAACGCCGCCCGCCTCTACGGCCTCAACCCCGAAACGGCCCTCGAGCGCACCAACCAAAAGTTCATCAAACGATTTAACTACCTGGAGTCCAAAACCATAAAGCAGGGGCGACAGCTCAAGGGCATGACCCTAGCACAGATGGACGAGATCTGGGACGAGGCCAAGCGCCTCGAACGCGAGGGCCAGCTGTAGCGGGCTCCGGCATGGGCCCACATTGCCCTCACTTCTGCCCATCGCCCCATACGCAGCTACTCCCTGATACCAAATAGGAAGCGGACGGCGCGTTCGAACTCCTCGCCGTAGTACCACTCCTCGGGCTGGCCATGGGGGCACAGGTTGAGGCGGAGGTCGGCAAAACCAGCGGACTGCATCTGGGAGTGCAGGGCCTCGGTGCACTGGCGATGGGGCTGCCCCTCCCCCACGGCCAGATAAACGCGCTGGGGCCGCTTGCTGGGCTTGAGCTTGGCCTGAAAGTCGCGGGCCTTGGGGCACGGCTCGATAGCGGGGGCGATGGCCCCCACCAGGCCGAACACCTCGGGGTGCTGCTGCGCGATGTACACCGATGCAAGCCCCCCCAGCTCAGCCCCAATGATGGCCGTGCGCTCGCGGCGCGGGTCGGAGCGGTAGTGCCCATCGACGAAGGGCTTCAGCGTCTTGACCACAAAGCGGGCGTAGGCATCGCCCTGCCCATCTATGCCCAGCGAATCGTTGGGCCAGGGGGTGAGCTCGCGGGTGCGCTCCTTCTCATCGGCGTAGATGCCCACCACGATGGCGCTGAAGCCCCGGCTGTAGTAGAGCGCGTCCATGAGCTCATCAACGCGCCACTCGGCGCGTGAGGGCGATGTGGCATTGTCGAAAAGCCGCTGGGCATCGTGCATGTAAATCACAGGGAAGGCCCTGCCGTTGAAGTAGTTGGGGGGGAAGTACACGCGCACGGAGCGATGCTTGCCCAGCTGCGGCATCTCCAGCTGCCGGGGCGCAAAACGCACGCTCTTGAGGGCCGTAGAGGCGAGCTGCTTCTGGGGGATGGCATCGCGCCAGGCCTCCACGCGCAGGCGGACGGTGTCGGTGCCTGGCACCACCATGCGGCGGGGCGCATCGGTACCATCGGGACGGCACTCCACGGCCCGCCAGCGGCCCCGGCACACCCTGAAGCGAACGGTGTCGGAGGGGCCGATGGGCAGGGTGAGCGAGGGTCGCCCCAGCGCATCGGGGACGAGGCGGAACGCGGGGCTGCAAGGGCTCCAGCAGTTAGCATCGGTGGCCAGGAATAGCGAGTCGGGCGCGGTGCCCTGAGGCATGGCCTCCACGAGCACCACCACCTGGCCCCTGAGGGACATAGCGGCGAGCAGCGGCAGGGCTACGATCAGACAGCGTATGTACATTGCGGGGGTATTTTTTTGACGGGAATGGATTACACGGTATAGGGCTCAAAGATAGCGCATTTGGGGGATGTTGGACAAAAATAGGGCCAAAAACTTGCATGGCACGATATAAAGCGCTACCTTTGCGGAGCCAAATTATGATGGCCGGGCCCCGTAGTTCAGCTGAATAGAACGTCAGATTCCGGTTCTGAAAGTCGGGGGTTTGAATCCCTCCGGGGTCACTATGATTAATGGTTCATAATTAGTGGTTGGTCGCCGCCCGCGCTCATGCGGGCGGCGGTCTTTTGTACCCCCCTCATTTTTTTTGGGGCCATACCTGCGTTTGGATGGATAAAAGTTGTACATTTGCAATTAAAATCAGTCTAAATAAACCCAATGAGCCGCAGCACCACCGAGATGGCCAAGCACGTGCTGGCCGACTACCTAGAGCGCCACGGGCATCGCAAGACCCCCGAGCGCTTCGCCATCCTGGAGGAGATCTACTCGCACGAGGACCACTTCGACGTGGAGACGCTCTACATCCAGATGAAGAACAAGAACTACCAGGTGAGCCGGGCCACGCTCTACAACACCATCGACCTGCTGCTGGAGTGCGGGCTGGTGATCCGCCACCAGTTCGGGCGCAACCTATCGCTCTACGAGAAGGCCTACGAGAGCGTGCAGCACGACCACATCATCTGCTCGCGCTGCGGCAAGGTGGTGGAATTCTGCGACCCGCGCATACAGGAGGTCATCAACTCGGCCCAGCGCATGTCGAAGTTCAAGCTGAGCTACCACGCGCTGTACCTCTACGGCCTGTGCGAGGACTGCCAGCACGAGGTGTCATCGGTATCGCTGATGGACTGAGGCGCATATAGCGGCGATAATTTTGGGGAGTTGCACAAATTGCCCTAACTTTGGGTGCTGCAAACGCGCAGGCATGAATTGCGCCTGCGCCACAACAACAATCTGAAGATGAACAAGATAGACGTACTCCTCGGCCTACAATGGGGCGATGAGGGCAAGGGCAAGGTGGTGGATGCGCTCACCCAGCGCTACCAGGTGGTGGCCCGCTTCCAGGGCGGTGCCAACGCGGGCCATTCGCTCGAATTCAACGGCATCAAGCACGTGCTGCACCTCATCCCATCGGGCATATTCCACCCCAGCACCACCAACATCATAGGCAACGGCGTGGTGGTGGATCCCATCGTGCTGATCCAAGAGGTTGAAGCCCTAGAGCAGATGGGCATCAATGCCTCGCAAACGCTCCACATCTCCAAAAAGGCCCACCTGATACTCCCCTCGCACCGCGCCCTCGATGCCGCCTCGGAGGCCGCCAAGGGCAAGGACAAAATCGGCTCAACCCTGAAGGGCATTGGGCCCACCTACATGGACAAGACGGGCCGCAACGGCCTGCGCGTGGGCGACATCCTACGCCCCGACTTTGATCAGCTCTACCAGCAGCTCAAGGCCAGGCACCAGGCCCAGCTGGAGCAATACGGCGCAAGCACCACCATCGACACCGCCGATGAGGCGCAGTGGATGGCTGCTATCGCCCGCATGAGAAAGCTCACCCTGATCGACTCGGAGTACGCCATGCAGCAGCACCTCGCCGATGGCCAGCGCGTGCTGGCCGAGGGGGCTCAAGGGTCGCTGCTCGACATCGACTTCGGCTCCTACCCGTTTGTCACCTCATCGAACACCGTATGCGCGGGGGCCTGCACCGGCCTGGGCGTGGCTCCCAATCGCATAGGCGAGGTGTACGGCATATTCAAGGCCTACTGCACCCGCGTGGGCGCAGGCCCCTTCCCCACCGAGCTGTTCGACAGCACGGGCGAGCAGCTGCGCACCATAGGCGCCGAGTTCGGCGCCACCACGGGCCGCCCGCGCCGCTGCGGCTGGCTCGACATGGTGGCGCTGCGCTACGCCATCATGGTGAACGGCGTTACGCAGCTCATCATGACCAAGGCCGATGTGCTCGACACCTTCGCCACCATCAGGGTGGCCACCGCCTACCGCGTTGACGGCCAGCTCACCGACCAGCTGCCCTACAGCACCGATGCGCACATAGAGCCCGTGTACCGCGAGTTTGAGGGCTGGCAGGCCAGCATAGCCAACGCCCGCTCCGAGGCCGAGCTGCCCAAGCAGCTGATGGACTACGTGCGCTTCATCGAGGAGCAGACGGGCGTGCCTGTGCGCATCATCTCGGTGGGCCCCGACCGCAACGCCACCATCGTGAGGGGGGAGTAAACGTAGAAACAAACCTGTATTCTCAACGACCCATGGCTGAGCATTCCATACCAGCACTATTCGGACAAAAACATTCAAGCCGCGACTACTCCAAGCCTTACTATTGGGGTAAGAATCAATTCAACAGCTCGTTTCCCGCATCGCTCGTGGCTTACATGTCGTCAAGGGCTATCCCCATGGTGTACCTAATTGCAGGCAAAGACGGACACATACAGCACAAGAGCATAAGCGGTGCAGAACTCCTTGGAATAGATCCGCTCTCCGAGCATGCCTACTACAACTTCGAGGCAGGCTTCCCCGATTTTGAACAGTTCTACACTGGTGACCGCGAGAAAATAGACCTCGTTATGCTCGACCGGGCTCAAAGAAAAGCCCTCTGTGGATTGGAGATAAAGCTCACTGCCCTACCCGATAGCACCACAAAAGCTGGTTCCGATGAAGAATACAGCTGTGAGATTGTAGTTCGCCCTCCCACCATTTGTTTCCTCGCCTGCAGCATCTGCCAGCACTATAGCACCACCCCAAGTGCCAAGGCAAAATTACAAAGCCTACTCTCGGCGGGCATTCCCCAAATCAACCACTGGGAAGAGGCTGACGAAGTGGCACCACACTACGACCAAATAGAAAAAGCCATATTGTCGGTAGCTGCCGACATGCGGACGAAGCAGACCCCGCTCATCATCCAACCAATATGGAAAACAGAGGGCGGAAAAATGCGACTGGCAGAGGATTGCCTCGATGTATTTGTCTGGTCGAACTTGGCCACAATTCGGATGTTCACCCGCCAAGACAAAACTAAACGAGAAGCCATCAGCCGCTTTCAACGGGCAACAATATGGTTATACCGCATGCTGTTTGATTTTAGCATATATGGACAATTCGACTATATCCGCATTATCAAGAACCATTCGTTTGGGACAGCCAACGACAAGGCTTTCGCTCTAGGCGGCACAGCCTCACACCAATTCCTAACCTGCCCCGAACTAACCCACCCCCGTATTAAAAAGCACGAGATACGCAACATCATACTCGGCGGAGGCCAGAACCTGCTCAGCCCCGAACGCCGCTTCGATGCGGTTCTAGTAAACAGCCCCGATTTATTCGACTAAACGCTATATGGCAATGAAAGTTGTAGACTTATTCTGCGGATGCGGGGGGCTCTCTCTCGGCTTCGAACGGGCAGGAATGGATATTGTGGCAGGATTCGACAATTGGGACGATGCGCTTGCCGTGTACAAACAAAATTTTAGACACCCCGTATTCAAAGAGGATCTCTCCGATGTGGAGGCCATCTCGCACAAGATAGAGCAATTGGGCCCCGACCTAATCATAGGCGGCCCCCCATGTCAGGATTTTTCATCGGCGGGCAAGCGCAACGAGGACAACGGTCGCGGCGACCTCACCATTTCGTATGCCAACATCGTAGCCACGGTACGGCCTCGCTGGTTTGTCATGGAGAATGTTGCCCGAATTGTGAAGACGCAAAAGTTAGCCGAAGCCCAACGCATACTCGCTGCAGCGGGGTACGGCATGACCTCAACGGTGCTTGACGCATCGCTCTGCGGAGTTCCACAAAAACGCAAGCGCTTTGTCCTGATAGGGAAACTCTATGCCAATGACAATTTCATATACAATACACTGATTGACAGTCTATCCACAAAAGAGATGAGCGTAGCCGACTACTTTGGGGACCGACTGGGCATCAAGTTCTACTACAGGCATCCGCGGAGCTATTTTAGGCGGGGTATATTCAGCATACACGAACCCAGCCCCACCATTAGAGGCGTAAACCGCCCCATGCCCAAGAACTACAAGCTACATCCAGGCGACCCTGTGACATCACTTGAAGGCATCCGCCCACTCACCACGAAGGAGCGTAGCATGGTGCAGACATTCCCCAACGATTTTAAATTCGAGGGCACAAAAACCAATGTGGAACAGATGATTGGCAACGCTGTTCCAGTAAACCTTGGAACGTTCATCGCCCAAGCGTTGCGTAGATATGAAACGGGGGACACGACATCTAAAACGCATAGCTCATAAATATATTCACATATAATCAGGTGCTTACCACCACATGGAAGTGTGGTAGAGTGTCAGTTCTATAACCCCACAATGAGCATCATAGCTCCTCCCCCAAAAAACTAAGGGGCGGAAAAATCCGCCCCCTAGCACTAAGCAACTACTAACCAATATATTACATCCTAACTACTTTGGCTACTGCGTTACCCATGCGCACTATGTAAACACCCGTGGGTAAATGGCTCAAGTCGATGCGGACGCGACCTGCGGCGGGGGCTGAGCCTGCCGAAGCCCCATGCGTGGGCACTCGCAGCACCAGCTGGCCCTTGGCACTGTACACCAGCACCTCGGCGGCGATGCCTTCGACAAGATCAGGCACCGTTAGCCACAGCTCGCCCGTGGTGGGGTTCGGATAGAGCGTGAGGGCCTCGATGCGGCTATCGAACAAGCCAGTGGCAGGTTGCTGCTCCTTCTCAAACACGGCCACCAGCGTGCGGTTGGCCTGCGCGGTGAAGGTGAAGGGGTTGGCGGTGCTCACCTCGCTGCCGCCCTCGGTCCAGCGCACGAACTTGTAGCCGCTGTTGGCGGTAGCCGTGAGCGTAACGGTGCTGCCCTCGGTAGCGGTACCAGCGCCGCTCACGCTGCCACCCTCGGCGGGGCTGGCCGTGGTGCTGATGGTGTAGGTGGCGGGCGCTACGGGCGCAGTGATGGTCAGGTGCAGCGTTACCACGCTGTCGCAGCCCTGCGCCGATGGCAACGTGTGCTCGTAGTCGCCGCTGGCGGTGTAGGTGGTGCCGTACCAGGTGAAGCTACCCACGGCGGTGGCGGTGGTGTCGCCCACGCTGCCCAGGGGAACTATGGTCAGCCCCTGCTTTACGATGGCATTAGCCGCAGTTACCACCGCCTTTTGGGCGGACGCGAAGTAGGCCTTGTAGGGGGCGCTGATCTCAGAGCAGCGCAGCTGAAAATCGCCAAGCCCGTATATAGTCCCCTTCGATGTGGTGCCGGTGATCTCCACCGATGAGTTCTGGACGACGAGCAGGTCCGAACCGCCTATGGCCGACTCCTTGTCGCAGTGTATGTTCAGATTGAGATTCTTGAACACCATCTCACTCCAAACGCTTATGCCGTTCTCAACAGCCGCTGCCGTGGCCACTATGTTGAGCGTAGCACCGTGCACACCCTCGAATGTTACCCTTCTATTATTGGTACCAATCTCGATGTCGGTCGCGATGGCAGAATGACCCGTAGCGGTGATGGTGCTGTTGCCCTCAACGGCTACGCGGATATCTCCCAACCAGAACGTCAGCTCGGATAACTTGGCATTGTTGAGCTTGAGCACACGGTCGGCGCGGCTGAAGCTCACGTTGCCCGTTACGCCCTCAATCACACGCAGGTCATCGCTGTTGGTACGGCTCACCTGCACCCCATTTATCTCGATACCATAACAGGGCTCAAACACCACCCACTCATCGGCCACCTTATCCGTGGTACCCTTCTTTACCAAGTAGCCCTGGCTATCGAACTCAACCTCTGTGTAGGAATGGCTGGTAAGCATCACCAACTCAGTGCTATCGCTGTTTATGCCCCCATCAAAGTCTTTAACCTGAAGTCCCATAGCGCCCTTGGCCCTGAGCACGGCATCGCTCATCCTCAGCACACCGCTACCGCTGTTAAGCACCGAAGCATTCAATGTATAATGTATTATCAATCTCAACATTACACCCACGCAGTATTAAATCCTTGCCAGCCTGAACTAGCCCATCTTTCACCTTGAGCCAATCGTTGGCCGAGCCCACAATCTCCACAACTTTCGACCCCACAGCACCGTATGAGATTATGTTGGTTCCATCATAGGTTATGCTGTTCACGCCTTTTAGGGCAATGCGGAGCGTATCACTCTCAAGAGTTCCAACTCCAATGTCCATTGTACACGCAAATTGGTCGCCAATGCCCTTGCCTGCCGTAATGGTGGCCCCATCGAGGGTAAGGGTTTTGGTGGCGGGGTTGTAGCTCACCTTGCCGGCGGTAACGCCGTGGCGGATGTTGTCGGCCTCGGCCTTCAGAACGTAGCGTCCGCCCACCATCACGGGGTAGCAGGGCTGAATCACCACCGTGTCGCGGGTGGGAGTATTACCCGTTCCCGTGGTGGCAAAACCGGTGTACGTCTGCCCCTCATACGTAGGAGACCCCTCACGATACCAAACCTCGGCAGGGCCGGTGAAGTTACTTCCCCGCAGCACCAGCTTCTTAATGTGGAATAGCGATAGCATAACTCTACGCTCGGCCTGACTAGTTGGAGTGCCAATCGAAGCCGCCCTGAGAGTTGCGTTATCAAGCATCAAGGAGTCGGCACCTTGACCCATAATTCCACCAGCACCGTAGGCGCGCAGCTCACAGTTACTGATTATGGTAGTGGCATGAACCCAAACAGCAGAATAGCCCATAGCACCCGCCTTACCCCCGTTGGTTGCTTCGAGTATGGGATTGTCCTCACCCTCAGCAGCTTTGATGTGGGTAAACTTATCGATACGCACAGGGATGGAGGTTCCGTTGGGAGACACCAACTTGGAATGGCCGCGCAGCGCTATGGTGAGATTGTCCATCTCGTTCCAAAGGGCTTGTACGCTGATACGTTCCACCTGAGCGTTATCGAGGAGTAGGGTTCTGGTTTCGGGGTCAAACGTTATGGTTCCGCCATTGATGCCCGACCCCGTAACATTGCCCCTGTTTTGGGGGGTAATATAATTACCAGCAATCCTTATGGGATACTGCTCAGGCTCTATCAATAATGAGGTTGCCACATCGCCATTGCTCAGCTTCACGTTTGAACCGCTCACAGCCGCTCCCGCTGGCTCTGTAACAATGCATTTGGTGAGCGTGAGCGCGGAGCACTCGGTGAAGCAGCCCATCAGAGCTTCACAACGCATCAGCACATTCTCGAGCGTAACGCCTGCGAAGAGGAAACCGTAGGTATCACCCTTCACAGCCACCTGCCCCAGCGCCCCCGATGCGGACTTGAACGTAACGTTCCTATTCGAACCTGTTCTCTCCTTACCCGATACCGCTGCGCTGTATCCATTCACGGTAAGCTTGTCGGCCACCTCAAAAACAAAGGCTGCGTTATTGGCATTTAATAGCACAGCTACATTCTGAGTGCTGGTGATTTCGCATTTTCCAATGGTTTTGACGGTAATCGTACCCGTGCCGCTCACCTCAATGCCGTTAGCCGTAGTTTTAATTGTGGCATCAGTTAGTGTGAGCGTTCTGCTCGCGGCATCGTAGTGCACCGCACCGCTGATACCGCTACCTGTTACATTGCCCGTGGCTGTTACGTTTTTACCCGCAACCTTCAGGCTCTGCCCCGTAGCCAGCCCTGTGCAGAGCAGCAAGGCGACCGCCGTGGCGATAATCGATGTAAAAATTCGTTTCATAACAAATGGAATTTAGTGTTAGACAATCGGTTTTTCCTTTCTACCTTTTCTTGCAAATCCGCTCGCCGCCCCACTCATCAATCAGCCGCAGGGTGCTGCCATCGACCCTATAGCGATAGCCCTGCATGCTCTCTCCCATGTACAGCTTGCCGCCCACGGCGCACCAGGGGCAACTTTGCGTGGTGCCCAAATAGCTACCCGTGCCATCGGCATTGAGCCTAAAGCCAGGGTCGTCGGAGTTCTCCATCCACCATTCACCCACCAGGCGGGAGTCGTAGGCCTGCTTCCTTATAGTGGGCCAATCGCCATCGGGGTTGTGGGTCTGCCTATAGGCCCCCTCGAACGAGTAGTCGGAGCCGCCGCCCCATATATACACCTTGGCCAGCGGCGGGCAGGTGAGCTTCATGCGCAGCATGGGGAATAGCACATTTGCCTGCGGGCTGTAGTTGATGGAGGTGTCGAGGGTGTAGGTGCCCGAGAGCTGGCCCAGCTCATCGCTGGTGCCGCTGAAGCGGCCATTGGAAAACTCCGATAGCACAACGGCCACGGCGTTCAGCCACTCGTAGTGCCTATCGAGGTTGGTTTTCAACTCCTGCACCACGCCGGTGGTCGCAATCCGCATTCCGTAGAAGTAGCCACCGGTCTCTATCATCTGGTACCTAGCGTTCGATTTAATCCAGAAGCCCGCCATAGCGGCAGACACCGACTCTACCTGCACCTCGTCCTTCTTGCGGCAGCCAGCCAGCAGCACCGTGGCCGCAAGGGCTATCAATACAATGTTCTTCAAATTCATGATACACAGATTTTTACGATTTAAAACTCAATACCAAACGACACCTCGGGCATCCCGAACACGCTCAGTATGTTGTTTCGGGGCTCATCGAATGTGTCCGAGTAGTACGTGTTGTTGGGGTTGTTGTAGCGCGCCTTCGCGTCGAACGTGAACATAATGCCGAAATAGGCGGCCAGGTTGATGTAGAAGCCCGACTCGAAGCGGAAGGTATAGCCCCCCGTGGAGGTAACACACATATGGGGGTGTCGCTCCTCGGTGGAGTAGGTTTTGCCCGAATCATAGGTGCCGGTGAACACGCCCACATCGAGCATAAAGCCCGCGTTCCAGCTGCCCGTGCGCACGGGGAACAATGCACGGCCCACGAAGCCTACCCCCATGCCCGACATCTCATCGGGGTTCTGGGCAGCCACGTGCATCATTGAGCCCATGGTGAGGAAGCGCAGGTAGGGCGTGAATATAGCATTGCTGCGTGTACGGATGTCCACGCCCAACCGTGGGCCGAAGAATGCGAATCCGAGGGGGTCGGCCCAGATGCCCACGGCCTTGGGCCGTTTGGCCAGCCAGCGGGGTGGCGCGCTGGACTCACCATCGGCCTTGGCGGCGGTGCCAGCGGTGGCGGGCTCGGGCATCACCTCCTTGGAGCCGTTCTCGTAGGTAATCATGAACACATCGTTCCGCATGATGGTAATCAGCGGCCCGTTGGGGTTGTCGAATCGGCGGTACTTAATCTCGGAGGGCGTGAGCTCGACCACCTTGGCCTGTAGCTCGCTGCCGTTGCGCAGCAGGATGATGTCCTGCGCCCAGGCGCACCGCGCCGCCAGCATCAGCATGGCGATTGCGATCAGGTAACGAATAGTTCTCATAGGCTGTGCTTTTATTGGTTAGCACAGCAAATCTACGCCATCGGCCCATGACCGCATGTGACATATTCACCAGCAGCTGGGGCTGTTTTACAAGTGCGCCGTCTCGTTTTATAATCGCTCTATCCCATCATCGAGCCGAAGAGCTGCAGCAGGGCCTCGCGGCGGCGGGTGCTCACGGGCACCGATGCGCCATCGCGCATCTTCAGGTAGCCTCCATCGGCCTTCTTGAAGCAGTCAATCTGCCTGATGTTCACCAGGTGGCTCTGGTGGCAGCGCATGAATCCGCTATCGCTGAGCATCTCCTCGTAGTATTTTAGGTTGTTGCTCACCAATATTTTGCGCCCGCCAGCCACAAATACGTGGGTGTAGGCCCCATCGGACTCCAGCCGCACGATGTCGGCCACGGGCACCAGCGATACCTCCTCGGCGGTGCGCAGCACCAGCAGCCGCTGCTCGTTGGCGGTTACATTGTGCAGCAGGGCTTCCACCTGCTGGTTCACATCCACCCTATGGGTGGACTTGCGCACCTTATCGAGCGCATCGGCCAGGGCGAGCGGGTCGAGGGGCTTGAGCAGGTAGTCCACCGCGCTGAAGCGGAACGCTGTGATGGCGAACCTGTCGAACGCCGTAACGAACACCGTGCGGAGGGGATGCGGCAGCTGGCGCAGGATGTCGAACCCGGTGCCATCGGGCAGCTCCACGTCGAGCAGCAGCAGGTCGGGCTTGGCGGCGGGTATATGCGCCAGCGCATCGGCCACCGATGATGCCTCTCCCACAATCTCCACATCGGGATGCGACTTCAGATGCAACCGCATGGTCTCCAGGCAGTCGGCCTGATCATCTACAAGAAAAACTTTCATAGCTGTGTCCGTCATTAGCATATTTTTCAATAGCACTCATTTATCGGTAATTATGGGCAGGCTGATGCTCACCTTGGTGCCCCGCACCGCACCGGCAGGCGGACTTTCGATGCGCATGGTGCTCGCGGTGCGGTACTTCTGACGCATCAGCTTGAGCCTATCGCGGGTAATCTCGAGCGCCAGCGATTTATGCCCATCGGATGGCGTGCTGGCGGCCTCCACATCGAACCCCGTGCCATCGTCGGTGATGCTGCACAGCAGCTCGCCGCCGCGCACCTCAAAGCGCACCTTTATGCTGCCGTGCGCATCGGGCGAGGGGAATGCATGGACTATGGCATTCTCCACAAAAGGCTGTATAATCATGGGCGGCAGCAGCAGCTCGTCGGCCATGGAGGCTGGCTCCATTTCCACCTCGAACCCGAATTTGTTGGGAAAGCGCAGCGCCTGCAGCTCACAGTAGTAGTTCAGAATTTCAACCTCCTCCCCCACTGTGATGAGCTCGGCCCGCGATGCCTCCAGTATTAGGCGCATCAGCCGCGCTAGGGCTAGCGTTCCACCCGATGCTGTTTGAGTGTTACCCTTGAGTATCAAGTTGTTCACCGTGCTCAGGGCGTTGAACACGAAGTGCGGGTTCATCTGCGAACGTAATACCCTGTTCTCCAACTCTATACGTTGCTGTCTATGCCTAAGGCGTATGAGCCGCAGGGCCAGCAGCACCACCGCCATGGCCACCAGCAGCGTTGCGCCCAGGGCTATGGCCAGCCCGGTGAGCAGCCTATTGCGCGCCACTTCGGCCTTCTGCATGGCCGTGAGCTGCTCAATCTCAGCCGTTTTCTGGCGATTTTGGAAAGTAGCCTCCAGCTTGGCAATTTCGTTCTGCTTCTCCACCGAGGCCATGCTGTCGCGCATGGCCACAAAAGCCTCATAGTGCTTGAGCGCTAATTGAATATTACCTAGTTGCTTATACGAATCATACAAGTATTTATGCGCATAGTGCTGATTGTTGATGTTGCCCGCCCGTTCCGATGCGCTCAGCTGCTGCTTGGCGTAGGCTATGGCATCGGCATGGCGATGCTGCTTGTTGCACAAATCGGCCAGGTTGCCCCAGTTGGCCATCATGCCGTTGGTGTTGCCCAGCTGGCCATACAGCCGTAGCGCCTCGGAGTAATGCTCACGGGCCTCATCGAAATGCTCCTCGCGCAGGGCGGCCACGCCCATGTTCTGGTGTATGGCGGCTTCGGTCGATTTGAGGTTGAGCGGAGCCACGGCCATCAGCGCCTCGCTGTAGTAACCACGCGCCATGGAACCATTCCCAGCCATGTTGTAAACATTGCCCATGGTGATGAGCGAGGCGGCAATCCCCCTCTGGTTGCCGCTTTGGCGGTGTAGCCCAAGGGCTCGCTCCAAATACTCCACGGCAATGGCGGTGTCGCCCAACGTTTGATAGTTGATGGCCATATTGGTACAGCCCATGGCCTCCATGTTTTGGTCGCCGCGCTCCTTGGCCCACTCCACCACCTGCTGTAGGGCCTCCAAGGCCTCCACCGTGCGCCCGGTGTGCCGCAGGGCTATGGACTTGGAGTTCAGAAAACGCACACGGAAGTCGGCCACATCGGCGCAGGTGTCGGCCTCAAGGGCGACAATGTCCGCTAGGCCCTCATCGGCGCAGGCTATGGCCTGCTGATACTCCCCGGTGTTGTTGAGGCACACCAGCTGCAGAAGTTTTGCCCTCGTGCGCTGGTCGAAGAGCCACCTCCTGATGCCGCACGGAGCGGCCTGCAGGCGCAAGGAGTCCACGCTGGCCAGCACCATGCCGGTCAGCGCGATGGCCGAGTCGGGGCTGGCATCCTGCAAGCCCATAGCGGTTGACATCAATGCACCAATACGCGTGGTGTCGGCATCAGCACCACCCGCTGGGGAGGCATCGCCATGCGCCCCGCAGCCCGCCACAGCGAGCAGCAGGCAGACAATAGTTGGGTATAATAGACGTATCACATTTAAATATCGGCTGTGTTGAGGCAAATATACAAAAATCCATCAACGCCAGGATGCATCTATCGCCAACGCTCAATCTGCTCGAGCAGCTGCGGCCCCAGAATATCGGCGCACACCACCACGGCTCCCATCGTAACGCCCAGCGCCCCATGGGCGGTGATGCTCTGGCCTGCGAGCAGCAGGTTGGGAATTTTGGTGCGATGCGATATGTAGGAGCGCTCGGGTGCGCCAGCATCGCGCATCAGGCCGTAGGTGGCCCCTTGGGCGGTGGAGGTGTAGCGCTCGTAGGTGAGCGGCGTGGATGTATGGTAGCCCTCAATTTTGGCCGAAATACCTGGGAATATACAATTTAGCCTATCAATAAGCAGCTCGGCCCGCTGCTGCTTGAGCTCGCGGTAGCCCGCCTCACCGCGCCCATGGGCCCACCGCGCCACCTCAGCAAAGGCCATGGGAGCTATGAGCACGGCGCTCTGTGCGAAGCTCGGGTTGGGCTGGTGGCACTGGTGCATGAACATGAAGCGCCGCCCAAAGCGCTCGGGGCTGTAGGCCGAGGCCCACGCATCGCGGTCGTGGTAGTAGAACAGGTTGCTGTTGAGGTAGGGCACGGAGTTGGGTTTAAAACGCAGGTATAGCGTGAAGTTGGACAGCGAGTTGGGCACAGCAGCTATACGCTCGCGGTAGGCCCTACGCAGGAGCGGCGAGCCGATGCGGCCCATGAGCGCCCACGGGTGCATGGTGGAGATGAAGCGCCGCCCCATCAGCAGCTCGCCCGAGTCCAGCCGCACGGCGGTCATGCGCTGGTCATCGCAGAGCAGCTCGACCACCTCGGTGCCGGTGCGCAGGCAGCCGCCCTGCCGCTCGATGGAGCGGCATAGCGCACGGGCTATGGTATCGCTCCCGCCCACCACGCGGAACGCGCTCTGCATGTAGGAGTTGCTGATGATGGCATGTATGTAGGCCGGGGTGAGGCCGTGCACCCCATCATAGAGCGGCATGTTGCCCAGCAGCACGGCCTGCAAGGCGGGATTGGAGGTGATGCCCGCCACAAAGTGGTCGATGCTGATGCGGTGGCATGGGGCCTCCATAAAGCTGGGGCTGCCCACCAAGCGCAGGTCGTAGAGCGGTGAAGCCTGGGCGATGCTGCGCACCCGCCGCACGTACTCCCCCAGCTGGTCGGCCTGCTGGGGGAAGCGCTGCGCCAACGTATGGGCAAACCGATCGTAGCCAGACGCATACGGGTAGCGCTCGCCCTCGAGCACGATGATGTCGTAGGCGTGGGGGTCGAGGCGGCTCAGCGGTATGCCATCGGCGATGCCCATGTAGCCGAACAGGCGGTACAGCGCCTGCCCCTCGTCATGCTGCCGACGTAATGCATCCCGGTATCAAACTTAACACCGTGTCGCACAACTGTTTGCAGACACCCGCCCATCGGCTGATGCTTCTCAAGCACCAGCACGCTCAGGCCATGCGTCGACAGGATGCTGGCGCACACCAGTCCGCCCAAACCTCCGCCCACAATCACCACATCGTACACCATAGCGCTGTTCGTCAGTCATTTACATCATCCACAGGAGCGTCCCCCTCCAGCTCAAAGCTGAGGTTGGGCGGTCTCAGCGAGCAGTTCTGGGCCAAGGCCAGCATCAGGGGGTCGGGGTCGGAGGCCACTATTTGCAGGTCCTTACGCACCAGGGCGGCCATCAGCGGCAGCTCGCCCTGCCCGCAGCGCTCCATGCGCACGGTGCCCGAGCTTGGCAGCGCCGCCACCTGCTGGGCAAATCCGCTGTGCTCGCGCAGCGCCCTACGCGCACGGGCGGCCACGCAGCGCCCTTTATACAAATAGCTATCGCACAGCGATTTATAGAAGTAATCGGTGGTTTCGACCTGCTGGGCCAGCGCGGCGTACTCGCGCAGGTAGAGCTGGCGCAGCTGTTTGGCCGCTAGCCGAGGCTCGGCGGGCAGCTCGGCCTGCGATATGCGCGGCAGCATGCGCACATCAACGCGGCCTGGGTGCAGCACGAACTCATTCTTGGGGAACACGTGGCCAATACCGTGCGTGAGCACGGGCAGCACATCGAGCCCCAGCTGCTGGGCCAGGTAGAACGCGCCCTGATGGAAGCGCAGTATGGAGCAGTCGGGCGAACGGGTGCCCTCGGGGAACACCAGCACCGAGTAGCCCCTCTGCACCAGCGGGCGCAGCCTATCGATGCTGGCCTCTATGCCATCGGCCACGGGCAGGAAATCCGCGTAGCGGATAATCCAGCCGTAGAACGGGCAGTTCCACACCCACTGGTTGGTGAGGCAGATGATTTTGGGCGACAGCATCAGGGTGTAAAGCAGGTCGAGGTGCGACTGATGATTGCATACAATCACACTAGGACGCTCAAATTGCTCTTTATCAATATTGTGCACACACATCCGCACCCCAAAGGCCGCCCGGGTGAGCAAGCGCATGGTGGCGCATATAAGCCTATGATACATCAACTTGTGCCTATCGGTGGGGCGGCCAATGGTGAGCAGCACAAAGCCGGCCACCGTGAGCACCACGCTGCCCAACAAGAAGACGAGGAAAGCTAGCGCGGTTTTGAGCAGATTGCGCAGCGTGACGGGAGTGCGGCGCTTCTGCCCGCCCACATGGGTCAGCCAGCGGAACACCAGCGGGGGCACCACGTAGGCCATGAGCACCACGCAGGCCATGCCCACCACCGTAACCTGCCCCAGCGAGCGCATGGCGGGGTGCTGGGCGAACACCAGCGAGCCTATGCCCACAAACATGATGATGGCCGAGAGCAGGATGGTGCTTTTGTATGATTTTAGCATTTTTTTGCCGTATGCATACTCATACAGCAGCCCTTCGGCCACAAATATGGCGTAGTCATCGCCCTGCCCGAAGATGAATGTGGCCAAAATGATGTTCACAATGTTGAACTGCAGACCCGTAAGGCCCATAATTCCCAAAATCCATACCCAGCCAAGGGCCAGCGGCAGAAAGGCCATCAGGCCCAGCTCGATTCGCCCAAAGGAGATGGTGAGGAACGCGAAAACGATTATGCCACAGATATATAGCACACGGTCGAAATCATCGGAGAGCGCCCCCACCAGTTTTTGGGTGATGGAGCCCGAGCTGAACGCGAACAGGTGGGGCTCAATGCCGTTGATGACCCCTTCCAGCATCTGCGCCCGCGTGGGCTCAACGTACAGCATGCTGAGGGCCATGGCCCTCCCCTGCCCCTCTATGATGTAACTGCGGCCCAGGGCATCGAGCAGCGGCTCAAAATGGTCCAAGCCCACCACATGGTGCGGTGCCGATACGAGCTGCCCAAATCGGTCGAATGCATCGGGGCGGAAGCCCGCCCGCTGGGCCGCATCGGACAGCAGCTGCATGGTGCGCGGCCCCCGCTCCTTCCAGAAGCTGGCCCACAGAGCCAAACGCCGCTCCTGCTCGTGCGCCGAGGGCAGGTACACGCCCAGCCCCGCCCGGCGGGTTACTCCGAACAGCGCAGCCACGCTGTCCAGCGCGCCCTGCACCCGCTCCATACGCCGCAGAGCCTCGTCGAGCGAGTCCCCCTCTGCGGCGCAGTAGAGCATCTGCTGGTTGCCGTCCACCAACTGGGCAAACGCCTCCACCTGCCGCCGCTGCTCGGCGGTCATGTAGTTGATGTTGTGCATGTTGGTGTCGAATGAGGTGCGCCCGCTGTAGAACCACAGCACCACGGTGGCAATGGCCATCGCCGCGATGAACCACGGGCTATTCTCGGGCCGCAGGCCCGCCAGCCCCGCAAACGACAGCTCACGCCTATCGGAGTCCCCGCCCCCCGTATGCTTGGCATAGAAATGGGGCAAAAACACCAGCACGAACACGATGGTGCCCGCCAGCAGCAGCGAGGCGAAGAGGCCCAAATCGCGCATGGCCCCAGAGCTGATAAACAGCAGGCTCAGAAACGCGCCCACGGTGGTGATGTTACCCGTGAGCAGCGGCGAGGCCACATCGGCCAAGCTCTGTCGGCACGAGCTGCCCTGCCTGATGTGCGCCAGGAAGTGCAGCGGGTAGTTGGCCGCAATGCCAATAATCACCGAGCCCACCCCTATCACCAGCAGCGACACCGTGCTGCCCGTCAGGCCCAGCACCCCCACGGCGAACAGCCCGCCGAACAGCAGGGCCAGCACCAACAGCCCGATGCTCTTGGCGCTGCGGTAGAAGCGCACCAGCACCAGCGCTATGAGCACCAGCGCTATGGCGATGGACACCGCGCTGTCGCGCTTGATGCGGCTGGCATTGGCGATGGCGATGTCGGCTGCGCCGAACAGGCTCACCCTCACAGCTCCATCGAGCTGGGCCTGCGTGGAGTCGATGGCCGCCCGCACCTGGGCCAGCAGCCGAGCGTTGCGCCCAGTTTCGCTCGATGGGAAGGCCGAACGCACGAGCACCGTAGCCTCATCGCCCTCGGCGTTAAATATATAATCATCGATGAGCTGGTAATGGGTACCGATGCTAAAACCCTGCAAGCCCCGCAGCAGCGGCGAGGCCAGGCCCAATGGATCGGCCAGCAAGGTATGCTTGGCGATGGCTCCCGCTGGCGATGCCAGCATATTCCTAGCGGCCTGCACTTTGGCCTCAATCGCAGCAGGAGTAAGCAGCGAGTCGGCCCGCAGGTAGTCGGCCTCGGTGAGCAGATAGGGCATGCTGCGCAGCACAAAGTCGGCCACCTGCTGCATCTGCTGCTGATCCACCATGTAGCGGACGCCGCTCAGCAGCGCGGTGTCGATGCGGAGCAGATGCTCCACGAGCACATCGACGGCCTGCTGCAAAAGGGCCACATCGTGGCAGTTGAGCGTGTCGGCGCAGCGCAGGCTGAGCACTATCTGATTGTCGGCCTCAAGATGCGCAAAGGCATATTGTATACGCTCATTGTCAGCATTATGTGGTAGAAACGCCGACACATTCTCATCGGTGCGCAGCCCCGCTGCCCCCACGGCGCAGAGCAACACCAACGCCACCAGCAGGGCCCACAGCAGCCCCCGATGCCTTTCAAAGTAGTTAAATAGTTTCAAAACAAAAGCCGCCATGCACCACTGTCTAGTCGTAGTAGGATGCCACCACGGGCGCACAAAAGTACTGCTTTTCTAGGACAAAAGTGTCATTATTGCATAAATAATTAAAAATCAGAAATTTACACCGCAATTGAACACTTAAAGGCATTTTTACTACCTTTGCATCGCGCCATTCGCCTAGCGGCAACTGGCCATACACCTTATAATCAGAAACATACATGAGCAGCGAGAGCACGATTTTTGGCATACACGCCGTGATAGAGGCCGTGAACGCAGGCACCCCCATCGGCAAGGTGCTGGTACGGCAGGGCCTCAGCGGCCCGCTGGCCCTCGAGATGATGGGCCTGCTCAAACATCACGGCATCCCGGTGCAGCACGTGCCCGCCGAGGTGTTCGCCAAATTCGGTCAGCGCAACCATCAAGGCGTGGCAGCCCAGGTGGGCGCCGTGCCCACGCTGCAGCTCGAAGAGCTGGTGGGGCAGCTCCAGGCCGAAGCGCGGCAGCCCTTCCTGCTGCTGCTCGACCGCATCACCGATGTGCGCAACTTCGGTGCAATAGCCCGCACTGCCGAATGCGCTGGCATCAACGGCATTGTGGTGCCCGCCAAGGGTGCGGCCAGCCTTGGCCCCGATGCGGTGAAAACATCGGCGGGCGCGCTGCTCCACGTGCCCATCTGCCGTGTGGGCAGCCTCAAGATGGCCATAGGCTTCCTGCGGGAGCAGGGCATACGCATCGCAGCAGCCACGGAGAAAGCGCAGCAGCCCATATACACGGCCAGCCTGCGCGGCCCGCTAGCCATAGTCATGGGGGCCGAGGACCGGGGCATCAGCCCCGAGGTGCTAAGGATGGCCGATATGCAGGTGCAAATCCCCATCATGGGACAAATTGGCTCGCTCAACGTGTCGGTAGCCGCTGGCGTGGTAATCTACGAGGCCATAAGACAACGTAAATTTCAGTGATACAGCACGATGAACAAACAACGCGTGGTGGTGGGGCTTTCGGGCGGCGTAGATTCGAGCGTGGCCGCCCACGTGCTGCTACAGCAGGGCCACGAGGTGGTGGGCCTGTTCATGAAGAACTGGCACGACACCACCGGCCTGCTCAGGGCCGACTGCCCCTACGATGACGACCGCCAATTCGCCGAGATGGTGGCCCACAAGCTGCACATACCGCTCCACTTCGTGGATCTGAGCCAGGAGTACCGCCGCCGCGTGGTGGACTACATGTTCGCCGAGTACGCCCAGGGGCGCACACCCAACCCCGATGTGCTCTGCAACCGCGAAATCAAGTTCGATGCATTCCTGCTGGCCGCGCAGCAGCTGGGCGGCACCGCCGTGGCCACCGGCCACTACTGCCGCACCGACACCGTGAGCGCCCACGGCCAGCCGTACCACCGCCTGCTGGCCGGCACCGACCCCAACAAAGATCAGAGCTACTTCCTATGCCAGCTCAACCAGGCGCAGCTGGCGCAGGCCATGTTCCCCATAGGCCACATGCTGAAGCCCGAGGTGCGCCGCGTAGCCTCCGAGCTGGGGCTGGCCACCGCTACCCGCAAGGACTCACAGGGCATATGCTTCGTGGGCAAGGTCGATCTGCCAGTATTCCTTCAGCAGCAGCTACGCGCCCGGCGGGGACGCATAGTGGAGATTGCGCCCGACCACCCCGCCTACGCCCCCCAGCCCAACAGCCCGCTGGAGCTACGCGCCCAGCCCCACCGCTACACCCCCACCGATGGCCCCGTGGTGGGGCAGCATCAGGGGGCGCAGTTCTACACCATTGGCCAGCGCAAGGGCCTCAACGTGGGGGGCAAGGCCGAGCCGCTGTTCGTGATAGCTACCGATGTGGCCCAGAACGTGGTGTACGTGGGCATGGGCCAGAGCCACCCCGGCCTCTACAGGCAGGCCCTGCGCATACAGCCCCACGAGGTGCACTGGGTGCGCCCCGACCTAGCCATGGCCACCGGCCAGCACCAAGCCCTGCTGGTGCGCATACGCTACCGCCAGCCCCTGCAACGCGCCACGCTGCACATGACAGAGCGCGGTCTCTACATCGACTTTGAGCAGCCACAGCGCGGCATCACCGCCGGGCAGTTCGCCGCTTGGTACAGCGACAACGAGCTAATAGGCTCGGGCGTGATTGCGGAATAGACCTGCGCAATACATCATCATCTAATGATGATGCCCTGGGGGATCTCCTTGGACAGGGGCTTTTCGCCCATAATCTCGACACGATAGTCTGCCAAATAGCGTTTCAGCCAGCTCTCACGGCTATATTCTGGAGGAATTACTCCATTCCGTTGCAAATCATCAAAACCTATAACAACATCCTCGAATATGGCTATATCCATTTTATGCCTATGGATTAATTTACGTGCTACATAGTCGTACTGCTCTGGGGACAGCACTGCCCTTAGCTCGTTGCGCACATCGCGTCCCAGTAATTCAACTGGAAATTGAATAAATGGGCTATCGCGTTTTTTTTCGCGCAGCCTGTTTGTAATAAGCCGACGTAAGCTTTTCTTTGCTCCAAATCTCAACCGAACAATCTGATTTACATCATTCACAAACCAATTTACAACTTTCATAGTGTCTTCATGTCCCATATGTCTAAGCCAATAAAACATGACGCTCCCGTCCATATAGTCCAATAATTCTTGATGAGTGCGCGGCATATTTTCCGCTATATACCTTTCTATGCTACGCTCTAGAGCCAGCTTATTGAGGTATGCAGCTATCCCTCCATGATGGGATTGCATAAAATGCTCAATGCTGCTATGGACAACACCATCATACGCACATTGCATTGTGCGCATATTACACACAATGATACATGGCATTCCGTAAGACATGCTAACCAATTCATCGTTTTTTAGGTGTACCATCTGTACCTCATCATACCTCCAACCTGTAGAAATCATGGTTGCAAAAAAATACCGACCAAACCCAGTTTTATAAAGATGATTATCAATATAGTAAAAAGCCTTCCCTACCAAATCGTCCCATTGCGCATCGCCAACGTGTACTGCATTTTTGCGGCAACCTGTAGCCGCAATCATGTAGGAAGCCGAATCCTGCGTGAACGCATAGCTTCCATCGCGGTTAAAAAACACCGTATAGATAGGATACGCATACATCGACCTCATGGTGTTCGCATCGAACATGCCCTCAATCTCTAGACGAAGGCGCTGCGAAAGGCTGTCGGACAGAGGTGGATACGGTGCCTGCCAATGGATGCCCACGTTTTGTTGCGAGGAAATGCTATCGCCCACGGAACTCGATAAAGCGTTAAATACAAATGCTATACACGCCAACAGATACATAGGCCCTACTATCAATCATTAAAACTATCAAACAGCCCCTCATCCATCATCCTAAGGATTGAATAAACGAATAGCTCCTTGCTGTATTCATTGAGGAACATTATGTCCATCAATTTTGACATGAGCTCCTTATAGAATACCCCCAGTACTGAATATTTCAACGCTCACCGCGAGCCCCATCCATTTGACCTTCGTCAAACAAATCCGCTAATAATCTGAACCTTTCCATGAGCCAATATCAGTCTAATATGTACTTGCGCATATTTTTACGTAGCAGATACTAGACAGTTACACACAACGAAAACGCGCCCCATCCGCTTTGGCTGGGGCGCGTTTATGCGTATATAATTAAAATTGTAAAATCTACGCCTTGATGTTGGGCTGCTCGAGGCCGAGGCCCTTCTTCTTGTCGACAGCCTTGAGGTAGATGCCTATTAGCAATGCAGCCATACCAAGGCAAGCCAGCATCACAAGGGCCCAGGTGTAGTTGAGCTCATCGGCGGCGGCACCGGCGGGGTTGGTGGCCGTGAGCACCTTGCCTATGAGCAGCGGGAAGAGCCACAGGCCGATGTTCTGAATCCAGAAGATGAGGGCGTAGGCCGAGCCTATAATCTTC
>JAFTDN010000173.1 GCA_017454165.1 Bacteroidales bacterium | reverse complement strand
ATATGTATGATGAGCTGTCGATGGTCATCATGATAGCCAACGATGTTACCCGCGAGAAGCTCATCGAGATTGAGAACAGCCAGCAGAACGAGGTGCTGAAGAAGCAGGAGGAGCAGCTGCGTCAAAACGAGGTGGTGCTCAACCGCAAGCTCAAGGAGGCCCGCGAGGAGGTGAAGAGCCAGTTTAAGGAGATTGAGAAAGTGAAGGTGCGCAATGAGAAGACGCTCGACGGCTTTATCGATGCCATCATCACCATCGACCACGATGGGGTGGTGAAGTTCTTCAACCGGGCCGCCGAGGAGCTGTTCGAGGTAACCCGCGATGACATCCTGGAGCAGAACATCAAGATCCTGTTCCCCGACAACACCGAGGGCGCCGATGAGTTCCTCGATGCCTTCCTATCGCCGCAGAAGGAGAAGGTGGTGGGCCAGCGCCGCGAGATTACCATCACCACGCGGCAGGGCAACGAGCTGCAGGTGCTCATGCTGCTGAGCGAGGCCAAGGTGGGCCGCGAGGCCACCTATACGGCCTTCATCCAGAACATCACGGTGGACCTGTTCTAGCGTCCGTGGGCCCGCCCAGTTAGTAGCAGGGATGGCCCCATGGGGGTTACAGCTCCATCAGGCTGCCGAAGTCGATCTCGGCGACCTGCTCATCGAGCAGGGTGAGCCGCCCGCGTTCGCACTTGTAGGTAATCCCAGGGAAGCGCCTCATCAGGGCCACGTTGTGGGTGGCCATCAGCACGGCCTTGCCGCTGGCGGCTATGGCGTGCAGAATTTGCATGATACCATCGGACGACTCAGCATCGAGGTTGCCCGTGGGCTCATCGGCCAGGATGACCTCAGGGTTGTTGAGCAGAGCTCGCGCTATCACCACGCGCTGCTGCTCTCCGCCTGAGAGCTGGTGGGGCATCTTGTACTCCTTGTAGCGCAGCTCCACCAAGTCGAGCACCTCGGCTATGCGCCGTTTCATGGCCTCCTTGTCGCGCCAGCCGGTGGCGCGCAGCACGAATAGCAGGTTGTCGGTGACGTTCCGGTCGGTGAGCAGCTGAAAGTCTTGAAACACTACGCCTATACGGCGCCGGAGCATGGGCACCTGCTTTCTGTTGATTCCCCTCAGGCTGAACCCGCACACCGCGCCCTCGCCCGTGCGCAGGGGCAGCTCGGCGGTGAGCGTCTTTATCAGGCTCGACTTGCCGCTGCCCACGCGCCCCACTAGGTAGAGCATCTGGCCTGGGCCTGCCTCTAGGTTCACCTGCGATAGCACCAGGTTGTCTTCCTGGTAGATGTCCGCGCCCCGTAGGGCTATGATGTGTTGCTCATCCATAAACGTGCTGTTGGGGGTGGGCTTGGGGAGCAAATTTAGTCATTTTGATGCAAATTGCATCGGTAGGGCCGCAACAAATGGAGTGCCCCCCATTTTTTTGGTTATCTTTGCCATTCTATACAGGCATCGGTTGCCAATCAACACACCGTATATGACCGTAGAACAACGCATTGACGCATTTATCCGCTTGGGCGATGCGATTCGTTGGGCCCTTGAGGGCCGCCCATCGGCTCTGCCCACGGCCATCGCCATGGCCGAGCTAGAGAATCCATGGTTCACCCGCAGCAATATCGAGCGTATGCTCTCCGAGATTGCCACGCGCTGGCTCACCCCAGAGGCCCTGCGTCCTTGGGCGCTTAGCTACATAAAGTCCACCGATGATGCGGTTGAACCCAAGCGGGTGGGCGTGGTGGCGGCGGGCAACATCCCGCTGGTGGGCTTCCACGACCTGCTGTGCGTGCTCGTTGCGGGCCATGCGCTGGTGCTCAAGCCCTCATCGCGCGACAGCGCCCTGATGAAGGCCATACGCGCTATGCTCATAGGCGTGGAGCCGCAGTTCGATGGCCTATTCGAGCTCACGGAGGGGCAGCTGCGAGGGGTCGATGCCATAATAGCCACGGGTGGCGATGGCATGGCCCACGTGATGCGGCACTACTTCGAGCGCTACCCCTCCATCATTCGCCAGCATCGCAACGCAGTGGCCCTCATCGATGGGGAGGAAACCGACGACGAGCTGGATGCCCTAGGGTTCGACATCTTCTCCTACTTTGGCCTGGGATGCCGCAACGTGTCGCTGCTGCTGATTCCCGATGGCTATAAGATGGAGCACCTGCTGGGGCGGCTGCTCTCGTGGCGGCCCCTCCTACAGCACCATAAGTACGCCAACAACTACGAGTACCATCGCGCCATATTCGCCCTCAACCGTGAGCCCCACCTCGACCTGGGTTTCGCCTTAGTGCGCGAGAGCGAAGCCCTCGACTCCCCAATAGGGGTACTACACTACCACCAGTACGCCTCGCAGCGGGCTGCGGTGGACTTCTTGCAGCGCAACGCCGAGCGCATACAGTGCGTGGTGGGCAACCCCAGCCGGCACGAGTGCGTAGTCGATTTTGGAAAGGCTCAGTGCCCCTCTATAACCGACTATGCCGATGGCGTGGATACGATCAGCTTCCTGCTCTCCCTGTAGCCACCTCGGGGGAGATTGAGCGAATGATTTGCCTAATTGCGCTAGTGCGCTTGGCCCCAAAAATTTTTATTAATGCCAACCCACAATGATTTACAAGTTTAGGATGCTCGCAAGCGGTGATAGGGCCTTCCTGCGTGACTATGAAATCGACTCCGAAGCTCGCTTCATCGACCTACACGGCCTGCTCCAGTGCGACCTCGGTCTTGACACCTCACAGCTGGCCTCCTTCTTTGTGGCCGATGACCAGTGGAACAAGGGCCTAGAGCTCACCCTGCTCGACATGGGCACCCCCGAGGCTGCCATGCCCATGGAGAGCGCGAAGCTCTCCGACCTGCTCAAAAATCGTACCGACAGGCTGCTCTATGCCTACGACATGTTCGCCGACCAGCACCTATTTCTAGAGCTGATAGCCATAAGCGAGCCGCAGCCCAACGTGATGTACCCCCGTTGCGCCGCATCGGTAGGGGAGCCGCCCGCCCAGCCACAGCCCGACCTCGGCTTGCCCTCGCTCGAGCCTGGCACCGATGACTATTTTGCCGATGACGACCAGGATGAGGTTGATTTTGAGAACGAGGACCTAAGTCAATACTGACCCGCAATGCCCCCCGCCGATAGCCAAAAATACCTTGTAGTGCTGCTCGGACCAACCGGAGTGGGCAAGACCGACATGAGCATCGTGTTGGCGCGGTTCCTGCAGGCGGACATCGTATCGGCTGATTCGCGGCAGTTCTTCCGAGAGCTCAGCATCGGCACCGCGCCGCCATCGTCCGAGCAGCTGGCGCAGGTGCCCCACCACTTTGTGGGGCACAAGTCCATCACCGAGCGCTATAGCTGTGGCATGTACGAGCTCGATGCTATGGCCCTGCTCGACCAGCTGTACGCCCGCCAGCGGGTGGCCATGCTGGTGGGCGGCTCGGGCCTCTACATCGATGCGCTGTGCAACGGGGTCGATGACTTCCCAGAACCCGATTTAGCCCTGCGGCAGCAGCTGCAGCAGCAGGGGCTGCAGTCGTTGCAAGAGCAGCTGCGCACATTAGACCCGGTGCACTACGAGCGCGTGGATCTGAACAACCCGCAGCGGGTGCTCAAGGCGGTGGAGGTGTGCCTGCAAACGGGGCGCACGTTCACATCGTTTCTGACCGCCCCGCGCAAGCCGCGCCCGTTCACCGTCATAAAGGTGGGGCTGAATATCGACAGGCCGACGCTTTACGGCAGAATAGACCGCCGTGTGGATGCCATGATGGCCGCTGGCCTGCTCGATGAAGCCCGGAGCCTGTACCCGCAGCGGGGGCTGAACGCCCTGCGCACGGTGGGCTACAACGAGCTATTCCAGCACTTCGATGGGCGCATACCGCTGGAGCACGCCGTGAACCTCATAAAGCAGAACACCCGTCGTTACGCCAAGCGGCAGCTCACCTGGTGGGCCCGCGATGCCTCTATTAAATGGTTCACTCCCAACCAGCACATGGAGGTGGCCTACTACCTGAGAACCCAAATGTCGCAATGCCAATGAAACCTCAACAAAAGCCCAGCTCCGTGCTGTTTATGGAGATATTCGCCGAGATAGAGCAGAAGCTCAAGAGCATCTGCGGGGTGAGCGCAGACGACTACCTCACCTTCTCGGAGATGCTGCGCCTGGCCCAGCGGCAGAGCCACGTGGTGCAGCAGTACGCCAACGACCTGCGCGAGTACGCCCAGCTGCGCAACGCCATAGTACACACGAGGCGGCAGGATTTCATCATAGCCGAGCCGCACGATGAGGTGGTGCGCGACCTGCGGCACATCCTGAGGCTGCTCAACAATCCACCTCGCGTGGCCTCCGTGATGCACCGTCGCCCATACTTCGCCACCCCCAGCACCAACATCATCACGGTGATAGAGGCTTTCTCGCAGCATGGCTTCTTGCGCTGTCCCATAGTCGACGGGGGCCGCATAGTGGGCCTGATGAACTCCAAGTCCATATCGCGCTGGTTGGCGGCCCACAACCAAAGCCGCATCGATTTGGGAACCTCCACGGTGAGCGAGCTGGTACCCTTCGCCGAGCCCGATGACTACCAGGTAATGGCCGAGCGCGATGACCTGCTCACCCTCACCGGGCTATTCAAGAATTCCATCAAAAACGGACGCTACATACAGGCCGTGCTAGTAACCCGCAATGGTCGCCCCGATGGCGGCCTGGTGGGCATCATCACGCCCAGCGACCTGCCCACCATATTTGAACGACTAGATAATGCTTAATCTATTTATATTCAATACTATATGGATAAAAAACGACGAGAATTTCCACATGCCTATGTCATCATATTCGCCATAATAGTGCTGGCCGCCGTGGCCACGTGGCTAGTGCCGGGTGGCGAGTTCAGCCGCCAGGTACGCGAGGTCAACGGCATGTCGCAGAGCATCATCGAGCCGCGCTCCTATCACGCTGTGGAGCGCAACCCCCAAACGTGGCAGGTGTTCACCGCCATATTCAGGGGCATGGAGCGCACGGCCGACATCATCTTCTACATCCTGATCATAGGCGGGGCTTTCTGGCTGCTCAACGAGAGCCATGCGCTCGATGTGGCCATCAGGGCCTTCTTGGGCCGCGCTCGGCGCTTTGAGCGCTGGGCCCTCTTCAGGCTTTTGGGCATCGACAACATCATACTCACGCTAATAATGCTGTGCTTCAGCTTCTTCGGGGCGGTTATAGGCATGAGCGAGGAGACCATCGCCTTTGTGGTGATATTCGTGCCGCTGGCCATCGGCATGGGCTACGACTCTATAGTGGGCGTGAGCCTGTGCTTCCTGGCCGCCGGGCTAGGCTTCGCGGGAGCCCTGCTCAATCCCTTCTCCATAGGCATAGCGCAGGGCCTAGCGGGCATCCCCCTTTTCTCAGGGTTGGAGTATAGAGTATTTATATGGCTGATTGTCAATACAATAGGTATAGGGTACGTGCTACGCTATGCCCACCGCATAAAGCAGAACCCTCGCCTGTCGCCGGTGTACGAGTCCGACACATACTGGCGCAGCAGGGTGGCCGAGGGCGATGGGCAGCCGCGCGTCCGTGCGGGTCGGCCCGCGTGGGCCGTGTTCGGTGGGGTGCTGCTGGCACTGCTGGTGTTCGCTGTGCGCTACCCCGTGAGCCAGTTCGCGGTGGGGCATGGGCAGCTCGACCTGCCCGTTATTCCTGTGGCCACGGCCCTGTGGGCTGCGCTCGGCCCGCTCTCGATGCGCCACTCGGCGCAGATGTTTATAGTGAACATGCTGATGTTCACCGTGCTGTTTCTGGTGGTGGGGGTGATGGGCTACGGCTGGTACATCAGCCACATCGCATCGCTGTTCATGGTGATGGGGTTGGCCTCGGGGTTGACCATGGGCTACCGCCCCAATCGGCTCGTCCGGTCGTTTATCAGCGGGGTGAGCGACATTGTGTCGGCGGCCCTGGTGGTGGGGCTGGCCAGCGGCATCGTGGTGGTACTTGAGGACGGCAAGGTGATCGACACGCTACTCAACGTCTCGGCCCATGGCATGCAGGGCTTCGGGCGGGTGCCCTCGGTGGCCATCATGTACTTGTTCTACAACCTGCTCAACCTCATCATCGCCTCGGGCTCAGCCAAGGCCGCGCTCACCATCCCGCTCATGTCGCAGCTCTCGGATCTTATAGGTATCAGCCGTCAGGCCACCGTTACTATCTACCAGCTGGGCGGCGGCTTCACCAACATGGCCACTCCCACATCGGGCGTGCTCATGGGGGCCATATCGGTGGCCAAGATTCCGTACACCAAGTGGTTGCGATGGTTCATGCCCCTGCTGCTGCTGCTGGTCGTGGTGGGCTTCCTGCTGCTGCTGCCCCCGCTGTTTTTCCCCATCAGCGGGTTCT
>JAFTDN010000172.1 GCA_017454165.1 Bacteroidales bacterium | reverse complement strand
CGAAGCTCACGAGCCCGCCTATGGCGAAGGGGAATACGATGAGCGACAGGATGTCGATGTATAGGTGCTCGGGGTCTATGGGCTTTATGGTGCCCATTTCGACTGCTTGGCGCACCTGCTGGGCGAACCTGTCGGTGTTGTACAGCAGGCCGACGGAGTGCAGGTCGAGGGCCTTGTCGGCGTAGCGGTGGAGCGTGGAGATGACGAACGATACGAGCAGCGGCTCCTTGATTAGAGCGTCGATGTAGCTGTCGATGTACCGCTTGATCTTGGGCTCGAGCTCCATCTCGGCGTCGAGTATGATGCGCTGCTGCGAGGCGATGTCCTTGATGGCGTAGGCGAATATCTCCTGTATCAGGTTCTCCTTGGATTGGAAGTAGTAGTTCACCAGCGAGAGGTGCACCCCCGACTCCTTGGATATGTCGCGGATGCTCACCCGGTCGATGCCCCGTTTTACGAAGAGCTCGTGCGCGGTGGTGAGCAGCTTGTTCCTGGTGTTGCCCTTTGCGGTTCTTTTGGCCGTGCTGTTCATAGGTAATGTGTTACTTGTTGTTATTCAGTATATTATCTGCTTTGTCTATTAGCATTTACCCATCTTGTCGGTCATGATTTGCAGGATGAGCCGGTCGGTGTCGATCATGCTCTCGGCTCCTATGCGGCTCATGTTGCGGATGCTCCGGTCTACATCGTCATCGATAATGCCCTCGAGGCCACATACGTGCCGTCCGTTCATGGCCAGTATGGCCGATAGCACGGCGGTGGAGGTGCCCGTGGCCACCTTCAAGGCGCAGCTGGGCTTGGCCCCATCGCAGATCATGCCAGTGATGTTGGCAATCATGTTCTGCACGGCGGAAGCTATTTGTGGGTACTGTCCGCCCATGAGGTAGGTGATGCCGCAGCTGGAGCCGGTGGAGGCCACTACGCAGCCGCACAGGGCCGATAGCCGTCCGAGGCTCTGCTTGATGTATATGACGGTGAGGTGGCTCAGCGCTAGGGCGCGGATGAGCTCCTCCTCGGTGTTGTGGTTGTCCTCGGCGTACACTACCACGGGCATGGTGGCGGTGATGCCTTGGTTGCCGCTGCCCGAGTTGCTCATCACGGGAATGGGGGCACCGGCCATGCGGGCATCGCAGGCGCCGGCAGTGTAGGCCATCATGCGGTTGAAGGTGGTTTTGCCCAGCACGCTGTGGCCCGCGCCGTTGTGCAGCAGGTTGCCCAGGTTGTGGCCGCAGCTGTGTCCGAATGAGAATTCGGCGGCTTTGGAGTTCATCCGCTTGGTGTCCAGTAGGAATCGGATGTTTTCGAGCGGCACGGTGGTGGCGAAGTCGTACACCTTGCGCAGGCTGAGCTCCACGGTGGGAGGGGCCTGCTGGTCGCAGGCGCAGGGCCCGCCGCTGCATATCAGCACATGCCCGTCGCGGTCGAGGTGGATGAAGTTGGTGTGCTCGCCGGCGATGATGGCGGTGGAGCGCTGGCCCTCTGGGCCGATGCAGGTGGCCTCGATGTAGAGCTTGTGCTGGGTGTCGGCCTTCTGTTGTATGCTGATTCGGCCCTCCGCGATGAGCTGCTGGCCCTGGGCCACGGCCTCGGGTGTGCAGCCGCGCAGCACTTCGAGCTGCAGCTCTGAGCGTCCGATGAGGGCGCCCAGGGCTATGGCTATGGGTAGGCCTATCATCTGCGTACCGGGGATGCCCACGCCCAGTGCGTTTTTAAGCACGTTGGCGCTGAGCTGCATCTCGATGCGCTCGGGCATCTGGCCTAGGGTTTCTCGGGCCTTGGCCACGCATAGGGCTACGGCTATGGGCTCGGTGCAGCCTATGGCGGGTATCACTTCGCGTCGCATCAGGGCGATTAT
>JAFTDN010000171.1 GCA_017454165.1 Bacteroidales bacterium | reverse complement strand
CAATGCAGCCTGTATGGCTGCAACATCGGCAGTCGGCGGTGCCTGAGCTTGTCGAAGGCACCGCCGCTGTGTGCAGCACGGAGCGCTGCGACAGATGCTGCCTGGGGCCTCGCCCTAGGCGGTGGTGGTGGGCATGTGTGGTGCAATGCAGCCTGTATGGCTGCAACATCGGCAGTCGGCGGTACCTGAGCTTGTCGAAGGCACCGCCGACACCGTATTTGGCAGGCTCAGGCATCCCCAAAACAGCAGAGACGGGGGAGCTCCCCGTCTCTGTGTCTATCGTGGCTGCAATGGTATCGCAGCCCCACATGTTCATTCTCTACAACAAGGGGGCATGGCCCCTTGCTTTGCCTACATGCGTACCACCTTGGCGGCGGCGTTGCCCACGCGCACTATGTACATGCCTGCGGGTAGGCCGCTCAGGTCGATGCGGATGCGGCCCGCAGCGGCGGGGGCTGAGCCTGCCGAAGCCCCCTGCGTGGGCACGCGGAGCATCAGCTGTCCGTTCAGCGTGTACACGCTAACCCCAGCGGCGGCGTTGCCTTCAACGGTGCCTGAGCCTGTCGAAGGCACCGTTACCCATAGCTCGCCCGTGGTGGGGTTGGGGTAAACGCTCAGGTTTTCGTGGCGGATGTCAAACAGGCTGGTGGTGTTCACTATGGTCAGGTGCAGCGTTACGATGCTGTCGCAGCCCTCTGCGGACTTCAGGTTGGCCACGTAGTCGCCGCTCTGGGTGTACTCCTGTCCGTTCCACTCGTAGCTGTCGCTAGCTGTGGCCGAGAATTCGTGGCTGTAGGGGGTGCAGGGGGAGTTCGCATCCTGCTCGAACACGGCCACCAACGTGCTGTCCGATATGACCTCGAAGCTGAACGTGTTATTCGTGCTCAGCTCCTGCCCGCTGGCCATCCAGCGCACGAAGCGGTAGCCCTCGTTGGCTGTGGCCGTTAGGGTGGCCATCGCGTTCTCATCGTATTGGCCAGCGCCAGTGATGCTGCCGCCCTCGGCGGGCTCAGCCCTGGTGCTGATGGTGTAGGTGGGCGCTATGACGGGGGCAAGCTCGAACACGGCCACCAACGTGCTGTCCGATATGACCTCGAAGCTGAACGTGCTGTTTGTGCTCAGCTCCTGCCCGCTGGACATCCAGCGCACGAAGCGGTAGCCCTCGTTGGCCGTAGCCGTTAGCGTAGCTGTAGCATTCTCGTTGTATTGTCCATCGCCAGTGATGCTGCCGCCCTCGGCGGGCTCAGCCGTGGTGCTGATGGTGTACACGGTGAGGGTAGCGTCGTGCACGAACTCGGCCACCAGCGCATCGTAGTCGCGGCTGATGTTGTCGATGGTGTACTGCTCGGAGGTGCCCACCTCTATTCCGCCATCAGTCCAGCGCACGAAGCGGTAGCCAGCGGCAGGGATGGCCGTTAGAACGGCTTGGTCGCCTTCGTAGTAGGCGCTGTTGCCGCTAATCGAGCCACCTTCGGCGGGGGAAGCCGTAGCGCTGATAGTGTAGGTGGGAATCGGCATAAACACAGCAACCAAATTGATATTTTCGGTGACGCTGAACGAGTACACTGCGCTGGTGCTCATCTCGGAGCCGTCTTTGGTCCAGCGCACGAAGCGGTAGCCCTCGTTGGCTGTGGCCGTTAGGGTGGCCGTTGCGTTTTCGTTGTACTGTCCGCCGCCAGTGATGGTGCCACCCTCAGACGGCTCGGCCGTGGTAGCGATGGTGTATGTCGGTGCGGTGGTGAACACCGCTGTCAGCGTGCGGGGGCCCGTCACTTCGAAGCTGTACGGATTGTCGGTTATCGTATTCACCCCATCGGTCCACTGGGCAAAGGCAAAGCCTGTGTTGGCCGTAGCCGTTAGCGTAGCGGTTTGCCCCTCCTCGTAGTCGCCTGCACCGTTTATCGTACCGCCCTCTATGGGGTCGGGCGTGGCGGCTATTGTGTGTGTGGGTGGTATCGGTTCGAATATAGCCGTTGCATTTATATGGTCGTCCACATTGATGTCGGTGCGGCTGGCGGTGAGCACATTGTCATTCCATTTCACAAAGCGGTAACCGGGGTTGGGTACGGCCACTACCTCGGTGCCGCTCTTGGTGTATTTCACGTTTTGCACGAGCTGCCCCGTGATGGTGCCGTTTTCGCCAGCGGTGTAGGTTAGCGTGTAGGTTAGGGAGTCGAACACGGCCACCAGTTCGCGATTGCGATCAACGTTGAATTTATACGGGTTGTCGAGGCTCACATGGGTGCCGCCCTCTTGCCATTCTACAAAGATGTAGCCCCTGTTGGCTGTGGCGTTTAGCTCGGCTTCGGTGTTTTCCCTCAAGGCGCCATCGCCATCGATAACACCGCCTTCGGCGGGGAATGCGTTGGCTGTAATTTCGAATGTATTCACCACATCGGCTTCAAATTCAGCCGTTACGCTGATATTGCGGTTTACATTCTTGTCGGTGCGCAGGGGCTCTGTTAGCCCATCGCTCCATTGCACGAAGTGGAAATCTACATCGGCTTTGGCTTCAACCTGAGTACCGTCCTCGCCATGAGCCACGGTTTGCGAGGCGTTGCCTGCAATGCTACCGCCAGTGCCAGCTGTGTAGTTGAGCTGGTATTCAATCTTCTTGAACTCGGCCACCAGCGTGCGGGTGCCCGTAACGGTGAAGCTATACTCGGCATCGGTGCTCACATTGGCAACACCCTCAAACCAGCCCGTGAATTCGTAGCCCTCGTTGGGCGTAGCCTTTAGTTTGGCTTGTGTGCCCTCGTTGTAGGTTCCTGCGCCGTTCACCTGTCCGCCCTCGTTGGGATTGGCCGTGGCGATGATGCTGAAGGTGTTAATATCCTTCTCAAACACAGCCGTTACGCTGATGCTGGCGGTAACGTTGTTGTCGGTGCGGGGATTGTCGGTGCGCTCATCGCTCCACTGCTTGAAGTGGTAGCCTGCAATGGCTTTGGCCTCTACCTCGGTACCATTCTCCCCGTGCGCCACGGTTTGCGTCGCATTGCCCACGATGCTGCCGTTTGCACCTGCGGTGTAGGTGAGCTGATAGGTGCGCTTTTGGAACACCGCGGTTAAATCGCGGTCGGCGGTAGCGGTAAAGGTTATAGACGCCTCGTTGCTAATGGGGCTACCGCCTTCAGTCCAATGCACGAAATCGTATCCCTCGTTGGCCGTGGCAATTAGGGTGGCTGAGGCATTTTCGGCAAATATGCCGGCACCGCTCACGGAGCCGCCTTCGGTGGGGGCGGACGTGGCAGTGATGCTGTAGGTGATGGGCTCAAACTCGGCGGTGACCACCACATCGTGGGCGGGGAGCGTGAGCGTGGTGCCGCTTATGGGGATTATCACCGAGGGGTCGTGGGGGTTGTAAGCGTATAGGCTGTTCTCTTTTAATCGGTAGCCAGCATCGGGGGCTATGCCAATATTTATGCCGGCGTTGGTGAGCGTGTCGTGCAGCACAAAATCGAACGGTACGCTCAGGCTGCCATGCGCCACCGCATCGTCGGTATCTATCTTGATTGATGTGCCCAAAGTCCAGCCACGCCATTTGCCAGGTGCGGGGCCAGCGGCATAAGTGTTTTTATTGTAATTTTTCACATCGTTCTTGTAGTTCTCTTTGGCATCGTCTTGGGCTTGGCCTGTGAGCGGTTGCCCTTTGCTGTCAACTAGCTGTAAGTAGCGTACATCCGGTGTGCTCCCACAAAAGAAGCTCTCTATAGAGTCAATAGGATTGATGCCTAGCTGTAGAATGGTTAATTTTGAACATCCAGTAAGGAAATAGCTCCTTACGTATTCTACATTTGGCATGCTCACTTTTGTTAAGCTGGGTAAATATCTAAAAGCACCAACCATAACGGTTTTTACATCAGGCATATGTATATATTTGAGGTTTGGGGCGTATTGGAATGCATAATTCCCTATTGATGTCATCTTGGCAATAGAAAGTTCTTCTATAGAAGGGGCTAAATAGAGGTCATCTTTTGTGGCATTTGACCCAAGATTTTTTATGTCGGCCACGCTGGTTGCGCTGTTAGCAATGGTAAATCGCTTTATGTTGTTGATGTTACGCGTTTCATCTTTTAAATGTGTCCAATCGGAATTGGTGACGCTTCCCTTTATGACTTCGATGCTCTCTATATTGCCTAGCGGAATGCCATAGTGCTCCGTGCTGTCGAGGCATTCCTTTATGTTTATCCCTGTCACGGTTAGGCTTTCATTTACTATCATCGTGAGCGTGTCCGATGATTTGTCGAGGCTCCAGCCGTGCCACAATTTTGTGGTGGAGTTGTAACCAGCATCGTTGCGGTAGGCATCATTGGCTGCAGCTAGGGCGGCGTCGGTAAGTGGGGCACCATTGGCATCGCACAGCAGCAGGTATCTAATCTCTGGGGCATCTTGGAATGCGAACGGATGCGATACTGTGGGCGGCGTGCTGCCCAGCTTCATGTAGGTTACGCCCGAGCCCCAAAATATGCCGTTGCCAGCAAATTCCTCGAGCTGTGGGAGGGTTATGGTGTCGAGCATAGAGCAGTTCACAAAGGCGTAGGTGTCGAGCTTTTTTACATGCGGCAGATGCGCCTTTTTTAGGCTATTGGCATGGTAGAATGCGCGTAGTCCCACGCGTTGCAGCTTGGCCACCGAGAGCTCTTGGAATTGGTTGTTGAAGTAGCTGCTCGCGGTGCTGGTTGCGGGTATATCCGATACAGCTGCGATTGAGGGGGAGTCGACCACCACGAAGCGCTTGAGCAGGCTCAGCGCGTTGCGATTCTCACGCAGGAATACCCAGTCGGTGGCCAGCAGCTCGCCCTCGAGCACCTCTATGGAGCTGATGCTGCCAAGCGGGTCGGAGCTTAGTGCGGTTTCGAGCGTAGCGCCAATACGATTGTAGCTGTCGTTTATTCTGACCGTAATCGGAGCCTGCGAGCCATTGATACGGCAGCCATACCATAGGCCGGTGCTGCTGTTGTAACCTTTGTGCGCTTTGTAAGCGGCCACAGCATCGCTGAGGGTGCTTCCTGTGAGCTGGTGGCCGCTGTCGTCCACTAGCTCTACAATGCGGGGGCTGGGAGCCCCGTCCATGGTATTGTTGCCCATGGTTATCGGCGTTTTGCCGAGCTTGAGGTGTGTCAATGCAGAGCCGTCGAAAATGTTGATTCTGGTTAGGCTGCTTATCTTGGGTAGATGAATGGCGGTGAGCGAGCCGCATTGTGCAAATGCGTTGGCCTCAATTCTTGTAGCCGCTGGGAGGTGTGCGTCTTTTAGCGACACGCAGATCGCAAACGCCTGCTGCTCTATGGCAGTGGTGTTGGGTAGATTTACTGACACGAGCGATGTTGTGTTGTAAAAGGCTCTTTGCCCCAGCATGTTTAATTTGGCCGCGCTGAATGTAGTAAACACTCCAGACTTGAAATATGTTTTATGACCCGACACAGCTGGCATATTGGCCACTGCTGTAATACCATCTGTTATGGTAAAATGGGTTAGGGCGTTATGCATGTTTGTTTTGAGCCAAACCCAGTCGGTGGCTAAGAACTCGCCTGCGGTTACCTCTATGGTCTTGATGCTGGCGCGGGCTACGCCTGTACTTTTCAGCGCCTCATCGAGCGAATTGCCAGTGCCGTTCTTGGTGCCGTTCACCGTTACGTTGAGGGGCACACGGCTGTGGCTGGTTCTGCAATTCTGCCACGAGCTGCCGTAGTTGGCCGCAGCGGCTATGGAGTCGGCCCCGGTGAGCGGGGTGCCATTTGCATCCACTAGCAGCAGGTAGCGTGGCATTGGCGCACCGTTGAAAGGGGAGCCCGATAGGGTGGGCTTTGTGGCGCTTAATCCTAAATAGGTGAGCGCTGAGCCGTAGAATATGTCGTTGCTGGTCAGTGCGCTTACCTTGGGCAGGATGATGGTGCTCAGGTAGCCCGTGTTGTAGAATGCGCGGGTGCCTATGCTGGAGGCGTTGGGTAGGGTTATTTGTGGTATGCCAGAGGAGGCAAAAACAAATCCACCTACCGTTTCCACAAGCGGCAGGTTGGCCTGAATTAAGCCAGCTGTGTTGTAGAGCGCATAGTCGTTCAGGGTGATTACCTGCGGCATGTTCACGTTGGTGAGCCCGGTGCAGTTGTAGAATGCGCAGCGCCCCACCGTTTGCAGCTTGGCCGCCGAGAATGTGCGCAGCTTGGTGCTGAAGTACGGATGCTCGGCATCGGTGTCGGGGATGTCGGCCACGGCATCAACGCCATCGGTGATGCTGAAGTTGGCTAGGGATATGAATCCGACCTCTTGTTTGTTGTTGTTTTTGAGGTAGTTCCAGTCGGCAGTGCCGAATGTGCCCGCCGTTACCTCAATGGCGGTAACCTCTTCGAGCGCGGTGCCGTTCAGCGCGGCCTCCAGCGAGGGCTGGTTGCTCACGGTGTTGGTTGCTCCACCGGCGGTGATTTTCACCTCTAGGTTCTGCCCATGTAGCCCCCATGGCATCAGGGCTATAGCGCAGGTGCAGAGTGTTTGCAAAAGAAATCTCATAGTGCGTGTTGTTAGTTAGTGCAAATGGGATGCAGTCAGTGTCAAATGTGCAAAAGAACGTGGTTTTACTCTATCTTTTGAGCTTACGGTGTTAGTTATTAAATAGTTACTGATAAATATCAGCTTGGCCCTGTGCCATTGTGCACAAAAACCCCGAATGCTGGGGCATTCGGGGTTTGGCAATGCTGTGAATTATGCAGCGATTTTGCTGATAATTCGCGTCCTACTCAAACTGCTTAAAGGCGGTTTTGATGCGGCCAATGGCATCGCGCAGCTGCTCCTCGGTGATGCATAAGGGGGGAGCAAAGCGGATGATGTTGCCGTGGGTGGGCTTGGCCAGCACGCCCTGCTCGGCCATGGCCAGACATACGTCCCAGGCGGTTTTGCCTGGCTTGTTGCGTATCACCACGGCGTTGAGCAGCCCCTTGCCGCGTACCAGCTCAATCATATCGCTCTTTATGGAGCCCATCTCCTCGCGGAAGATCTTGCCCATCTTTTCGGCGTTGGCGGCTAGGTTCTCGTCCTTCACCACCTGCAGGGCGGCTATGGCCACCTTGGCGGCCAGGCAGAATCCACCAAAGGTGGAGCCGTGCTCGCCAGGTTTGATGGTGAGCATGATTTCATCGTCGGCCAGCACCGCCGAGATGGGTAGCACCCCGCCCGATAGGGCTTTGCCGAGAATCAGGATGTCGGGGCGAACGCCTTCGTGGTCGCAGGCCAGCAACTTGCCCGTGCGGGCTATGCCGCACTGCACCTCATCGGCCATGAACAGCACGTTGTGCTTTTTGCACAGGTCGTAGCATTTCTTCAGGTAGCCATCGTCGGGCACGTACACGCCGGCCTCGCCCTGTATGGGCTCGAGCAGGAAGCCGGCGATGTTCTTGCCGTCCTTCTCGAGCACGCGTTCCAGCGCGGCCACATCGTTGTAGGGGATGCGCTCGAAACCGGGGGTCAGCGGGCCGTAGTTGGCATACGAGTCGGGGTCGTTGCTCATGGTGATGATGGTGATGGTGCGTCCGTGGAAGTTGCCCTCGCAGCAGATAATCTTTACTTGGTCGTTGGGTATGCCCTTCTTGGTAACGCCCCAGCGGCGGGCCAGCTTCAGGGCCGTCTCATCGGCCTCGGCGCCGGTGTTCATGGGCAACACCTTGTCGTAGCCAAAGTATTTGGTTACATACTCCTCGTACTCGCCCAGCACATCGTTGTAGAAGGCGCGCGAGGTGAGCGTCAGCACCTGGGCTTGGTCGGTGAGGGCCTTCACTATTTTGGGGTGGCAGTGGCCCTGGTTCACGGCGGAGTAGGCCGACAGGAAGTCGTAGTACTCTTTGCCATCAACGTCCCACACCTTTACGCCTTGGCCCTTGGCCAGCACCACGGGCAGCGGGTGGTAGTTGTGAGCGCCGAACTTGCTCTCGCGCTCCATGTACTCTTGTTGCGTCATCTTGCTCATTTCAAAATTGTTAGGTTAGTGAGGGATGTGCTAAATCAGCAATTCTCGGTTGCAATTATAGGCATTTATTCCCTAGGTTCAAAAAATGGGGGAGGGAATTTATACTGCCTTTTTCGCGCGTTTGAAGCACAGCAGGCGCATCACCCAGTTGGGGATGCCAGCGTCGGCGGGCTTGCGCTCCATGTTCAGGTTGATGCCTAGGGGTTTCAGCAGCGGCACCTTGTAGGTCTCCACGAACTCGATCAGCGTACCGTCGGGATCCTCTATGTAGGTGAAGTGGCCAGCGGCGTCGCCCATGTCGAAGCGGCCCTTCACGTTGGAGTCCACCGTGAACGGGAAGCCCTTGGAGTTGCATAGGCGCTCCAGCTCGGCCATGTTCTTGATGTCGAAGCATAGATGGATGAAGCCGATGTCGCCCCACAGGCGGTTCTTGAATATCTTCTGCGGGCTGCGCTCGAGGCACTGCACCAGCTCTATGCACGATGAGCCGAAGAGCTGGCTGAAGCCGCCCCTACGGGGCTCGGAGTGCGTGAGCAGCACACGGCGTATCTTCTCGCCGCCGCCGGGCAGGCCGAAGAAGTCCTCCGATGGCCCCTGCACATCGAACAGCACCTTGTCGTAGCCCAGTATGCCGCTGTACAGGCGCAGCGAGTCGTCGATATTCGACACGCCCACAATCGCGCCGCAGATGCCCGAGGTGCTGAGGCCCAGGTTTTGGAACATGCTGGGATCCTCCACCACATCGATGATGTTGCCCGCAGGGTCGGCCACGAGGAAGTGGGGTGTGCCCATGGGGTTGGGCGTGGGGGCCGATAGGGGCTTGGTGCCCAGGGCCAGCAGGTGCCTGTGCGCCTTCGCAGCACTGGGGCATTTCACCTTGGCGGCGAATATGCCAAAGTCGCCCAGCTGCACGAAGGTGTGCGGAGGTTCGGGGGTACGATCTTTGTACTGCCATATTTCGAGGCCGCTGCCGCCCTGCAGGTTCATGGCCAAGCCTGCGCGGCGGCTGTGCGGTTGGCCTCCGGTGTAGGGCAGCATGAGCTCGGCCACGGTGTTGTCCTCAAATATCTTGGCATCGAAGCCGAAGTTGTCGATGTACCATTGGTGGGTTTTGGCGAAGTTGCTCGTGCCAAGTCCAATCTGCTGTATGCCGTATATTCTATGAGCCATAGGGATTTATGTGGGGTTGATTTTGGTAACCATGCGAAAAAAAAGGCGGGGGAAGAAGCGCTTGATGTGCACGGGCAGCAGCTCTATGCGTCCGATGAGCTGTTCGGGCTTGCGCCGTTTGATGGCGTTTAGGTAGCGCTGGGCGCACTTGTCGGCGGGCAGGCCGTTGAGCTGGCCGGGGTCCATCTGTCCATGCTCGCGGCCCTGGCTGTCCACTGCGTGGAGCGATATGTTGGTGCGTATGCGTCCGGGGTAGAGCACCGTGACCGAGATGCCGTGGGGCAGCAGCTCGGCCCGCAGGGTCTCGAAGTAGCCCTGAATGGCGTGCTTGGCGGCGGCGTAGGCCGAGCGCAGCGGGAAGCCGAACTTGCCCGATATGCTGCTGGTGGCCGCTATGAAGCCCTCGCCTTGCGCCAGCATGTTGGGCAGCACTGCCTTGGTGAGCACCACGTAGGAGAAGAAGTCGATCTCCATGATGCGGCGGGTGAGCGCCAGAGGCGTGTCCACCGCCAGAGCGCGCTGGCTGATGCCTCCGTTGTTGATGAGGCCGAACAGGTCGGGGTGCTGCTGGGCTATGGATGCACCCATGCGCTCCACCGTGGCGGTTTCGGAGAGGTCGAACACCACCTCCTCGCAGAGAGAGGTGTGCTGGCGGCACTCCTCGGCCACAGGGCGGAGCTCCTCGGCATTGTGCGATGAGAGGATGAGCCGTGCGCCCTCGTGCGCCAGCTGCAGCGCAATGGCGCGGCCTATGCCCGACGAAGCACCCGTAACCCAAATCAGTTTGTCCTTTAGATTCATCATGCCCGGTTCGCTTTTGGGAGCTTCAAAGGTAGCGTTTTTTTTGTCCGGTGGGTGTCCGGGGCGAGTAATATTTGTGGAAATATGGGCGTGTGGCACAAAAAAGCCGTCCCCCCTGAGCTGTATAGGGGGGACGGACGACTGAGCCTGGAGCGTTGCGCTATTTGCAGCACTTGCCGAAGTAGCGGTTGTAAAGGCCCTCGAAGCCGCGACCGTGGCGGGCCTCATCCTTGGCCATCTCGTGCACGGTGTCGTGGATGGCGTCGAGGTTGAGCTCCTTGGCGCGCTTGGCTATGCGCATCTTGTCCTCGCAGGCGCCGGCCTCGGCCATCATGCGCTTGCAGAGGTTGGTCTTGGTGTCCCACACCACATCGCCCAGCAGCTCGGCGAAGCGGGCGCAGTGGTCGGCCTCCTCAAAGGCGTAGCGCTTGAAAGCCTCGGCAATCTCGGGGTAGCCCTCGCGGTCGGCCTGACGGCTCATGGCGATGTACATGCCCACCTCGGTGGCCTCGCCCATGAAGTGGGCGTTCAGATCCTTGATCATCTCCTCGTCGCAGCCTTTAGCCACGCCGATTACGTGCTCGGTTACGAACGAGAGCTTTTCGCCCTCTTCTACGGCTTTGAACTTGCTGGCGGGTACGCCGCACTGGGGGCACTTTTCGGGTGCGCTCTCACCTTCGTGAACATAGCCACAAACGGTGCAAATGAATTTCTTCTTCATAAAGCGAAAGTATTTGTAGTGGGTTGAAAGTTAGTTGCTTGTGTGCTCTTGGCATTGCTCGCAATAGCCTATGTAGTACAGGCGGGTTTGCACTATGCGTAGCCTGCCCAGCTGCTGGCGGTCTATCTGCTCGAGGTATGGCACCTGTTCGGGGTAGAGGTCGAGCACGGCGCCGCACTTCAGGCAGCGGAAGTGGGCGTGGGGACGGGTATCGCCATCGTAGCGGGCGTTCTTCTCATCGATGCTGATGTTGAGCACCGCGCCCGCTTCCACCAGCAGCTTCAGGGTGTTGTAAACGGTGGTCTTGGAGAGCGTGGGCATGGAGGGCGATAGGGCTAGGTAGATCTCGTCGGCAGTGGGGTGCATCCTGCTGTTCAGCAGGTAGTCCATCACCGCTATGCGCTGAGGCGATGGCTTTATGCCATGGCTCTGCAGGTGCTCTATGGGGTTGGCTGTAATTAGCATCAATAGTACATATTTGTAATGAGTACAAAAGTACTGCTTTTCTATCTGCCCTCCAAGTATTGGAGCAAAAATTTTTTGCGGCAAGAGGCGTTTTGTGTATTAATGCATTTATAATCAGATATTTGTATTGGTTCGATTTTTTGAGCTCCATTGGCCTAAGGCGGGATTGTAGCCGCTGCTGGGAGGATTGATTGTTCGGGTGTGATGTTGTTAATGTCTTTATAATCAATTTTTTGCATTGAATATTAAGTCTATTGCGGGGTTAAGTGTCTATTTGTTATGTTGTTACGTGTATATTGGGAAGCTTGCAGATGCAGCTACCTGCCGATTGGGGCAATGCTCCCTCAAAAACTTGCAACGGTTGACGCGTTTGGGTTCAAAAAAAGCGCTACCTTTATGGCCTGGACAAGCTAACGTTTTACACATTATGGCCAAGGACAAGAAGCACAGCAAACCCTCGCCGAGCTCCGCCGAGGAGCACTACGAAGTGGCCGAGCTGCACGCCGACCGCATGAAACGTAAGGCCTACGAGGCCGCCATTGAGCCGCTGCACGTGGAGCTGGTGAAGCTCCAGGAGTGGATTAAGCAGCAGGGGCTGCGCGTGGTGCTGATATTCGAGGGGCGCGACGCTGCCGGCAAGGGCGGTGCCATCAAAACCATCACCGAGCGGCTCAACCCGCGCCACTGCCGCATTGTGGCCCTGGGTGTGCCCACCGAGCGCGAGAAAACGCAGTGGTACTTCCAGCGCTACGTGCAGCACCTGCCCTCCGCCGGCGAGATGGTTATCTTCGACCGCAGCTGGTACAACCGCGCCGGCGTGGAGCGCGTGATGGGCTTCTGCTCCGACGAGGAGCACAGCGAGTTCCTGCGCACCTGCCCCGAGTTTGAGCGGATGCTCATCCGCTCGGGCATCATACTTATAAAGTACTGGTTCTCGGTGAGCGACAAGGAGCAGGAGCGGCGCTTCCAGGCCCGCCTCGACGACCCCACCAAGCGCTGGAAGCTCAGCCCCATGGACCTCGAGTCGCGCAGCCGCTGGGTGGTGTACTCCAAGGCCAAGGACGAAATGTTAGCCCACACCGACACCAAGAAGTCGCCGTGGTGGGTGGTTCGCGCATACGACAAGAAGCGGGCGCGTCTCAACTGCATCACGAAACTACTCGCTCAGATACCATATAAGGACCTCACACCCAAGCCCATGAAGCTGGAGCCCCGCCGCGAGGACGATTCCTACGTGCGCCCACCCATGACCGAGCAAAGCTTTGTGCCCGAGGTGTTCTGATGCAGTTGTAAATAAGTATTAATCAACAATTTGTTACGTATGCACTGATTTTTGTGCAATTTTTATACAAAACTGCACTTTTTTTTGTGCATTTCGTAATAAGTTTGTAT
>JAFTDN010000170.1 GCA_017454165.1 Bacteroidales bacterium | reverse complement strand
TGATAGCAGCGCAGCTGTAATAGATGGTAGAGGCGGGGAGCTCCCCGCCTCTGCGGTTTTTGGGATGCCTGAGCCTGTCGAAGGCGTGGGGCGGGGAACGGTGCCTTCGACAGGCTCAGGCACCGTCAACCGCCGATTACGACAGGCTCAGGTGCTGCTGATGGTGCTGCCACCTGCCGATGTTGCAGCCCTACAGGCTGCATTGTCCATCGCGCATAATCCCACCCCTCTGCGCCCAGGGCGATGCCCTAGGCAATATCTGTTGCAGCCCGCAGGGCTGCATTGCCATCGCGCATGGCCCCGCCCCGTGCCCAAGGCGATGCCCCAGGCAATATCTGTTGCAGCCCGCAGGGCTGCACTAAAAGCTCGCGGCCAAACCGCCGTGGGTGCAAGCAAATTACCTCGAATTGCGGCCTGTAGGGACACACCGCGTGTGTCCGTTGCCATTGTAGCCGCGATAGATGCAGGTGCGGATCGAGCTCCGCCTCTGCTGTTTTTGGGATGCCTGAGCCTGTCGAAGGCGTGGGGGCGGGGAACGGTGCCTTCGACAGGCTCAGGCACCGCTGATGGCACCGCAGCCTGCCGATGTTGCAGCCCTACAGGCTGCATTGTCCATCGCGCATAATCCCACCCCCTCTGCGCCCAGGGCGATGCCCTAAGCAATATCTGTTGCAGCCCTACAGGCTGCACTAAGCATATTATGGAGGGAGGGGTGTACGGGCCGTTTGCTGAGCCCGTCAATTGATGCGCTGCCCTACTACGCCAGCCGCCGCACGGTGCTCTGCGGGGTGGGACGCATGAAGGCGAAGTCGAATTGCTCTATCAGGCACAGGCCGGGCTGCTTGCCCACGGCAATGCTCCCCAGCTGGGTCTCGAGGCCTAGGGCCTCGGCGCCGCCCAGCGTGGCCCAGCGCAGCACCTCGACGAACGGCAGCTCGGCGAATGTATCGAGCGCTAGGTTGATGTTGTGCAGCATGGAGAGCTGCGTGGCGCTGGCCAGGCTGTCGGTGCCCATGGCCACGTGCAGGCCCAGCCGCCGCCATTCGGGCAGCGGGGGCAGCTGGCCCTCTAGGTGCAGGTTCGATTCGGGGCAGGTAACCACCGTGGCCTGCCCAAAGCGGGCGCATAGCGCCCGCAGCGCCTCGGGATGGGCGTAGGTGCAGTGCACCAGCAGCGGGTGGCAGGAAGCTGGCAGCCAGTGCGCCGCCACCCCCTCGGGCGAGCCGCCCGTGGGTATGCTATAGCTGGCTATGCTGCGCGAGTAGCGGTTGAACAGCTCGCCGCGCTCGTGCTGTAGTAGCTCGTACTCGGCTTGGCTCTCGCCTAGGTGTAAGCTCACGCGCTGCCCTTGCAGCTCGGGCTGTAGCAGCACCCACAGGGCATCGCTCACGCTGTAGGGTGCGTGGGGCACCAGCTGGGCCCCGTCCAGCTGGGCGGCGAAGCTGGCCTGCACGGACTTGGCCTTGGCGTAGGCCGACTGGGCCTCGTGCGGGCCTATGCCGAAGACCTCCACCAGGTTGCAGAAGCGCAGCCCCTTGGCCTGCCGCTTGGCGGCAATGGTGTCGGGCGTGTTGCAGATGTCGGCCACGGCCACGGCGCCCGTGCGCTGCAGCTCATCGATGGCCTGATCGATGGCCTGGGCCACCCGCTCGGGCGGGGCCTGCCGCAGGCTGCCCACGCGGCGCACGAACTCCGTGAGCCCCAGCCCTTTGGGCATAGTCCCACGCAGGTGCGACAGCTCTAGGTGGCAGTGTGCGTTCACGAAGCCGGGCACGATTGCCCCGTTGTGGAACTCGGTGCTGTGCAGCGCATCGGGGTTGCGGGCCTCCCATACGGCCCGCACGTAGCCCTGCCCGTCTAGCTCCACCACGCCGTTCCTGAGGGGTGGGCCCTCGATGGGGAACACATAGTGGGCCGCAAATCGGCGGATGCTCATCGCGCTTCGGGCTGCTTTTCCCGTTGCAGCTTCTCGACCCGCCTGCTCAGCTTGAGCTTCTTCTGGGGAGCCTCGGTCTGCGCTGGGGCCTGCTCGCTGCGCTTTAGGCTGAACGGGGTAAATTTTTTGAGCCGCTGCTTTTCGGCGGCCTCCGCGTTGTAGCGCAGCGATATTCCGCTGAAAGCCGCGCTGCGTTGGGCCGAGGGGCTGTTGGCGTGGAGGTAGAGCGCACCGCGCAGGGTGGTGCTGGAGTCGGGCGCATCGAACTCGAACACAAGCTCGTGCGCCGAGGTGTCGGCGGGGTAGGGGTGCGACTGCGCGCTGGCGGCCATGCTGTCGGGCCCCCATAGGGCGGCCTCGAAGCGCGGGGCGATGGTGCTGTCGGCGATGCCCCGGCGCAGGGTGAAGGCGAGGGCGTACAGGCCTGGGCGGGGGAGCTGCACCTCGAAGCGCAGGTGGGGGTTGTGCATGGAGTCGGCCTGATGCAGGCTGAGGTGCTCGGCCCAGGGCCATAGGTTGCGGGCGGCCTCCTCGGCGGCGCGCTGGGCCTGTTCGGCTATGTGGGCCTCGAGCTTGGTGAGCTCGCCTATCACGTGGTCGTATATTTGGTCGAGCACCTCGGGGCGCGATGAGTAGTAGCGCAGCGAGCTGTCGAACTGCTGCATGGTGTAGCCGTAGCGCTCCAGCACGGGCTCGTAGTAGAGCATGGGCTGGCCAGGGGCGGCCTCGCGTCCGAACTGGGTGGCATCGGTGAGGTAGAGCTTGGTGAGCACCCTCACCATGTCGTCCTCGGGGATGACCATGCGGCTGCGGCATCCCGACAGGGTCGCCGCTAGGGCGACCAGCAGCAGCGCTATGCGGGGGCATGTGCGGTGGGGCATGTGCGGTGGGTTTCTATGGGTGCTGCAAAGGTAGTAAAAAAAAGGCGGATGTGTAACATTGCGGTGGCGATGCTCGTACCAATGTCCAAGTAACGAAGTGCTAACAACTAACTACACACATACCATGAAAGGCAATACTTTACGCATTCTTTTTGCTCTTTTGCTCGCTGCCCTTGCGCAGACGGCTTGGGCGCAGAACCTTCCCCTTGAAATAAAGATCTATAGAGGAGCAGCTGAATTCTCAGCATCGGGGCGATTGTCGGATGTTGGGAATAAGGGAGATATAGACTCACTGATAATTACTGCGGGCGATTTTATAGCAGCTGATTGGGAGACTTTGGCATCTGGCTTTGAAGAGTTAAAAAGGTTTCATATTACTGATGGGATAAATTCCGTAGCGAATTTGGGAGGGGGTAGGCACTCACGGTATGACTGTTATGATGATGATAACTTTGGGCGCATAAGACAAAATGGAATTAAAGATTTGCCCGCGATAGAAGAATTTATTGCTCGTAAATTAGAGTTTATGGGTGATTATACATTTTATGGCTGTACAAATTTAAAAAGAGTTATTCTGCCTGAGCTAAAATACTTGGGCGGCACCTATACAAAGAAAGAATCCACTTATGATTATCGGTATAACATGTCAGCGAATGGGGGAGCAGGCTCGGTATTTCAAGAGTGTAAATCGTTAGAAGAGATAGAAATTCCCAATGTGGAATATATTCCACGTTTTTGCTTTAAACAATGTTATAAGTTAAAGGAAATAAATATTCCAAAAGCTAAATACATTGGATACGGAGCATTTAGCATGGTTAACTATACAATAGGGTCGGAGCCACAACTTGTCAAAGTAGTGGCCCCATTGGTTGATTCAATTGGACATCATGCATTTCAGCAGTGTATTAATCTTTCTGAGCTGTACTTGGGAGCAACTCCCCCTGCAGTAGTTGGATACAAAGGAAATAATTATTGTAGCGGCGGAGAACCTATTTCAAAGACAACGCATGGCAATGGGCCTGATGGACTTGGTTCCGATACCTCTTATTTGTGTGCTGCGGTCAGATTAACTTGGGCGGGAGTGCCCATGCCTGTTCTGATAATACCATCGGCTGCCGATGGTACTCCACTTACAGGACAAGCTCTGCGAGATGCCCAAGCGGCATATGTGGCTGATAGCACAGATGATAAATCCTGTCATGGCTACGATGGGTTCTGGTTCGGTGGCGCTGTGGGAAGTGGATTGAAAGATCTAACCGTAAGTGTGAACGGGGGAGCTCCTATTACAATGGCGAGGTTGAAAGATGTGCTGGACGCAAGTGGAGTGGCGTACAACGCTATCACCAGCATTGAGGTGGTGTCGGGTAGCTTTATCTATTTGGATTGGAACCACATGCGCGACAGCCGTGCGAATTTCACTAGCCTGCAGGAATTCATCATACGCCCCCCTGTGAGCATCCCCAATATAGAAAATGCGCCTAATTCCAATGGTAGAATGTTTTTTCCTACAACGCTCACCACATTTATTGGGGATTCTGTGATAGAAGTTGGTGCCTGCGCGTTTTATGGACTAACAAACCTTAGCCATGTTGAGCTGCCATATGCTGAACAGATTGGCCAGTATGCTTTTCATGGATGCACACAACTTAAGAAGATAAAGCTTCCTAGAGTACAACGGTTGGTTGCATCGGCTTTTGCATATGCTAGATTGGATTCAATATGGCTACCTCCTGTAGCACCTGTTGCAGTTACAAAAAATTATAACACAGGTGCCTTGACTAAGTTGAGCTCCCCTACAGGGGGTAATAATCCGTTTTATCAGATACCTACGCCTAGGTACCTCCGCTTTGTGAACCCCAGCACTGGAGCTGAGCTGTTGCCGCCGAGCGATCAGTACAAGAACGCCAAGGCTACCTATAAGAATCATACCAACTACTACAACCCCAGCGACAAAACCTGGTTGGGCTGGACATTCTTTGAGGAGTTTACCCTCACGGTGGATGCCACCAATGGCAAGGTGAACGGCGCAGATCCGCTCACCATTGGCGAGTTGGATAGCCTAGAGGTGGTGCGGCTGGGCAAATATGCCTTTACCCCCAATGCTGGTTACGCCCTGCATCCCAGCCTGCGGGGCATCACATCGGCAGATGTAACCATAGGGGCCGACACCAGCTTCACCATGCCTGCCAAGAACGTAAAGGTGAGCGTGGAGTTCGAGAAGCTCTACAGCATCGATCCCGACCCCTCGACCCCAATGTTGGACACCATAACCGACCCTGCTGGCAACACCATATATCCCGTGGACAGCCTGTTCGCCGGTGACTCGGTGCGGATAGGCGACATAGTGAACCCCGCGCAGCCTGGCTACGAGGTTGACACCGTGCGTATACTATACTGCGACAGCGAGCCATGCACGTGGAAACCGCTGACCGCCCCATACGTAACGGGCAGCCCGGCCACGCTGAACGACACCATAATAGTGCCCGGAGGTAACATCAAGATAGAGGTGGACTTTAAGCCCAAGTACACCGTAACGGTGAAGTATGGGCCCAATGGCACCCTGCCCGATGCCATCTATAGGCTGGCCCCCGACAGCACGCTCAGCATACCTGTGAGCCCCGCCACGGGCTACCATGTGAAGAGCATCACCGCCACGCCCAACACCATTGTGGTGGACAAGGATAACCCCAAAGTAACCATGCCCAGCACACCGGTCAATATAGTGGTAAATGTAGAGTACGAGAAAAACACCTACACGCTCACTTACACCGCCGGTGTGGGCGGCATCATAGAGGGCACCACACCGCAAACCGTGGAGCACGGAGCCAATGGTACACCCGTAACGGCAAAGCCTACGGATGCCAATGCGTACCGCTTCAAACAATGGAGCGATGGCAACACTGAGAATCCCCGCACCGATACGACTGTAACAGCCGACCTCAGCGTGATGGCCGAGTTCGTACAGCTCTACCCACTCACCTATACGGTTACCAACGGCACTGGCCCCGCTGTGGCCTACTACGCCGAGGGCGACCCCGTAACCGTTACAGGGCATAAGCCCAACGAGGGATACAAGATCAAGAGCATAAAGGCATACAAGGCGGGCGACCCCTCCACCGCCGTGGAGCTAACCTACGCCACCGACACCACGCTGAAGAACAAGATGCCCGCCTACGCGGTAACCGTAGAGGTGGTGTACGAGCAGGTGTACAAGGTAAACATGGCCCCGTACACCAACGGCACGGCCACGGCTGACAAGTCCAGCGAGCTGTTCGAGGGCGATGAGGTTACGCTCACCATTGCTCCCGCAACGGGTTACGGGTTCAAGGGGCTGAGCGTGTACTACGGCGGCGACCCTGCCAACGCCGTGCCCACCAATCCCGCCGCTCCTATCACCACTGGTAGCAATACCTACAAGCTAACCATGCCCGCCGGCGATGTAACGGTGGTGCCCGTGTTCGCACCTATATACACGGTAACCCTGAGCGTTACCGATGGCACGGCCACGGCTGACAAGACCAGCGGGCTGTTCGCGGGCGACCCCGTGCAGCTCACCCTCACGCCCAACGCTGGGTACAAGCTGCGCAGCCTCGATATTTACCACTCTGGCGACCCCACCCAAAAGGTGGCCCCCACAGCGGGCTACGCCTTCGACATGCCCGCCAGCCATGTGCAGGTGGACGTGGTGTTCGAAAAATTCTACAACATAGCCCCCGACCCCACCAATCCGCAGGATACGGTGGTGGATGGCCAAGGCAACAAGATATGCCCTGTGGACAGCCTATTCGCTGGTGACAAGATAAGCATACAGGACATAATAAAACCTGCCCCAGGCTACACCATCGATGATGTGACGATCTATTACAAAGATGGCAACACATGGAAGGAGATGGTAGAACCCATGCTATCGACCTACCTTACTAATGTTCCTCCTTCAATAAACGACAGTTTGATAATGCCGCCATATGACCTCAAGTTCGAGGTAACATTTAAGCCCGCATTCACCATAGAGGTGTACTACCACGAGGCGGCTATGAGCGCCATAGGCGCAAAGTGGCAAACCACGGGTTCGCCCACCGAGGCGGTGAAGATACCCATAAAACCCGTGGTGGGCTACCACCTGAAGAAGGGTGCGGGTGGCATTGCGGCCCACGAGACTGGAAATGACACCAACGACCTGACGGGGCAGGTGAACCTCGCCGACAGCACCATCACCATGCCCGACCCTGGCCTGAACATAGAGGCACATGTGTACTTCGAGATTGATACTATAAAGCTGCGCTACACCGCCGATGCCAATGGAGCCCTGATTGGCACCGCAGAGCAGGCTGTAACCTACGGTGGCAACGGTGAGGCGGTGCTAGCAACGCCTACCGCCGAGGGTTACCGCTTCAAGCGGTGGAGCGATGGCCGCACCGACAACCCGCGCACCGACATGGATGTAACAACCCCCGTTGATGTGGAAGCCCAGTTCGAGCGCGTGTACACGGTTACCATAGCATCGACGGCCAACGGCTCGGTTTCCGCCAGCCGCACCAGCGAGCTGTTCGCTGGCGACTCGGTGCTGCTCAGCTTCAACCCCGATGCCTGCTACCACCGCAGCGGTTTCGTGACGGCTTTCGATGCCAGCAACAACCCTGTACCCGTTCAGGGGGATACCCTGATAATAATGCCCGCCAGCGATGTTACCGTGGAGGCCACGTTCAGCCTGAACGAGCATATGATCTCGGCCATGGTGCTGAATATCGATGGCGAGGGCAACAACACGGGCAATCCTATCAAGGGTGGCACAATCAATGGCGAAACAGCGCCTATCGACATCAGAATGACCTGCAGCAGCGAGGTTACGTTCACCTTTGAGCCCATCGCTAACCACCGCTTCGCTGGGTGGTATGTGGGCGGCGTTCTGGTAACCACCGCCAACCCCTACACCTTCACCGTGACCACCGACCTTCCCATCATTTTAGCCCACGTGGTGGAGCCCGCAGTGATAGGCGCACCGGCTACCGTGTGCGGAGAGTACGTCCACCCGAGAACGGGCGATGTGATTACGACCTCGGGCGAACACGAGTGGATACTGCCCAACCCAGTGCAGGACACCATCGAGAGGCTGACCCTGACCATCAATCCTGTGTACAACCTCGACATTGATGCCGAGTTCTGCGGCAGCTACATCTGGGCGGGCGACACGTACACCGCCCCCGGCGACTACACCAAGACCCTGGTGTCGAAGTTCGGCTGCGACAGCATCGTAACGCTGCACCTGAACGCTGCGCCGGTTCTAAGCCACGAGTTTAGCGCAGCGGCCTGCGGCAGCTACATCTGGAACGGCACCACCTACGATGCCAGCGGCGACTACACCCAGACGCTCACCACGGCCAGCGGCTGCGACAGCGTAGTAACGCTGCACCTGAGCATAGTGAGCGAGTTCAACGAGGAGCAGAGCCTGACGGCCTGTGGCCCCTACGCGTTCAACGACATCGATGGCAACCCCATCACCCTGTCGGCTAGCGGCGACTACGTGGGTAAGTTCACCACTGCAGGTGGCTGCGATAGCACCGTAACGCTGCACTTTACGCTGATTGATAAGTACGAGGAGGAGGTGAGCATCACCGCCTGCGCGTACCCGTTCAAGGATGCTGCGGGCAACGACATCACGGTGAGCGCCACGGGTGACTACACCGGCAAGTTCACCACGGTTAGCGGCTGCGACAGCATCGTAACGCTGCATTTCACAGAGGGCTCGGCCTATGCCGAGAGCATCGACACCACTTTCTGCCTCAGCGAGTACAGCTGGACGAAGCTCGATGGCACGGTGGTGAAGCTCACCGCCGATGGGGCCTATACCGATGATACCTACAAGACCGCCAGCGGCTGCGACAGCACAGTAACGCTCAACCTGACCTTCGGTGTGCCCATCACCGTTACCAACACCACCGACCTGACGGTGTTTGAGCCCTACACATGGTTTGGTGACACCTACACGCACAGCGGTAAGCATACCAAGACGTTCACTTCGGCTGATGGCTGCACCATCACTGAGGAGGTGCTCAACCTGACCATGCTCGATGCAGTGCCCGTTGACAGCACGGTGAACGTCTGCGCCAACAATCTGCCCGTCAAGTGGTACGGCGATGAGCTGTACACCGCTGGCGACCACGTGAAGATGCTGCCCCAGGTGGGCCAGCCCCCCATCCGCGCCACGCTGACGCTCAACGTGCACCCTGTGTATAGCGGCATAGATGCCAGCGCATCGTTCTGCGGAGCCGACTACACCTGGGAGGGCAACACCTACACGGCCAGCGGCGACTACACCAAGACCTTGGTGTCGAAGTTTGGCTGCGACAGCACCGTAACGCTGCACCTGACCAAGGTGGACGGCTACCGCGACACCCTGAAGCTGAGCACCTGCGAGGATAGCTACGCCTGGGCCAAGCCCGATGGCACCACCGAGACCTACACGGCCAGCGGCGACTATGAGTGCACTGTGGCCTCGACCAGCGGCTGCGATAGCACCGTGGTGCTACGCCTGCTGCTGAACGACAACCTGGCCCCCGTGTACAACGAGGTGAGCGAGACCATCTGCGCTGGCAGCTTCACTTGGAACGGCAATGTGTACACGACTAGCGGCGACTACACCGAGACCATCGGCACGGGCTGCCGCGATAGCATAGTAACGCTGCACCTGACCATAGGCCAAACTCCGGCCCCCGCGGTGCTCGACACCACCATACGCCGCAGTCAGGCCCCGTTTGTCTGGGAGGGCGACCAGCTCACCGATGGCGGCGAGTACACCCACACCAGCACCACCGCAGCGGGCTGCGTGGCCACCTCGGTGCTGCGCCTGACGGTGCTCGAGCCCATCACCGTGGACGAGACGGCCCACATCTGCGAGGGCCAGTCGTACTCCTGGCTGGGCAACGTGCTGAACAAGACAGGAGTGCACGAGGCCACGGTGTACAACCCCAACGACCGAGACACCGTGAAAACGCTAACGCTCACCGTACATCCCATCTATAGCGGCATTGATGCCAACGCCACATTCTGCGGAGCCGACTACACCTGGGAGGGCAGCACCTACCTCACCGAGGGCGACTACACCAAGACCCTGGTGTCGAAGTTCGGCTGCGACAGCACCGTAACGCTGCATCTGGCCAAGGTTCCGGGCTACAACGAGACCGTGGTTCTGAGCATCTGTGAGCCCACCTACGACTTTGCCGATGCCGATGGCAATGCCATCACGCTGACGGCCAGCGGCCAGTACACGGGCAAGTTCACCGCCGTGGGCGGCTGCGATAGCATCGTAAACCTCGACATAGAGCTGGGCGTGGTTACCCCCATAGCCCACGATGAGACTGTGAACGCCTGCGACAACTACATCTGGAACGGTCGCACCTACACGGTCAGCGGCACTTACGACACCACCTTTGTGGGCAGCTGCGGTCGCGACAGCGTGGTGACGCTGCACCTGAACATCAGCACGCCGCCCACCACCGTGTACGAGGCCGCCACCATCCGTGAGGGCTACCCCTACCTCTGGGAGGGCGAGACGTACACCTCCGCTGGCATCTATACCAAGATTACGCATCTGCCCACAGGCTGCGATGCCACCAAGGTGCTGTACCTGAATGTAATAGAGACGGTGTACGACACCATCCGCACCTCAATTTGCGCCAACGAGCTGCCCTACCCGTGGTATGGCGATGAGCTGAACCGCACGGGCGAGCACTCCAAGCGCATCAGCAACCCCGCTGGCGACACATTGGCCTACATCGACCTGACGGTGCTCCCTGCGCACAACATCGACATCGATGCGGCGTTCTGCGGTAGCTACACCTGGGAGGGTACGGCCTACACCGAGGCTGGCACCTACACCAAGTCGTTCACCTCGCAGCTCGGCTGCGACAGCACCGTAACGCTGCACCTGACCAAGGTGGACGGCTTCAATGAGGCCATCGCCGTGAGCACCTGCGCATCTGATTACACCTGGAATGGCACCCTTTACACGGCCAGCGGCGATTACACCCAAACGTTCACCGCCATGGGCGGCTGCGACAGCGTTGTAACGATGAGCCTGCTGCTGGGCGATGTGGCCGATCCGGTGTACAACGAGGTGTGGGAGAGCATCTGCGGCGATAGCTACACCTGGGAGGGCACAACCTACACCGAGGGAGGCGACTACATCCAGACGATTCGGGCTGTGGGCGACTGCCGCGATAGCATAGTAACGTTGCATCTGACCATGGGGCTACCTAGCACCACCACCATCGACACGGTGCTGTGCGAGGGCCGTAGCTTCGCCTGGGATGGCGATGTGTACACCACCAGCGGTACGCATATCAAGGAGCTCAAGGGCCAGGCTGGCTGCGACAGCATCGTAACGCTCAACCTGACAATCAGCTCGCACGAGCACTACTGGCTGACGGTGCTCGCCGATGATAGCTACAGCTGGAACGGCAAAATCTACACCGAGAGCGGTGCCTATGCCGACACGCTGAAGAACGTATACGGCTGCGATAGCGTAGTAACGCTCTACCTGACGGTGGTGCACCAGACCACCCTAGGCCTTGGCGATGGTGCCACGCTGCGCGAGTCGCTGACGCTCTACCCGAACCCCACCACGGGCATATTCAACATTGAGGCCCCGATGGCCACGGAGGTGCAGGTGCATAGCATCAGCGGCCAGCTGCTGCACCGCCAGCCGCTGCTGCCCGAGGGCAGCACCCGGGTGGACATCAGCCGTATGCCCGCAGGGGTGTACGTGGTGCGGGCGGGTAGCATGGCCGCCAAGCTGGTGAAGCTGTAGGTGCTAGCGCTACATGCTATTGACAAAAGGGGCGGAGCAATCCGCCCCTTTTTGTTGGTGTACGCGGCGACGTGCGATTGAGAGTGCGCAAGGTAGGCAGCGCTGCGTCCGGCCATGGCTTCCTTTAGGGCGGTGTGGAGGGGGCTTACCTCATCATCCGTTCCAATTTCGTTTTCCAGCGCTCCCAGCGGGGCGTCTATAACTTGAATTTAGGAATTTGATCGAACAGGGGCAACGCGACTATAATTCGGCTGTTTTTTTCTTTCTAACGACGATACATGCAGGCTTTTCTTGTGGTTCGCAGTACGATGAAAACAGTGCTTCGTTTTCAGCCTTAAACCGTTTGCTATCGAATCGCATGATTTGTTTTGCGGGCGTATAGCGGATGGAGAACAGCGCGGTTTGCAGCTCTTCTTCCTGATGCGTTTCCATCTGATGCAAAATTTTTGTGCGTATATCTTCGATGCGGCTTTCTGTATCTTCTTTCAGAGCTATGAGGCGTTGCAGTTCCTGCTCATACTCGACAAACCAGTTGGAGCTGGGATTACATGTGGCAGGGACTTCTGCCGCTTTGACCTCAGTGTTGGATATGTATTGCTCAATGGCCTCAATAAAAGGCTCTCCATAGGTTCTTGCTTTATGCTCTCCAAAACCGAATACATCGTGCAAGGCCTTCATTGATGTGGGGCGTTTAAGGGCTAAATCTTGAAGTGAATGGTCTGATAAAACCACAAATGCAGGTTTTTTTATTGCATCGGCCAGCCGTTTCCGCACCTCGCGCAGACGGTTGAATAGCGTGGCATCGTGCGGCTTTGCGATGGTATCTTGTTTCGTTTCTAACAACTTCCGCTTGCGTGATTTGACTGGGAAATCCTCGCGTTTTATAACGGCTAGCTGTACATTCTGTTTGTCATGGAGCACTTTGCGTCCCAACGATGTGATGCGTAGGTGACGGTTTTCATTGTAAGCAACATCGAAAAAACCCATCTGTAGCATCTGCAGCAAATAGTCGTGCCAGTCGCGGGCAGAGATGTCGCGGCCTACGCCAAATGTTTTTATTTGGTTATAGCCGTTGGACACCACCTCTGCCGATTGTATTCCGCGTAGAATATCAATGGTCATGGTGAATCCAATGTTTTCATTTGCGCGAACTAATAACGAAAGAGCCTTCTGTGCGATAGTAGTGCCATCGAATAATTGCGGTGGAGCGTGGCAGGCATCGCAATTGCCGCAGTTGTGCTCGCTCACTTCGCCAAAATAGTTCAGGAGGATGCGGCGGCGGCATACCTGCGACTCGGCGTACTCCTGCATACGCTGCAGTTTGTTGAGGTTGATGGACTGCTGCCCGCTTTTGTTGGCAAAGTTGCGCAGCATAATGATGTCCTGTAGGTTGTAGAATAGCACCGTTTCGCATGGCAGGCCATCGCGGCCACCACGCCCAATCTCCTGATAAAAGCTCTCGATGCTCTTGGGTAGATTGTAGTGGACAACGAATCTGACATTGCTTTTGTCGATTCCCATGCCGAAAGCAATGGTGGCGCACACCACCTGCACCCTGTCGTTCAAAAAGTCGTCCTGCACCCTGCTGCGCTCGGCGTTTGACAGGCCTGCATGGTACACACCAACAGAAAAACCAGCGAGCGTCAGTTTTACAGCGAGGGCTTCGGTTGTCTTGCGTGCGAGACAATAAATTATTCCGCTTTCGCCATGGTGGTGGTGGATGAGGTTCTCTATGTAGCGCAACTTTTCGAGGGATGAGTATCCCCGCTTAACGTCTAGGCTCAGATTTGGGCGGTCGAAGCTGCTTATAAAAGTTTGGGCCTGCGCGATGCTAAGCTGTTCAAGGATGTCTTCCCTTGTTATCCTATCGGCTGTGGCCGTCAGGGCCATGATGGGGACATGTGGGAACCGTCCCTTTAGTTGGCTTAGCTGTGCGTATTCTGGACGAAAATCGTGCCCCCAGCTTGAGATGCAATGGGGGCCTCATCGATGGCGAACAACGACACTTTTATTGCATGTATCAGGCTTAATGTTCTGTTTACCAGCCGTTCGGGGGAGATGTAGAGCAGCTTCACCTTGCCCGTCAAGCAACGCTCCATGATGTCGCGGTTGTATCCCTCATCGTTGCTGCTGTTCAGGGCTTCCGCCGCTATGCCATTCATCCGCAGCCCATCCACTTGGTCTTTCATGAGCGAGATGAGTGGCGACACGATTACCGCCATGCCATCCATCTGCAGGGCCGACATTTGGAAACACAATGATTTCCCACCGCCCGTAGGCATCAGCACCATCGAATCGCCGCCGTTGATAGTGTGGCGTATGATTTCCTCCTGCATGGGGAGGAAGGTGTCGTATCCGAAATATGATTTTAAAGAGTGTTTGAGCGCATTGTCATCTACTATCATTGTATATCATATTAAAATTTGCTTTTGTCTTCCCCTTTCTCTAATGATATTAAAAATCGTTGCTGGCGGAGGGGAGCATTTTGTGTAGCTTTTTTCCAATTCTATCGCGGCGGAAGGTTTTCTCGTGTACGATGGGCACTGTGCTCATCTGTATTATGGTTTGCGTTGGACATGACTGATGGGCCGCGCTGCAAAGGTAGATAAAAGAATGATACGATTACCAAATATGCCGATAAAATATATAAACGAATAAGTGCCAGCCGTTTGTGTCATGGCATCCACATCCCCTAAAAAAGCCACCGAGGGAGCAGATCAGCGTTCTGCTCCCCCGGTAGCTTTGGGCGATGTGTAGGGCTCTCGTGGGCTACCCGCAGCGCGAGTGGCCGCAGTTGGTGCATATCAGGCAGCCCTCGGAGTACACCAGCGACTCCTGTCCGCACTCGGGGCACTTCTTGCCCGGTTTGGCCTTGGTGCCGTTGGGGATGTAGCGGTGCAGCGCCCGCTCCACGCCGGCCTTCCAGGTGTTTATGGTGTCGTTGTCGAACTTGAGCGATGACACCAGGTTCACCACATCGGGGATGGGCATGCCGTAGCGCAGCACGCTCGATATGAGCTTGGCGTAGTTCCAGAACTCCTTCTGGAACATGTGCGACAGGCCGCCCAGCGTGTTGGTGTAGCCGTACTTGTCGACGTACTGGAAGTCGTAGCGGCTGCCGTTCGTGTCTTTTATCTTGATGATTTTGCCCTTGGTAACGCTCTTGGGGATGGGCAGCACCTCGTTGTTGGTGAGGCCGGTGAAGATCTCGTAGGGGCGGCCATCGAACAGGCCCACAAAGGCTATCCAGTCCTCGGAGTTGTTCTTGAATCGCAGCACATCGCAGTCGAGCACCTGCGGGCGCTTGCTGGGGAAGCTGTCCTGACGGTCGTTTTTGGGGGTGAGGGCCACCAGCACGCCGTCGCGTGAACCATCGCGGTACACGGTGCAGCCCTTGAAGCCGCTCTCCCAGGCGGTCTCGTACACCTTGGCCACCATGTCCTCGGTGATGTTGTTGGGCAGGTTCACGGTCACGCTGATGGAGTGGTCCACCCATTGCTGTATTAGCCCCTGCATGCGCACCTTGTTCACCCAGTTCACATCGTTCGATGTGGCGCCGTGGTAGGGCGACTGCCGCACCAGCTCCTGCACCTGCTCGTCGGTGTACTGGGCCACCTCGCTGGGCTTGTGGCCGTTGACCTCGGCCCACACCAAAAACTTGTGGTGGAACACGTTGAACTCCTCGAACGCATCGCCCGACTGGTCGCGGAACGACACCTTCACGTTCTTGTCGTTGGGGTTCACCTTGCGGCGGCGCTTGTACACGGGTAGGAACACGGGCTCTATGCCCGATGTGGTTTGGGTCATCAGGCTGGTGGTGCCCGTGGGGGCTATGGTGAGCAGGGCTATGTTGCGGCGCCCGTGCTTGGCCATCTCGGCGTAGAGGGCCGGGTCGGCCTTCTTTATGCGGTTGACGAACGGGTTGTCCTTCTCGCGCTGCGCATCGTAGATGGGGAATGCGCCCCGTTCTCGGGCCAGCAGCATCGATGAGCGGTAGGCCTCCACGGCCAGCGTCTGCTGCACCTGCACGGCGAACTCAGTGGCCTGATCGGTGCCGTACTGCAGGTTCATGGCGGCCAGCATGTCGCCCTCGGCGGTGATGCCTATGCCGGTGCGCCTCCCTTTGAGCGTTTTGTCCTTTATCTTGAGCCACAGCGTGTGCTCTACGGCCTTGATGTCATCGCTCTCGGGGTCCGACTGTATTTTCTCGATTATGGCATCGATCTTTTCGGCCTCCAGGTCTATGATGTCGTCCATCATGCGCTGGGCTATGTGCACGTGCTGGCGGAAGAGGTCGAAATTGAAGCTGGCCTGGGGGGTGAACGGCTGCTCCACGTAGCTGTAGAGGTTGATGGCCAGCAGGCGGCACGAGTCGTAGGGGCAGAGCGGTATCTCGCCGCAGGGGTTGGTCGATACGGTGCGGTAGCCTAGGTCGGCGTAGCAGTCGGGCACTGACTCGCGCAGTATGGTGTCCCAGAACAGCACGCCGGGTTCAGCCGACTTCCAGGCGTTGTGGATGATTTTCTTCCACAGCTCGGCGGCGTTCACCTCCTTGCGGTACTTGGGGTTGGGGTCGTCTATGGGGTACTGCTGCACGTAGGGCTTGCCCTGCTTGGCGCAGCGCATGAATTCATCGTCGATCTTCACCGATACGTTGGCGCCCGTAACCTTGCCAGCGGTCATCTTGGCATCGATGAACGATTCTGAATCAGGATGTTTTATGCTTATGCTGAGCATCAGCGCGCCACGCCGCCCATCTTGGGCCACTTCGCGGGTGGAGTTGGAGAAGCGCTCCATGAACGGCACTATGCCCGTTGAGGTCAGGGCGCTGTTGAGCACGGGGCTGCCCTTGGGGCGTATGTGCGATAGGTCGTGCCCCACGCCGCCGCGCCGTTTCATGAGCTGCACCTGCTCTTCGTCCACCTTCATGATGCCGCCGTAGCTGTCGGCCCGCTCCGATTGCCCTATCACGAAGCAGTTCGACAGCGAGGCTATCTGGTGCTGGTTGCCAATGCCGGTCATGGGGCCGCCCTGCGGTACTATGTAACGGAAGTTGGCCAGCACGGCGTGTATCTGTTCGGCGGTCAGCGGGTTGGGGTAGTTGGCCTCCACGCGGGCAATCTCGTTGGCTATGCGTCGGTGCATGTCGTCGGGTGTGCGCTCGTAGATGTTGCCGAACGAGTCCTTCAGGGCGTACTTGCTCACCCACACCTTGGCGGCCATCTCATCGCCATTGAAGTAGTCGATGCTGGCCTTGTAGGCCTCATCGAAGCTGTAGGTGGGCGGTGGTGTTTTGGGCTTATTTTTTTTTGTCTCCATTGCTTATGCGCTGGTATGCAGTTGTTTGCGTTGTGTTGTGTGCATTGTTGGTGGGCTCTGTTCGGTTGGCATTGTCCCTGTCCATGGGGCATACAGCGTCATGGGGTGGGGGGGGGGTGGTGCATCTAAATTAGCTGCGCTGGTGCTCTATTTATGAACAAGATTTGAACAGCCCGCAGGTCTCGTCCGCGTTTTGCGCTGTGGCGCAACAGAATGGGGCCGCGATGCTGCCCGCGGCCCCATTGCATGGTTGTTTGCGCTATTGGATGTGCTTACTCCACCTGCTTGCGCTCCACAAACTCAAACGTGGCGGGGTTGCTGCCCGTGCACTTGTATGAATAGCGGTGCAGCTGGTTGTCGGCAGTGCTGGCCGAAAGTCCATCAGGCGAGTATATGGTGACGGTTACGTGGTAGTGCACGTCTATCCCGCTTACCTGCGGCACGGCATTGGGGAAGCGCTGCTCTAAGAATACGCGCACGCCCTCCTCGCTACGCTTCCATAGCAGAGCCACTTTGTCTTCCGTTGAGCTGATTGCGCTCAATTCGGAATCGAGTTCGGCAGGTTGTGTGTACTCCTTGGAGAAGAAGGGATTACGATAGCTTAGGCGGAAGCTCAGGTTGCTGTATCGCGATGAGAATCCGTAGTAGTATTCGGCGTTCTTGTACTGCTGGTCGTAGAACTTGCCCAGTTCGGCGTGGTTGCCGATGTAATCGACCATGAGCTGATAATCGTCCTTAACCATGACGTAGTCCACTGCGGGGTCGAAAAACCATGCGCTACCATTATGTATGAACTGCATGGTGCGTTGCTCAATGCTCGATGACATGCTCCACTGGCCCTCGGCCATGGTCCACTTGGTGGCCGCCAGGGTGCCCTTGTCATCGGTCTTGTACACGGCTATGGCCGTGTCGCCCTCCATGGCGAAAGGATAGCGGCTGGCCAGCACTTGGGGCACGAATAGCTTGGCCTTATCGGCGTTGAGCGAGCTAAGTCCCATCTGCTTGTACTCGGAGGGCTGCACGGCTACCACCTTGTTGGTGGGTGCCCACTTGGTGCCATCGTAGCGGTACACGTCGTTGCGCTGCTCGAATAGGTCGGCCTTGGCCCCGTTACGGCTACTGCTCGTTGTGGCGGTAACATTCACGTTGTCAATTTGATATGTGGTAGTCGCCTTCGGGTCGCTTTCGGAGTCGCCCTTGTAGGCGAAGGCTATGTAAACAGCCCTCCCCGCATAGGCTGATAAATCATGCGTACCAGCATTTTCCAGCGCCGCCCCGTATCCATTTGTGGGCTCGGTGGGCAGCGTGAAGCTGGAGGTGATGTCGGTCCAGGTGGCGGCGGCGGCATCGCTACCATTGAAATCGCTCGACACCTTAATGCTCAGGCAGGTGGCAGTGTAGTAGCCGATTTTAATGTCGAATGTTAGCGCGGCAGTGCTGCTGGCGGGGATGTCCACCTTCGGCGTAATGATCCAGCTCTCCACAGTGCCTCCGTAGTTGTTGGCCGAGAACTGCACGTAGTTATTGGCATCACGATTGTACATCATCCAATAGCTTTGCTTGCCTGTCGGGGCTGAGTCCGGGATATAGGCCAGCCAATTGCCCGTTTTGCCCATTGTGTCATTTTTAGAGTAAGATTCCCAATCTTCTGAGAATATGGTCTTGGTAACAGCACCACCCGTTGACGGCTCGTACTGGCTCTGCTTATATGAAACTAGCGCATAGTCGCCACTTTGGGCCGATTTAAAGGTATCAGCCAGCAGGGAAGGGAGGTGCTCTGCGGCGGGCATTGATGGGACGAAATACTCTATGTTGGCCACTGGACCTCCCACATGGGCATAATCAGCGGCATTCACGGTGTAGCTGTGCGTTTTGAGCTGAACGAGCATAGAGTCGAGGTGGCCTAGGTTCTCGCTGTTCATGTTGTAGGTAACGTTGGCCGTGCTCTTCTTATTCAGAGCTTTGAATGTGGCGGACAGCTGTGCGGGGACTAGGTTCTCTGGGCCAAAGGTAGGATTGAATGCCTGCTCGCTCTTTATGCGCTTGGCGGCGGCGCTGTCGGCGGCATTCTGGGCTAGGGCCAGGGCGGCGTTGCTAGCGGCGGTGTAATCGGCCTCGGTCAGGGTATAGGCTATATCCTCGCGGTAGGGCTCTTTCTGCTCATCGAGCTTGGAGTACACATCGTCGAGGGGGTTGCAGGCGGCCAGCGCGAGCGCACAGGCGGCTGCGGGTATGATGTTTCTGAACAGGTGTTTCATATCGCGGTGTGTGTTTAAGCGTTAGAAGCGTATGCGGAGGCCAGTGGACCAAGTGCGGCCCATGGCGAAGTAAACAACCGATGTGTACATGTCGTGCTTGCTGCCATCGGTAGCATCGTGTATGTATTCGGTGTTGAATAGGTTGTGCACGTTGCCGTAGATAGTGGCATTCAGCTTGCCTATTTTGAATTGGTAGTTGGCGTTCAGGTCGAACACCACGGCATCTGGTATCTGCCAAGCATCGCTGCGGTCGTTGGCGTTGGTGCGGTTCACGGGGTTGAAGTCGGCGAAGTTCTTGCCGTAGTAGTTGCAGTCGGCCCCAATTTTGAGCTTGGGCAGCACCTCGTAGCTCACATCGAGCGAGGCCGTTACCTGCGCCGAGTTGCCCACGTGTATGCCCTTGATGTAGGCGTTGTAGGTGCCCACGGGTTTTTGGGCATCATCGTATAGGGTGAAGTTCACATCGTCCTGCCAGATGTAGTCGCCTGCCGATACCATCAACTTGGTTTTTAGGCGTTTGATTGGCCTATATGTAGCTTCGAGCTCCACGCCTCGGTGCAGGGCGTTGATGCCGGGGATGTTGGCCGTTTGGCCGGCCATGGAGCGCACCAAAGCCTTATCGCGCCAGTTGGTCCAGAATAGGTTGGCGTAGGCTTCGAATGTCGCGGAGCGGAATCCGTAGCCCACCTCGGCGGTGATAATCTTCTCCATGCGGGCCTGCTCGTTGATGGCATTGGTGTAGTTGAGGAACGAGTTGTCGAATGTGGGGGCTTTGGTGATGAATCCGCCATTGATGAAAGCGAAGTTGTTCTCGTTGATGTTGTAGCTAAAGCCGCCCTTGACGGTGGTGGGCAGGGTGCCCACGAGCTTCGATTTCTGGTCGGCACCGGTGTAGTTAAAGTAGTCAACGCGCTGGTAGTTGTTGCTGGCCGCCGAGGCCGACAGGAATGCGGAGTAGCGGTCGGTTACGTATTCGCCCTGCAAGAACAGCCCAGCCCAGTACACCTGGCCTAGATTGTGGTAGCTCACAAAGTCGCCTTTATAGAGCGGGGTGCCTGGGTCGCGATTCTTATTGTTGTCGTCGAGGAAGTAGGCACCGCCCAGCAGGTCATCAATCTCGAACGTATGTACGCCGCTGTAGAATCGGCCATCGAGGCCAGCGGTGATCTTCAGGTTGCCCAGCTGGTGGATGTAGGTGGAGAGCAGGCCGTACCACTGGTGGTCGTTCACGGCGTTGGCTATGATGCACTGCGAGCCGGTGGCCGATGCGGCGTTCTCGGCAATCACGGCGTCGTAGTCGTAGTAGCCCTCGGGGGTGAGCTTGGTAACGCCCTCGTAGGGCTTGCCGCCGGGGTAGGCACGGGCCAGCCAGTTGCTGTTGGGGCCGAATACGCGCCGCCCGCCGCCGTAGGCCATCGAGGCGTACACCTGGGTCGATAGCGAGGCCCGCTCGCTGATGTTCCAGTTGTGAATCAGCGATAGCTGGGGCTTGTGGTAGTAGTTGTAGGCGTAGCCGGTGTTGTATATCTTGCCATCGCGGTAGCCGTAGTCGGAGTTCCAGCGTATGCCCTTGGGGTTCTCGCGGAAGTCCTGAATGAGGTGCTGATTGTTGCGCTGGTTGTGCCATTGCGGGGCGCCAAAGGCATTGAACGACAGCCGGTGCTTGTCGTTTATGCGCTTAGAGATATTGGCGAAGTAGGTCCATCCCTCAAAATTGGTGGCCTCCACGTAGCCGTTGCCTGTGGTGTGCCCGCCCGATATGGTGATGGCCCAGCCGTTGTCGAGCAGGCCGGTGGACAGGGTGAAGGTCTGCTTCAGATAGCCATCGTTGCCCATGCCTAGGTACACGTTGCCGCCCTGCTTGGCATCGGTCGATTTGGTGATGATGTTGATGGTGCCGCCCACCGTTGATAGCGCCAAGCGGGTGGCACCTAGGCCGCGCTGCACCTGCATGTTCTCCGTAACATCGCTCAGGCCGGCCCAGTTGCTCCAGTACACCTTGCCGTTCTCCATGCCGTTCACAGGTATGCCGTTGATGAGTACGCCCACGTTGTCGGAGTCGAAGCCGCGCACGTACACGCGTGAGTCGCCGAACCCGCCGCCGGCCTTGGTGGCGTATATGCTGGGGGTCGATTTCAGAATTTCGGGGAACTCCTGGTTGCCCAGCTTTTCTACTATGATCTGCGGCTCAATGGTCGATACGGCCACGGGCGTGGTGCGGTCGCGCACGAACGATGAGGTGACGAGCACCTCCTCTACGCCTATCGAGCTCACGGCCATTGTGATGCGCCCCATGTCGATGTCGCCCTGCAGCTCCACCTCGGTGCTGTAGTCCTGGTAGCCCACGTAGGAGAACATGATGCGCGCCTTGGGCTGGCGCACGGTCAGCGCGAAGGTGCCGTCTAGCCCCGCTACGGTGCCGTGCGTGGTGCCATCAACATACACCGTGGTGCCTATCAGCGGCTCGCCGCTCTCGGCGTCAACCACCAGTCCCCTGACTGTGCCCTGCGCCATGGCACTGCCCATCATGGCGAGCACGAGCACCGCTGTGGTTGCGATTTTCGTAGAGATTGTTCTCATAAGCAATTGGTTTTTAGGTTGGTTCGCGGATTGATGTGATGCGCACAAAATTACAAATCTTTTGTTTTCCAATGGTTGAATTTGGAGAGTTTTGTGGCCTCAATGCGGTGAGCCTGCCCCAAAAATAGTAAATTTGCGGTGCATCGGCCCCGCCGCAAACGCATCCATATCCCATGGCAAAGCCAAAGAACGCGCCCTCCAGGCGTATCACCAAGAAGGAGCTCCGCCTGTCCATCCTGGGCATATTCGAGGCGAACCCCAGCACCTCCCTCAACTACAAGCAGCTGGCCGCCCGGCTGACCGTGAAGGACGACCCCACACGCCGCCTAATCACCGAGGTGCTGCGCGAGCTAGCCGATGAAGGGCGGCTCGCAGAGCCCAGCACGGGCAAGTACCGTCTGGCCGCCGATGCTAGCCGCACCACGGGCCTGCTCCTGATGAACCCCGATGGTACGGGCACCGTGCGCACCTCCAACGGCACCGAGGTGTTGATTGGCCCCCGCAGCCTTAGCCACGCGCTGCACGGCGACACCGTGGAGATAGGCATCCACCGCCAGGCCAAGCGCGCCGCCACCATCGAGGGCGATGTGCTGCAGGTGCTGGAGCGCACCCAACGCGAGTTTGTCGGCTGCATCTATTTCGACCCCGATGCCATACGCGTTAGCCCCGAGGGGAGCACGCTGCCCTACGAGATTGAGATCCCCCCCCAGGCGACCCGTGGCGCGAAGCATGGGCAAAAGGTGATTATACGCATCGATGGCTGGCCCGAGCGTAGCCCCTCGCCGCAGGGGCGCGTGGTGGAGGTGCTCGGCGCCCCTGGCCTCCACGAGGTGGAGATGCACGCCATTCTGGCCGAGTACGAGTTGCCCTACCGTTTCCCCGACGGGTTGACCCGCCTGGCCGAGGCCATCGAGCCGGGCATAACTCCACAGGAGTGCGCCCGCCGCCGCGACATGCGCGGCGTGCCCACCCTCACCATCGACCCCGCCGATGCGCAGGACTTCGACGACGCGCTGTCGCTCCAAACGCTGCCCAACGGCCACATCGAGGTGGGCGTGCACATCGCCGATGTTACCCACTACGTGCGCCCCGGCACGCCCATCGACGATGAGGCGGCTCAGCGCGCCACATCGGTCTATCTGGTGGATCGATGTGTGCCCATGCTCCCCGAGCACCTGTCGAACTACATATGCTCGCTCCGCCCCAACGAGGACAAGCTATGCTTCTCGGCCATATTCGAGCTCAACGAGCAGGCTGAGGTGCAAAACCAATGGTTCGGGCGTACCGTTATCTGTTCCAACCGCCGCTTTGCTTATGAGGAAGCCCAGCAGGAGATTGAGACCGAGCAGGGCGACATGCACTCCGAGATCCTCACCATGCACAGGTTGGCCCAGCAGCTGCGCAGCCGCCGTTTCGAGCGGGGCGCGATTGCCTTTGAACGCGTCGAGGTGAAGTTCGACCTCGACCAGCACGGGCACCCCGTGGGCGTGTTCTTCAAGGAGTCGAAGGAGGCCAACCAGCTAATAGAGGAGTTCATGCTGCTGGCCAACCGCAGGGTGGCCGAGTTCGTGGGCCGCGAGCTATCGCGCAGGCGCGAGCTGCCCTTCGTGTACCGCATCCACGACCGCCCCAACTCCGAAAAGCTCGCCGCATTTCGCACCTTCGTGGCGCGTTTTGGCTACTCGCTCGAGGGCCGCAGCGATAGGCAGATTGGTAGGTCGATGAACCAGTTGATAGCCCGCGCACGTGGGCGAATCGAGCAGAATATGATAGAGACATTAGCACTTCGCACCATGGCCAAAGCGCGCTACTCCACCAACAATATTGGGCATTACGGTTTGGCGTTCGACCACTACACGCACTTCACATCGCCCATCCGCCGCTACCCCGACATGCTGGTGCATCGCCTGCTGGCCCTCTACCTCGAAGGCCAAGCCAGTGCCAACGCCGATGCGCTCGAGGCGCAGTGCGCCTACGCTACCAGCCAGGAGATTCGCGCCACCGAGGCCGAGCGGGCCAGCATCAAGTACAAGCAGGTGGAGTTTCTGGCCGACAAGCGCGGGCAGCGCTTTATGGGCACCATCTCGGGCGTTACCAGCTTCGGCATGTTCGTGGAGCTGGTCGATTCGCAGTGCGAGGGGCTGGTGGCCCTGCGCGACCTCACCGATGATTACTACACATTCGATGAGGAGAGCTACTCGCTCGTGGGCGAGCGCACGGGGCGCGTGTTCCAGCTGGGCCAGCAGCTGATGGTGGAGGTGTACCGCACGAGCCTCGAGCGCAAGCAGGTGGACTTCCGCGTGGTGGGCATCGATGAAACCCAGCAGGCGCACGGGGGACGCACGAAGCCCCAAAAGCCCTCGGCGCAGCCCAAGGGCAGGGCCAGTAAGGGTAAGGGCACAAAGAGACGGTAGCGAATCGATACGCCGTCTATAATTAATGTGTGCAGATGCTGTGCGGCCTCTGCTCCTAGGCCGCAGCGTCCAGCTGCGGCCCATCGGTGGCCATCAGCGCCTTGCGCTGGAACAGCAGCAGGTAGATTACCCCGCACGATATGGCCGCATCGGCAATGTTGAACACCGGGCGGAAGAATACGAACGGCTCGCCGCCCCAGAAGGGAACCCAGCTGGGCAGCGTGGTGTCTATTACGGGGAAGTAGAACATATCCACTACGCAACCTTGTAGAAATCCCGTGTAGCCGCCGCCTAGCTGCGATACGCCTGGGTAGGCGGCCCAATACCCCCCATCGGCGTGGTAGGTGGTGCCGCTGTCGAATATCAGGCCGTAGAGCGAGCTGTCAATCATGTTGCCCATCGCACCGGCCATTATGAGGGCTATGCCCAGTACTATGCCGTGCTTTGCTCCGCGCGATATTATCAGGTGCAGGTAGTAGCCGATGGCCCCAATGGCCAGCAGGCGGAATATGCTCAGGGCGATTTTGCCGCCGCTGCCCCAAAACTTCATGCCGAAGGCCATGCCCGGGTTCTCGGTGAAGTGGAGGATGAACCAGTTGCCAGCCACGTGTATCTCTTCGCCTATGGCCATGTGGGTTTTCACCCACAGCTTCAGCAGCTGGTCGGCCAGCAGCACCGCCGCCATGATGGCGATGGCCAAGGCGCGTGGCGAGGTCCATCGGTTATCGCTCATAGCGGTGGGGGTGGTGCGTGCGTTTTGTGCGCTACTTTTGGTTGTTCTTGGCATCGATGCTCAGGGTGGCGTGGGGCACCACGCGCAGGCGCTCCTTGGAGATGAGCTTGCCTGTCTCGCGGCAGATGCCGTAGGTCTTGTTCTCGATGCGCACCAGCGCGGCCTCAAGGTGCTGTATGAACTTGAGCTGGCGCTGGGCCAGCTTGCCGCTTTCCTCTTTCGATAGGGTGGCCGCGCCCTCTTCTAGCACCTTGAATGTGGGCGAGGTGTCCTCGGTGCCGTGGCTTTCGTCCAGGGTTATGGTGCTCTTGAGCAGGTCGTAGTCCTTGCGGGCCTTTTCGAGCTTGTTTAGGATGATTTCCTTGAATTCGGCCAATTCCTCGTCTGAGTATCTCGTCTTCTCTGCCATGGCTCATTCAGAATTTGGCGCAAATATACAAACTAGTTGTTTAATTCGCCAACGTTTGGGGGTGTTTTTGTCTGTTTGAGGGGGTACAACGAGCTGGGGAGAGCCTCCATGCCCTCCCCAGCTGTAGTTTCGAGATGTAGGTCTTAGAACTTGTAGATGAATCCCACCTGGATGCCGCCTAGGCTGCCCAGCACGTTTTGGGTGCTGATGTTGAGGCCACAGGAGTTGTTTGCTGTTGTCTCTTTGCCATCGCCAGAGGTGGTGGAGGTGTGCGTGAAGTGTGCGCCCAGTACGTTGAGGCGCATTTGCAGCTGGATGTTGTCGGTGAGGCTGTAGGCCAGGCCCGGCACAATGGCCACGCCGAAGCTGTTGGTCTTGGGGCCATCAACGGTTACTCCGCCGCCTATGGTCTTGCTGCTTTGGTGGGAGAAGAACACCTGGCCTTCTAGGAATACGCCGAACTTGTCGCTCTGTATGGCATAGTAGCGGGCGTATGGGGTTATGCCAAATTGGGTGGACCTCGTCTTGATGGGGTCGGTGGCGCGGGTGTTGCCGAACGAGAATGCCGTGTTGATGTAGGCTCCCACGGCGAACTGGTCGGAGAGGAAGAACCCTACCTCGGGGCTGATGTTGAGGTTGGTGGTTTGGGGCAGCTTCTCGGTTTCATTCTCCTCGGTCTCTTTGCCTGCTTGGGTGTTCACTCCTATTGAGCCGCCCACGTAGAGCTGGGCTTTGGCCATGGGGCCTATGGCCAGCATGGCGATTACTGCAAAAATTGCTTTCTTCATGGTTGTGTAATTTATTGGTTAAAAAAATGTTGCTAGCATTTGGAGACCTTCAGCTCGGTGGAGGTCGCCTCGTCAATATCAATAATCGTGCCAGAAATATTGTCGGTGAGCTGTATCTGCATGGCTAGGGTTTGGCTGGCTATGTAGCTGCCGTGAACCCGGACTACCTGCGCCATGAGCTGGGAGGGCTTTATGTCGATGTTGATTTTGTCGGTTACCTCGAATCCAGCATCCTTGCGCATGTTCTGGATGCGGTTCACCAGCTCGCGGGCTATGCCCTCGAGGCGTAGCTCCTCGGTGATGGTGATGTCTAAGGCCACGGTGTAGCGACCCTCGCTGGCTACGGTGAGGCCAGGGATGTCCTCGCTGGTGATTTCGACATCGGCCAGGGTGATTTCGGCGGGGCCTTCGGGCAGGTTGAGCGTGGCTGTGCCAGTGCGCTCAAGCGCAGCAATGTCGGCCTGCTGCATCTGCGCAATTAGTGCCGATATGGCTTTCATGGATTTGCCGTAGCGTGGGCCAAGGGTTTTGAAGTTGGGCTTTATACGCTTAACCAACACGCCGGCATCGTCGGTTATCTGCTCCAGCTCCTTGACGTTCACCTCGCTGAGGATTAGGTTCTGCACGGCCTGTAGCTGCTGACCAAAACGCTCGTCGAGCACAGGCACCATGATTTTGCTCAGGGGCTGACGCACCTTGATGTTCACCTTACGGCGCAGGGCCAGCACCAGCGAGCAGATGCTCTGCGCCATCTGCATACGCTCCTCCAAGGCCTTGTCGATTAGGGCGGTGTTGGCCTTGGGGAACTGGGCTAGGTGCACGCTGCTCTCGGCATGGCGGCGGCTAACGCTATTGAGGTCGGAGAATATTTGGTCGGTGATAAATGGGGCTATGGGCGAAGCCAGCAGCGCCACGGTTTCGAGACAAGTATAGAGCGTTTGGTAGGCTGCCGTTTTGTCAGTCGAGGGCTGTCCGCCCCAGAACCGTTTGCGGTTGAGGCGCACGTACCAGTTGCTCAGCTGCTCGTTCACGAAGTCCTGAATGGCGCGGCCAGCGCGAGTAGGCTCGTAGCTCTCGTAGGCATCTTCAACCTCAACAATGAGGCTGTTGAGGAGCGACAGTATCCAGCGGTCGATTTCGGGGCGCTGCTCCACGGGCACCTCGGGCTGCTGGTGGTCGAACCCATCCACATTGGCGTAGAGGGCAAAGAACGAGTAGGTGTTGTAGAGCGTGCCGAAGAATTTGCGCTTAACCTCCTCAACGCCCTCCACGTCGAACTTTAGGTTGTCCCAGGGTTGCGAGTTGGTGAGCATGTACCAGCGCAGGGGGTCGGAACCGTGCTGCTCAATCACCTGCCAGGGGTCCACGGCGTTGCCAAGGCGTTTGCTCATTTTGTTGCCATTCTTGTCGAGCACCAGTCCGTTGGATATGATGTTCTTGAACGCCACCGAGTCGAACAGCAGCGTGGCCAAGGCGTGTAGGGTGTAGAACCAGCCACGGGTTTGGTCCACGCCCTCGGCAATGAAATCGGCGGGGAACACCTTGTCGAACATCTCCTTGTTCTCGAAAGGATAGTGCACCTGCGCGTAGGGCATTGCGCCCGAATCGAACCAAACGTCGATTAGGTCGGGCTCACGGTGCATGGGCTTGCCGCTGGCCGACACAAGCACGATGTCATCGACAAATGGTCGGTGTAGGTCGATTTGGTTGTAGTTTTGGTCGCTGAAATCGTTGGGCACGAAGTTGCTTAGCGGGTTGGTGGACATAAAACCAGCATCAACAGCCTTTTGGCATTCGGCTTTGAGCTGCTCAACCGAGCCTATGCAGATGGTTTCGGAGCGATCTTTGGTTGCCCAAATGGGCAGGGGCGTACCCCAGAAACGCGAGCGCGACAGGTTCCAGTCCATCAGGTTCTCGAGCCATTTGCCAAAGCGACCAGTGCCAGTGCTGGTGGGCTTCCAATTGATGGTGGTGTTGAGCTCGGCCATACGCTCCTTGAGCGCGGTTACGCGGATGAACCAACTGTCGAGCGGGTAGTAGAGCACGGGCTTGTCGGTGCGCCAGCAGTGGGGGTAGCTGTGGGTGTGCTTCTCTATGCGGAACGCCTTGTTTTCTTGCTTCAACATCACGGCCAAGTCCACATCGAGGGTGGTGTCTTGGTCGGTGAGCGTGTCGTCGTAGGCGTTTTTCACATAGCGGCCAGCATACTGACCGTAGAGGTCGGCATTCACGTAGCTGCGCACAAAATCGGGGTGCAGGTTGGCTATGGGATAAAGCCTACCCTGCCTATCGACCATTGGCTCGGCGTTGTTCTGGGCATCGCGCACAATCAGGGGCGCAATGCCAGCCTCTTTGGCCACGCGGGCATCATCTGCACCGAAGGTGGGGGCGATATGCACAATGCCCGTACCGTCTTCGGTGGTAACATAGTCGCCAGGGATCACCTCAAAGGCTTTGCCCTCGGGCTTAACCCAGGGTATGAGCTGCTCGTAGGCCACGCCAACCAAATCGCGGCCAGCGAACTCGGCCACCACGCGGTGGGGTATCTTCTTGTCGCCCGCCTTGTAGCTGTCGAAATCGAGCTCGGCGGTGTCGGCGGGCAGGTAGGCGTACAGGCGTTCCTTGGCCATCAGGGCGGCCATGGGTTGATTGGTGTAGGGGTTGTAGGTCTCCACCAGCACGTAGCGCACGTTGGGATGTACGGCCAGCGCGGTGTTCGAGGGCAGTGTCCACGGTGTGGTGGTCCAGGCCAGAATGTGCACTGGCAACTGGGTGGCGGCGAACAGGGTTTTGGCCTTAGCGTCCATCACGGCGGCAAATTGAGCCACGCAGGTGGTGTCCTTCACATCGCGGTAGCAGCCGGGCTGATTGAGCTCGTGCGAACTAAGGCCAGTGCCAGCGGCTGGCGAATAGGGCTGAATGGTTTTGCCCTTATATAGCAATCCTTTGTCGAACAGCTGTTGCAGCAAATACCACAGGGTTTCGATATAGCGGTTGTCGTAGGTGATGTAGGGGTGTTCCATATCGACCCAATAGCCCATTTTGTGGGTGATGTCGGCCCAGCGGTCGGTGTATTTCATCACCTCCTTGCGGCATGCCTGATTGTAGTCGGCAATGCTAATGCTTTTGCCGATGTCCTCCTTGGTGATGCCGAGCATCTTCTCAACGCCCAGTTCCACGGGCAGTCCGTGCGTATCCCAACCAGCCTTGCGCTCCACCTTGAACCCTTTCAGGGTTTTGTAGCGGCAAATGGCGTCCTTTATGGTACGCGCCATCACGTGGTGAATGCCGGGCATACCGTTGGCCGATGGCGGCCCCTCGTAGAACACGAATGCGGGGTGGCCGCTGCGGGTTTCGACGCTTTGCTTAAAGGTGTCGTTGTTGGCCCAGCGCTCAAGCACCTCCTGGTTGATGCGCCACAGGTCAAGCCCTTTGTATTCGTTGAATTTGGAGCTCATTATGCGTATTCTTCTTATGCTGCTCGGAGCATGGTTTTGGCCCGCAAAGATACTGATTGTGATTTATCCGTGCAAACGGAATAAGGGTTTAGAGCGATGAATGGGCAGCTGGCAGGTGTTCGGCGGCGGATGGGAGCATTGTGGCGGCGTTAGTCATGCGGTATAGGAATAATATGCTGTTAATCAAACTGTTGCTAACGATACGATGAGAAAATATGGGCTATGGTGCAACCGTTGGTATTTTGCTTCGTATAAATAAAAATTTGCTGCGGCATTGTGCCTTCAGCAGGGGCTGGAGGAGTGGTGCGGGAATGATGAAAAATGAGGTTGCTTTAGTTAATGATGAAGAAAGCTTTTTCAGTTTATGGCCTAGCGTATCTGGCCTTGTTAGCGCTAATGCTGGTGCTGCTTGCAACTTTCCCGAAGTTGGAACTCCACTTGATGCTAAACAGATGGCACTCATCTATTTGCGATGTGTTTTTCAAATCGTTCTCCAAATTGGCCGAATGGCCCCTGTATGTTCTGGCGCTGATACCCTTATTCAGAAAGAAGGTTAGGCTGACGCTATTTTACGTGCTATGCGAACTGTCTGGCGGTCTTGGCACATGGGTTTTGAAAAAGCTTTTCTCCGCCCCACGGCCTGTGAGCGTATTTGAGAGCTACCCCGATTTGACGTTGCCCCTGGTGGAGGGCGTGAAAATGCACCATAGCAATTCGTTCCCATCGGGGCACACCTCTACCTTTTTCGTTTTCTTTACCTGCTGCGCACTGCTGATGGCCTTCCAATTAGGGCAACGCGCATCGCAAAAATGGTCGCCTCGCTATCTGTTGCTCTTGCTACCGCTGCTGCTCGCTGCTCTAGGTGGCTATTCGCGTATATATCTTTCGCAGCACTTCCTTTCGGATGTTTGCATGGGCAGCGTCATTGGTTTTATTACGCCATGCCTGATGTTCTACTTTGGGAAAAATAAGCTTTTAAAACCTAAAACAAATGCTTCAGAATATGATAGTTGAATTATTTCGCAGGATAGGCGATGTGAAAAATAAACTTGTCCGTCCCATTTCGCTCTTCGCGTTTTCGTGCATCGTCAGCGTTGGGACTTTGCTGCTATTCAACATACCTTTTTTTAATTATGTAGTCCACAATACCAACGCAAATATAGGCGGCAAGATATTTTTAATAGCATCGCTAGTGGTTATCATGCTGTTGCTCAATTTTATGATGACCTATCTGGCTATGTTTTTAATGCGATTTGCGGGGCGAATTCTGCTCTTCATCCTTTCGTTCATCAACGCCACAGCTGTTTATTTTATATTCACCTATAACGTGATAATAGATGAAACAACCGTAAGCAATGTGTTTAACACTAGATACTCAGAGGCATCGGGATTCTTTAGCTGGGGGCTATGGCTCTTCATTTTTGCATTTGGCATTCTGCCTGGCTTATGGTGCTTGCTACAGCCTATAGTCTGGGGCAAAGCTAAAAAAATGGGCATTCACTGTGGGGGCTCTTTGGCCGTAGTCCTTGTTGTGGCATTGGCGAATATCAACCAAACCCTGTGGATCGGTCAGCACGACACCGAATTGGGAGGATTGGTGCAGCCTTGGTCATACATAGTGAACAGCATTCGCGTGGCAAATTTTAAACACGCCAAGCAGGCCGAAGGAATAAAGCTGCCCGATGGCACAATTCGAGATAACGAAAAGACCGCTGTGGTGCTCGTTATAGGCGAATCGGCTCGGAGGGTCAATTTCCAGCTCTACGGCTACAATCGCGAAACCAATCCGCTGCTATCAAAACAAGAAGGGCTGAAGACGTTCCAGGCCAACTCGTGCGCCACCTACACCACGGCAGGAGTTAAAGCCATTCTTGAGCCTGTGAACAGCTCCGACCTGTATGAGCTGCTGCCCAACTATGCTTTCAGAACTGGGGTTGATGTGGCATGGCGCACGACCAACTGGGGCGAACCGCCGATACATGTTGACGAATATCTCACCGACAACGACCTTAGCAAGCTGTATCCCGACGTGAATGGAGCTTACGATGGGATACTCCTAGCAGGGCTGCGTGAGCGTATAGAGTCCAGCTCAAAAGATAAAGTGCTAATTGTGCTGCACACCAGCACCAGCCACGGCCCCAAATATGCCGACAAATATCCCAAGGAGTTTGAGGTGTACAGGCCCGTGGCCAAAAATGTAGAAGATGGAGAGAAAAATCTTGACATGCTGGTCAATGCCTACGACAACACCATATTGTACACCGACTTTCTGCTGGACAGTATTATCAACATATTGCGCTCGATGGCAGGTTGGAATAGCGCCATGCTCTACGTTTCCGACCATGGCGAATCGCTGGGCGAGAACAAGATGTTTATGCACGGTGTTCCCATGAAGCTGGCCCCAAGGGTGCAGTATGAAATACCATTCATAGTGTGGACTTCGGAGAATTTCAGGGACTACAAGCCCACTTCGAGCCAGCAAGATGCCCCTTTGGGCGAGCTGCCAGCGGTTATCGAGCAGCATCATGTTTTCCACTCCGTGCTCAACCTGCTGTCCATCGACTCTCCTGCATACGATAGCGCTTATGATATATTTAAAAGATAAAAAACGAAAGTGAATGGTAATATAATGCTGAATTCTATTCCTTTTCTTCGCCATGCCTATTGGCCTTGTAAAGTGGAGAGGATTTTGTTCATGTTGCCATAGAATAATGGGAGGTCTAGGTTGCGCTTTATGGCCTCATCGTATATGCACCTACACCCGTACACGATGTCATCGACATCATTGTGTAGCGTCATAATTCTGGAGACCAGCTCATTGCGCCGAAACATTCGCTTCATCACGAGCCCCGCAATGCGGGCTGGGATTTTGTATGGTAGCAGCTCGTTGCGGTAAAGCTTCAGATCTACACCACGGGCCGCAACCGTTTTGACCGTCTCGCGGATGCACCGCACGGCCAGTGCGAGTTCTTTCGAACTGCCCATCAGCTTGTGCGCAAGTCTATTGGGATTATCAATCCCACCGTTGCGGGCGGCTGTTGAGCTTACCGCAGCATTGATTGCCATGTGTATGTATATCCACTCAAACATGTCGTGCGGCATCTCCTGCTTAATGCCAGCGGAGTTGAGCAGTGCTAGCAGTTCCTGATAGTGTGGGATATTGC